>NZ_LN907828.1:0-300000 GCF_001517405.1 Duffyella gerundensis | reverse complement strand
TTTCGGTTATGGCCAAACTCTCGCGAGAGCAGTATTTGCTTCCAGTGAGTTTCGCGGCGGTCAATTTCACCTTTTTCGGCATTAAGATCCATGACTTCGAGGATCGCGAATGTGATATTCTGCAGTCGGTTTTCATCGCCTATGCCGAAAGCTTCCTTAAGCCCTACATTGCCGCCATGCCCGGAACCAAAATAATATTTCCATCGGCCCCATATCCCCTCAATTCCATCGGCTTTTCCAACGTAGAGTTTTCCACCGTCCCGATCAGTTAATACATAGATGCCTTTAACCACGGACAGTGCGGTACGCCAGGATTGCAGATTAAGTCTGAGGATCGAGCCGATGCTGTTCCGGTCCAGCACGACGTTGCGGTAGCCTGGAAACTCGCCGAAGGTCAGACGTGCCGGGGTGATGGCGCTGATAACCAGTTCGCTCTGAATACTTTCACCGAGGCGAATGAAGTTACGGACTGTATTTTTAAAGCTGATATACATCCTTCCAGCGTATTCTTCAGTCTCTGGGATTTTCTGAAGGTGGTACTGATAATACAGTTCTTCACGATCAGCGTAGGCTTTCTTTCCCGCGTTGCCTATTTGCTGAAATGCTCCCGCAAATAGCCAGGTTTCAGTCCCCGGGATTCTGATCAGTGAAACGACATACCTGCGGCTAAACTCCAGTCGCTTCTGCCAGCACTGCCAGTCGTCGAAAGTGCCTTCACGGAATTTAACCAGCGGATCCTCTTTATAATCATTTAATTGCGCAAGATGGACTTTGGTGGCTTCAGGCGTCAGATCAGGAAAATCCATCTTCAGATAATCAAAAAGCTTCAATTCCTCTCCTTAATAATCAGCTGAGTCTGTTAACTTTTTGCCGTGGCTTCACGTTATATGCCCGCATTCCACTAAGCTGTTTCTCACAAATTAACACGATTCGATTTCAGCAACGTTCTCTTCTTGCAGGTAACTTACTGACGGCTGAATAAGATACAGACCTGCTCTCTTCAAATTGACATAGATGACTATATTGGCAACGTCCGCTTCTGGGACAAAGCGGAGATTATGTTCACATCCCTATTACGATTGAGCGCGCTGAATGCTAAGTTCATAAACTACGCAAGGCACATCATAATGCTGTTCTATTGCTTTGTAAGTCATGCCTAATCGCTGCATCACTCGCTGAGAGGGCGTATTTTGAGGGTCGGCAACAGCCACTAAATACGTCGCGCCTATCTGCTCTGCTGCGAAATCAATAATCGATTTAGCCGCTTCTGTTGCATAGCCTTTGCCATTGTGTTCCGGGACTAGCCGCCAACCAATCTCTAAGGGGGCACTTTCAACGTTTGCCAGATATTGGAGGCATGCTGCTCCAACAACGGCCCCGGAAGTCTTCTCTTTAATAGCCCACCACGAAAATCCATATTTCTGCCATCTGGCCTGAACTCGCCTGATACTTTCCCAAGTCTCTTCTGGCGTTTTGACAATGCCTTTGCTGATATACCGCATCACGCCGGAATCGTTTTCCATTACCCTTAAGCCTTCATAGTGTGAGTCATGATAGGGTTCAAGCCTTAAACGAGCAGTTTCTAAATTCATCTGACACTCCTTTTTACCTGAAGGCATTACTTTCGCTGAACTTCACCACATAAATCACCATAGCACGATGTTAGCTGCGTCCGCTTTTGGCACAAAACGGACTGACATCAAGCCTATGTCCGCTTTGAGCGAGAAGCGGAAGTCACACTAAGCGAACTTTGCTAGTCAAAGACGTCGGACGTGAAAGCTCGGCTTTTGGGGATGTGCTTCGCGTCACAAGCTTTTATTACATCTTTTTGTTCAGGCGATCTTAAAATGACCGACCAAAATGTCGGTCAGCAGATCGGCCTGACGAATGAGTTCAGCTCCTGTAAATCCCTCATTCGTAGACCTTTCGGCAAAGCTGGTCACAAGCAGCACGATAAAATTCACATTGAAATCGAGGTCGCTCTTATCCGGCAAGCCTACTGCGGTTTCGATAAAGGTTCTGGTCAGATCGGCTCCTTTGGAGATCAGCGCCTTAAATTCGTCGGTCTCTCTCAGGTCAATCGATGCGATCCTCAGCGCCTGTCGTAGGTCGGCCTCGGCTGCTTCGATTATGAAGAACTCGCGAATGAAATCGCGCAACTTGCGAGAATGTTCGGGGCCAGTCTGGATGAGGATGGGCGTGAGTTGCCGCAACTGCCGCTCCCAGTTCAGCTGGGTGATGTGAAAGAGCAGCGCCTCCTTATTTGGAAAATACTGATAGAAAGAAGATATATTGACTCCGGCTTTCTCTGCGACCTTGTTCGCCGTAAAACCGGCGGGCCCTTCTTTCCGCAAAATGTAAGTAGCGGCCTCGACGATGGCCGCAACTGTTGCGATCGCTCGCTGTTGTTTCGCTTCTTTTTTCAAGGAGATATCGATCTTTTTACGCATTCAAAACCTCGGCCAGCGTAAGTGACTATCGAATGTAACTAAAAGATTATATTTTTAACTTCATGAATTTCAATGTGAAACGATTGAAGGAAGAAACATGACTATAAGTTACGAAGAGACGAAGGTTGCCATTATCGGTGCAGGGGTGGCGGGTCTGACGCTGGCAACATTTCTGCAGAAATCCGGCGTACCCTGCGTGGTACTGGAGCGGCGCAATCGCACTTATGTCGAGGTTCGTCAGAGAGCAGGCGTTGTCGAGGCGCGCGGGGTGGAGATGTTCGAGCGCTGGGGACTGGCCGACAAACTTCTTGCTGGCCCCGTCGCCCAGACAATCGATTATCGCGTCAATGGCGTTGGCCGCATTTTTGATATCGGTGACGAGGGAGACGCGCAGAGCCGGTTCTGCACTCAGCAAATGCTGGTCAACAACCTGTTGCGGGAATTGATCGACGCCATGGCGGGCGATGTGCGTTTCGAGGTCGCCGACGTGGTGATCACCAATGAGGCGGACCGCCGCCCCTCAGTGGCCTATTCTGACGCCGGCGGCCATCACGAGATAGTCTGCGGCTTTATCGTCGGGTGCGATGCCGATCGTGGCGTCAGCCGAGCATCCATTCCCTATGGAATTTTGACCCGGTATGTTCATGAGTTCGGCTATGCCTGGATGGCCGCATTGGTTGAGGCCCCGGTGACAGGTGATCCGATCATGGCTGTCAGCGATCACGGCTTTGTCGGCCAGTTGCCGCGCGGGCCGCAGCGCAGTCGCTATTATCTGCAATGCGCATTGACCGACACTGCCGAGGATTGGCCAGAGAAACGCATCTGGGACGAAATTCGCCTCCGCCTGAACGATGACACTATCCAGAATGCCGTGGTGCACAATATCGACTTCGTGCCGTTACGTTCCGTCGTCTATGCACCAATGCAGTATGGCAATCTTTTCCTCACCGGCGATGCGGCCCATATGGTGCCGCCTGCCAGTGCAAAGGGCATGAACATGGCACTTTACGATGTGGATGTTCTTGCCCAGGCCCTGTTGGACGCCGTGCGCAATCAGGACAGGAGAACCCTCGATAGCTACACCGATACTTGCCTGCCACGCATCTGGAACTACCAGGATTTTGCAGTCTGGATGACAGACACAATGCATGATGCCGGCAATCCGGCCCAGCAAGGTACATTCCGCCAGATGACGGCACGCTCCCGTCTGAATAATCTCTTTGCCTCCCCTGCAGCAGCGCGCCTGCACGGCGAATACCAACGCGGCACGAATTGACGGCAACCCAACCAACGGTAAGCTACTTAAGGAGGCGGCTGGAAGTTCATGGCCGCCGCCACCTCTTCACTGATTATCAACAGCGTTCATTCGATTTTGCTTGTCTGGACGACTGAAATGGCAGGAGAAACACGCACTCATAGAGGCCAGACATATGTCCGCTCCCGGCACAGAGCGGACTGACGTCAGGCTTATGTCCGCTATGAGCGAGAAGTGGTAGTACGAAATTGTTCTCACTTTCACGGGAGCATTATTAACATTGCCGTGTGTTAATTAAGTGGGAATAGGTCAGGTAGTCGCTGACACAAGAAGCATAATCAACACGTCTTGTATGAATGGAGTATTAAAGAATCACTCACGTTTTTCTAAGTCAGCCAATGCATAGGCTCCTCGCTCCGCAACTGATGGGGATGTATCGGATGCCAGTATTTTTGCCAGCGTTAATGCTTCATCACCAATAAAATCCAGTTTCTTGATGAGCATTTCTCCGGATATACGCCGAACCATAGGCGAACGATCAATAGTTGCCATTCTTAGGTTCTCAAGAAATGGTCTGGGTACAGGTATAACTCGCTCCTTTAAAACAGGAATGCGACGCTTAATGCCGTGTACTTTATCAATCCATTTCCATTCCACTCCTTCAGCCCAAACAAATCTACCTTCAAACAGGCAACGATATGCTTTTGCTCGCAAGGAGGGTTGAACGGATGAATTAGCAATCTCAGTCAGGAAGTTGTCTAATGCAGAGGTAAGACCTGCTTGTACAAAAACAGTAGCGACTGGTCCTGAGATAGATAACATAAGCCGTTTTTTTAGAGGCTCGGCTACTTTATCCATCAAAATAATTTGCACCAGAGCATTTTTTTCGGCTTCTTCCATTCTTCCCCATGAGTTCCAGTAAGGTAGCGTTATGAACAATACATCAACGATAATCTCTGGATTTGAAAATTCGGCGATTAGTGGCAAAGCATTGCGTGCAGCTTCTCTTACCTGAGGAACCCAGTCATTTAATCTTCTGACGGCTAAAGCAAACAAAAAACTATTAGGTGCTCCACCTGATAATATCTTTAATGCTCTTTCTCGCCTGAAACCATCAGCGTTACATATATCCAGCCATGTCAAAGAACCTATCGGATGGCTATCAAATTTTGCACGTGTTGGATTCGAGGTCTGAAGAGGCCAGGAAACCTCACTCCGGATGAGACGCTCCCAGTCATCAAGGTTTTTTAAAGGTAATTTTGAAGTTGCCGCGATAAACGTAGAGATATCTGGTCTTATTCTTTGATACAGAACATCGAAAGTTAGTGATTTTTTTATAGATGCAATGAGTTCCTGTTGAAGACTATCCTGAAATGGCATGAGCCTGTATCCCTTGATAAAAATTATAATGGTATTTATTTATCTATAAATTGGCGGAGATCCAAAGTCAACGTTGTTGGTCTGCTTACTCTTCCAGCGCCTGAATTACATATCAGGCAGGACCAAAAGCAGCAAGATAATAGTCTGCAGAGTAAATATGTAGCCTGCTAAACAGTAAAAGAATTTATGGACTTTTTAGAGTAGGGCTAAAAGAGCCCTGACAAGATGTCCGCTTCTGGCACAAAACGGACTGACATCAAGCCTATGTCCGCTTTGAGCGAGTAGCAGACGTTGCCGGTTAAGGGAAAGGCGCTACCAGACTGAACATCTTTAGCTCCCTTGCCGGTCATGCCTGTCTCAGTGAACTCTCTTCCTTAACATTAATGACCAGTGCTGCATTAATGTCACCGCTTCTGTTCTGAGATTTTGACCATACTATCTAAACATACGAGTTCCTTCTCTCACCATCCACCTTCTCACCGGTGGAGAAATCAACCTGTTAGCAGCCAATGTTTCCCGGAGATTTCATTTTCCTGCCATTTTTGTTGTTTACGCTGTCAGCTTCCTTACCTGGATATTAACAATATGAAAATAAAAGCTATTTCTCTGGTTATCGGCTGTGCGCTCTCTTCATCAACGCTGGCGGCGCAGCCGCAGGTCGAGCGCTATATCGTCAGTTTTCCCGAAGGTACGCACGTAAGCTACAACGGCGCATTCGCCAGCGCATTTCCAAAGGGGTTGCCGGTGGGAATCGGCTCCGGTTTGCTGTTTACCGGCAAGCAGGGGGATGCGCTCACCTTCGCGACCGTCACCGATCGCGGGCCGAATGCCGACTCGCCTGATGTGGGTAAGCGAGAGGCAAAAATTTTCGTCACGCCAGAGTTCGCCCCGCTACTGATGAATATTCGGGTGCAAAACGGCAAAGCGGAGGCCACGGACGCCCGACCGTTGCATGACGACAAAGGCAATATCAACGGCTTGCCGTTGCAGGATGGCATCATCGGATCAACCAATGAAATTGCGTTAAGCGATACGTTGAAAGTGCTGCATGGCGACAACCGCGGTCTGGATACGGAAGGCATTACGCCAGACGGCAAGGGAGGATATTGGCTGTGCGATGAATATGGCCCGTTCCTGATTAACGTTGATGAGCGCGGCAAGATCCTGACTATTCATGGGCCGCAGGCAGCAGAGGGAGAGAAATCGATCGCGGGCGGTCTGCCGAACGTTCTCAAATGGCGTCAGCCAAATCGTGGATTTGAAGGGCTCACCCGCATGCCGGACGGGCGTATCATCGCCGCGGTGCAGAGCACGCTGGATATCGATGGTAAAAGTAAAAAGCAGGCGCGCTTTACCCGTCTGGTGAGCTTCGATCCGGCGACCGGGAAAACCGCGATGTATGGTTACCCTATCGACAGCGCCGCTTACAGTAAAAACAGCGACGCAAAAATTGGCGATATCGTGGCGCTCGACAATCAGCATATCCTGCTGATTGAACAAGGCAGCGACAAAGACGACGCGATGCGCAACCTGATCTATAAGGTGGATCTTAGCCCGGCTACCGATCTTGCCGCGTTCGATAAGCCTGGCGAGTATACAGAGTTTGACGACGAGAAAGCGCTGGCGAAGCGCGGCATTAAGCTCGCCGCTAAAACGCTGGTGGTCGATTTACGTCAACTTGGCTGGCAGCAGGAGAAAGCTGAAGGTCTGGCGTTGATCGACAATAAAACGCTGGCGGTCACCAATGACAATGACTTCGGCGTGAAAACAGTCATGCAAAATCCGGTGGAAGGTAAGAAGCGCAAGGATTATCGGGTGACTGAACAGGGTACGCTAACGATAGATGATAAGCCGGTTGCAACCACTATCGGCGTGAAGCCGCTGAAAAAACCGGAGTCGGACAGCGAGTTGTGGATTGTCACGCTGGCGGCACCGCTGAAGTAAATGCTTTCCCTGCGCCAGGCTGCGTCCCTTAATTACATCGCTTTTTGTAAAAGAGCCGGATGCAGCCCAGTTTTGCTAGCGACAGATCATTCCTTGCCGTTTGGTGACAGCGGGCTACGGACCAACATCATCCGCTATGATCGGCAAGCGGACGTTTAACTGCCACGAACAGAATCAGTGAGGCTACAGATCTCTAAAAAATCCAGCTCGTTACAGACAGCAATAGCGTACCAGCTACTCTGTTTTTTGTAGATGCGCGTTTTGCACGGTATCCGCATTGATATGTTGCCCGCATGACGACCAATAACACGTGCCATCTCATTTCTGGCTGAGCGGGCAACGGAAGCGACGGCTGGACTGTTCACCGATCCTTTTCGCGCAGGATCTTGCCGACATTTCCGCCCGGATGAACTTTCAACAGACGCTCCTGATTAAAGCCATTACGCAGCATGATGTTGCCGCACAGCGCATCAAATACCGCCAGCACCAGCACGATAGAGGTGGTGGCCAACATATTGAACGGGTCGATTTCCCGCTGGATATGTGTTTTCACTACCAGCGTAGCGGCCGAGGCAATCGGCGAGTCCAGATTCTCGGTCACGCTAATAATCGTCACGCCTTTAGTTTTCAACGTCGGCAGCAGGCGTGTCAGTTCTTCAGAGTTGCCGCCGCGTGAAATCAGAATCATCAGATCGTTGCTGCGCATAAAACCCAGGTCGCCGTGGGCCGCATCTGTCGCACTGAGGTAAACGGCCGGTTGCTCGACGCACGCCAGCATGTGTGCGATTTTACGCGCGGCAATGCCCGAAGTGCCGACGCCGGTCACGGCAATTTTGCCTTTGCAGCGCGTGACCAGCGTCAGCAACTGCTGCCAGGTATCGGCATCAAGATTACGCTGCAAAGCCAGTAATTCCTGGCTGTAGGTCTGCCAGCCCTGACACGCCAGGCCAAACTCTTCTTCCGCGTTCATTTGGTTTCCCCCTGCATCAGCTGACGGTATTTCATGCTGTCGTGGTACATCTCATGGAATACACGGTATTTCCGATCGTAATACTCTTTGATTTTGTTGGTCTGTGGCGTGATGGTTTTACCGATGCGGCTCATAGCGGCCATCGCTTCTGGCAGAGAATCGTACGCACCTGCTGCGACGGTGCCCATCATGGCACTGCCGAGCAACATCGCTTCACTCTCTTCCGGCAACAGCATCGCGCAGCCTGTTGCATTGGAATGTTCCTGCACAAAGACGGGATTTTTGGTGCCGCCGCCACTTGCCATCATGGTATCGATGCAGTAACCGCTCAGGTTCATCGTCTCAATAATATGGCGAGTACCGAGCGCCAGCGCCTGAATGGTGGCAAGGTAGTGCAGTGCCATGTCTTCTGGTGTGCGTGACAGTTTCAGACCCGTCAGCGTTCCAGTCAGCGTCGGGTTAGCACGCGGTGAGCGGTTGCCATGGAAATAGGGCAGCATATGAATGTCTTTGGTCAGGAACGCGATATTCTCTGGTTCACCCGCCATTTTGCGCAGGATGCCGTTCAGTATTTCATAAATGGTCTTGCCGCTATCTTTACCCTGCTTCAGCAGATCCTGATAACACGGGTGTGACTGAATCACATGGTCAACCAATGCGCCAGTGGTAGATTGCCCACCTTCATTCAGCCAGTAATCCGGCAGAATCGCCGAATAATAAGGCCCCCAGATCCCACCGATATAGCGCGCGCTACGTGACATGGCCATATGTGCAGTGGATGTGCCGCCGATCAGCGCAATGCGGTTGTCGAAATCCGCTGACTCGCCGGATGGCCCACTGGCACCAAGAATGCCAAGGCTGCCCGCGTGTGCATCAATAATCGAGACGCTGACCGCCGTGCCGGCCATCAAACCCATTTCCGCAGCGGCGCGCTGTGTCAGTCCATGACCCAACGGCTCGCCCATGGTTTTTACTTCGCTGCCGATTTTCGACGCGTTGTTTTCCAGCAAGTCATCCAGGCCGATCTGGCGGAAATAGCTCGGGTCCCAGCGGTCTTCGTGACCGATATAGGTCCACTTGCAGACGGTTGAGCATAACGAGCGCGTGGTGTCATGCGTGGCGCGCCAGGTGAGGAAATCAGGCAGGTCGAACAGATGCCCGACGTTGCTCCAGGTGGTCGGCATGTGCTGTTTCAACCAGAGCAGTTTTGGCGTCTGCATTTCCGGCGAAATAATTCCCCCAACGAATTCCAGCACGCGGTGACCGGTGGCATTAATACGTTCTGCCTGCGTGATTGCGCGGTGATCCATCCAAACAATAATATTCTGCTCGCTGCGTCCGGACGGGCTGACGGTCAGCGGTTTGCCTTCTTTATCCAGCACGACCAACGAACAGGTAGCGTCAAAACCGACTCCTTTTACCTGAATTGGGTTGATATCGGCCTGATTAACCGCGTCTTTGACGGCATTACAGACGGATTGCCAGATCTCATCGGAAGATTGTTCGACGAAATCCGCTTTCGGGCGGTACAAGGTGATCTCGCGGCTGGCCTGGCCAACCATGCGGCCGCTCATGTCGAAGACGCCCGCACGGGCGCTGCCAGTTCCTACGTCTACGCCAATAAAATAACTTGCCATGTTGTTTCCCTTCATAAAAAGCGTTCGCTTATGATTTTCTGTTTTGCAGAGCGATAAACAGGATCAGTACGCAGCCCCACAGAGCCATGGTCAGGTAACTGCTGACGCCCATCAGGTTCAGGCCGCTTTCCAGCATTTGCAGGACAATCAGCGCCAGTACCAGCCCGATAACCCGACCAAAACCGCCATCGGGATTAATTCCACCCAGCACGGAAGCCAGAATAGTTACCAGCAAATAGGAGTCGCCGTAGCCTGCTTTGGCAGAGTTAAATTTGGACATCATCAGCAGTGCCGCGCCCCAGCCGAGCAGCGCAGAGAGCACGTAAACTGCAATGGTGACTTTGTGGGTGTTGACACCACTGAAGCGCGTGGCCTGTTCATTGGAACCCATCAGATACAGGCTGCGACCAAGCGTGGTGTGTTCCAGTAAGACCCACAACAGCAGCGCTACCAGCAGGAATAAAAGCAGGGCAACCGGAATACCCAGCAGGCTGCCGTTGCTGAGGTACTGGATTGCCGTCGGGAAGCCGGAAATCACGGCGCCGTTCGTCAGCAGAATATTCAGCCCGGCAATGAGCGTCATGGTACCCAGCGTTGCCAAAATCGGCGAAACACCGATATAAGCGATCAATGCGCCATTGAGCACACCAATCACCACGGCCACCCCCAGACCGGCGAGCATCGCCAGTGCGAAATATTCTGGCTGGTTCGGATGCGCCACCAAAATGGCCGCCATCACCAGCGAACAGGCGTTGGCACCGGCAATCACGGAAAGGTTGATACCGCCGGTGAGCATGGTGATACCCATTCCCAGCGCCAGCATGCCCAGAATCGGTAATTGCGAGGAGATCGACTGGAAATTGCCGATGCTGTAAAAACTGCCGCCCAGCGTGAACGAGAACAGCACGGCAACGGCGATGATAATCAGCAACTGCAAACGTATGATGCGGTCGCCAGGGAAGAATCGGTTCAAGGTGGTCATGTTACATCCCCTTTGCCAGTTTGCGTTTTTCATTCCACGCGGTGCTGCTGATGCTGACCAGAATGATCACGCCGCTGAAAACCTGATGCCAGTAAGATGAAATGCTTAGCAAAGTCATGCCATTTTGCAGAAAGCCCAGCAGCAGCACACCCAGAATGGTGCCGGTCAGCGAGCCACGTCCGCCGGTCATACTGGTGCCGCCTAATACCACCGCCGCCAGCACCGTTAGCTCATAGCCGAGCAGGGAATTAGGGGCTACCGATTGGGTGATTTGCGCCTGAACCACCGCAGCAATGCCCGCCAGCAATCCCATAAAACCGTAAACGTAAAAATGCAGCCGTAGGATGTTCAAACCGAGGCGCGACGCGGCGTCACGATTGCTGCCCATGGCATAAATCTGACGACCCACGCGTGTGTGGTTCATTAACACCCCGGTGGCAATAACGACACCCAGCAGGCTGAGCAGTGGGAGCGTCAGGCCATAGTCGTAACCATCAGCGGCGGTAAAGGAGAACCAGTTAATGCCGTTCATAAACCAGTCGGGAAAGCCGTACAACCAGGTGCCATTGGTGAGATAAACCAGTAAACCGTAGAACAGATTTAGCGTGGCGATGGTGATAATGATGGCTGGAACGCGGAGCCAGTACACCAGAAAGCCGTTAACCAGCCCGAGCAGCAAACCGGTGCTCATTGACATGGCAAACGCCAGCGGAAAGCTGCCGCCGTGATGAATGATGTAACTCGCCATCACGTACTGGCCGATGGACGTGATGGCCGGAAAGGAGATGTCGATGCCTCCGGCGATCAGCACCACAAACAGACCACAGGCCAGAATACCGAGAATGGCGTAACTGGTAGCGACATCTGTCAGGTTACCCAGCGTCATAAATTCACTGGTGCTGACGCTCAGGCCAATTGCCAGCAGCAGAACCAGTAATCCAAGCCAGAATTCGTGCCGGGAAAACAGTTTCGAGAGAACGTTGTTATCCATTGATCATCTCCGCAATCTCCACTTCGCTGCTCTGGTGCGGCGCAAATTCCGCCACCAGTTCACCTTTGCGCATCACCAGCACGCGATGACTGTTGTAGTACGCTTCCGGAATTTCATCGCAAATCATCAGCACCGCCATGCCAGATTCCGCCAGATCGCGCGCAATGCGATAAATGCCTTCTTTGTTGGCAATATCCACGCCGACGGTCGGTGAATCGAGGATTAGAATATGTGGTCGCGTCGCCACCCATTTAGCGATAGCAATACGCTGCGCATTACCGCCGGAAAGCGTCTTCACCGGTAAGCCGCTGTCGGAGACTTTTATGTTCAGGTCACGAATCAGATCTCTCACTACCGATGCGGCTTTGCGATGATCCATTAATCCTGTGCCGGTGTGCAGCTTGTCGAAAATCGATACCAACGTGTTGTCGTAAATGGATTGCTCCATGATGAGCCCCTGCGTCAGACGGTCTTCTGATACATAGGCGATGCCGTGACGGATGGCGTCGCGGTTACTGTGGAGTTTCACCGCATTGCCGTTAATGCGGATTTCCCCGCTGTCCGGTTGGGTCATGCCGAACAGGCTCAAACAGAGCTCTGTACGTCCTGACCCGAGCAGGCCGATAATCGCGGTGATTTCACCCTGACGCAGCGACAGTGAAATATTGTGATACTGACCTTTGCGGCTCAGCTGGCTGACTTCCAGCAGTGGCGTCACGTCGGCGGGTGCTCGGTGTGGCAGGTGACTGTAGGTAAAACGCTGTCCAGTCATCAGGAACGCCAGTTCATTGCTGTCGAGTTCACTGGCAGGATAGGTGCCGACCAGTTTACCGTCGCGCATTACGCTGATATGGTCGGCTACCTCCATCACCTCATCAAGACGGTGGCTGACAAACACCACGCAGATACCGGCGGCTTTGAGCTCATTCACTACCCGCAGCAGGCCATTAACTTCTGTGCGGGTCAGTGAAGCGGTCGGTTCATCCATAATCACCAGGCTGGCGTCAGCGGCGATTGCGCGGCATATTGCCACTAACTGGCGGTCGGCGATCGACAGCTTTTCGACTTTACGATCCGGATCCAGAGAAACCCCGACCCGTTGCATTGCCGCCACCGCTTTTTTGCGCATCGCCTCGCGATGTACCCAAAAATCACCGCCCGGCAAATAACGGTGAATGGCAATGTTTTCGGCCACAGACAGATTTGGAAACAGAGATAAATCCTGATAAATAACCTGAATCCCATAATAAGAAGACAACTGCGGCGTAAGGGTGTGAAAGAGTTTCCCGTCCAGCTTAATCGTCGCGCTTTTTTCCGGCTTATAGACACCGGAAATGATTTTAATTATGGTGCTTTTTCCGCAACCATTTTGACCGGCAAGACAATGCACTTCACCTTTATTAAGGGTCAGGCTGACATTATCTAATGCTAATACTCCCGGGAATTTTTTACTGATTTTCTCGAGGCTGATAAAGGCCTCATTACCGGCTTGGGACATGCTGACAGTATTCATCACAGATCCTTAAATATACCTGTTTACTTCCGGCTGGGATTGGCTACGCTGGCGCACTCAAATCACTTCATTATCCAGGCTTATTGGGATTCGATCATTTACCGACTTCCATCAAATCAACATATTCAGGGCGTAAAATTTCAAAGTTGGAACGGAAATAAAATACGGCACAGCACACGACGCCGTATCTTTTTTATTAACCTGGTGTGTTACGGGAAAAATTTATATACGAAAGATAAGAGAGTTAAAAGTGCCGATCAGAACCCGAGTGATTTTGCATTCTCTGGTGTCACCTCGAGAATTTTATTAAATCGAATCACTTTCTTGTCCATATCGACGTCGGCTTTGCCCAGCCCTTCAATGCTCAGATCTTTGGTGACTTCTTTACCCTGAAGCAACTGATCGGCGACCGTGACTAAGGCGTAACCGGCATCTTTCGGATCCCACAGCAGGGCTTTCTTAATATCACCGCGCATCAGATAAGGTGCAGCTTGAGCGGGCATAGCGATACCGACAACGGCGATTTTATTTTTCGCACGTTTCTGCTGAACGGCCTGGCCAGCACCGATCGGACCGAGCGAACCGAAGCCGATAATTCCTTTTAGATCGGGATAGGTTTTCATTAAATCGAGCGTGGTAGAGTAGGACTTATCAATATTTTCTGCCACCGGCAGACGTGAAGTCACTTCATGCATCTCCGGGTACTTTTCTTTCTGATATTTGATCGCAGCATCTGCCCATGCATTATGCAATGGCACGGTCAGGGAACCGACATAAATGGCGTATCCGCCTTTGCTGCCCATATCTTTTGCCAGCTCGTCCATGTTCGCTTCGGCATATTTCTGGCTGTCGATGGTTTCAATATCCCACTGCCCAATTTGCTGGTCCGGCGATTCATGCGTTAATACGACGATGCCCTGGTCACGGGCTTTTTTCAGCACCGGCTCCAGTACTTTGGCATCATTTGGCACCACAATGATTGCGTTGACTTTTTTGGCTATCAAATCTTCAATCACTTTTACCTGCTGGGCCGGATCGGGGGTGGAGCCACCAACCTGATACGCGTTGACATCCAGCTTCTGCGCGGCTTCTTTTACGCCCACTTCCATACGGGTGAACCAGGGAATACCCGTAACTTTAGCGACAACGGCGATATCGTAAGGTTTGGCGGCAAATGACGGTGTTGTAAATGCCATGCATGCTGAAACCACACATGCGCTGACTAATGCGAGATTAAATTTCATTTCGGTACCTTTCTTATGGTGTTCTGAAAAAGGGAAAGAATGATTTCTGTTAAATCCACGATCAGAGATTAACGTAGAGGAACATCGTTTTTCGCACAGTTGTGAAGAAAATGTGAGTAAAGCCCGTATTTGTTAAATATTATGAAATATTAAGTTAATAGATTGTTATTTAAGGCGCTTACTGCGCTGACTTTAGTCCGCAAGGAATCTGCTTTCAGCTAAAATACTCATATAAAATCACATTAAATTAACATTTAATTTACATATGAATGCGGCGTGGTGCTTTTCCGGCCGGAAAAATGCGGAAATGGTTTTTATTTGCGCAGAGTGTGAACAGCGTCACGCGGCAGGTGCATGAGCAATCAGGCAACGCTGCCTGTGTCGGACGTTAAAGCTGAAAGAATCAGGCAGGACGTGTGCCGACGTAATTGTCTGCACAAAAGATTGCGTCAGGCATGAACATGATAGAAGCTGCTTTTTTACCGTGACATTGATGTTTCAATGATGAAATGCGGGCCCATGCTTACCGGATATTTTACCGGAGTGAGACCGTAATCAGGTTGCTTAACAGGGCGCCGTTATACAAAGGCGCCCTGTTGCGGCTACTTAAGCTTGAGTTAAAAGTGTGTTGCCGGCGTGTCTGGCTGGCCATGCTGTGGCAGTGCTACCCGAACCTTGATGGCAATAAAAAGTGCCGCGAGCAACATCATGCTACCGGCGGTAATAAAAACGCCTGCCACGCCACTGAATCCAAACATGAATCCGCCTAAAGCAGCGCCGGCAGCGATTGAGGACTGCACGGATGCCACCACCATACCGCCTGCTGTTTCTGCCTGATCCGGCACCGCGCGCGCCACCCAGTTAGACCAGGCCACCGGAACGCCGCCAAACGCCAGACCCCACAGCACGATCAGGCACATCAATCCGGATATCTGCACGGGCAGCCAGATCATGAAGAGCGCTGCGACGCCCACTATTGCAGGCATCAGGACCAGGGTGGCACGCAAACTACGTTCCATCAGCCATCCGGCCAGCAGCGTCCCCACGAAATTGGCCACACCGAACCCAAGCAGCATTAAAGACAAACTATTCACATCAATAGGAATAACGCTTTCGAGAGCCGGACGAATATAGGTAAACAGCGCGTACTGTCCCGTATGAGCAAGCACGCATCCCATCATTCCCAGTGCAATGCCAGGTCGTCGAAGCAGTGCCATTACCGATGCGGTTCGTGCCGTGTTGCGCGCGGCCATACGCGGCAGAGTGAATAACTGCACAATGAGCGTCAGCACGCCCACTGCGGTTGCTGCCACAAAGGCGCTACGCCACCCGTAGAGCCCGCCCAGATAACTTCCCAGCGGTACCGAAACCACAGTGCCTACGGCGATGCCGCTGAAGATAAAGGATAAGGCGCGCGGAACGAGCCTGGCTGGCACCAGACGCATGGCGACGGCAGCGGCCATGCTCCAGAACCCTCCCAGCGCAACGCCCAACAGTATTCGCATAATTAACAGCACGGCCAGGCTGGAGGAGAGTGCCACCAGCAGATTCGAGGCTATCATCAGTCCGGTGAAACTCAACAGGACGACTCTTCTGTCAAACCTGCGCGTCAGGCCTGGCACCAGCAGCCCTGCAAACAGAGCCACCACTGCCGTTACGGTCACTGCCTGGCCAGCCAGGGCCTCCGAAACATGCAGGTCAGCAGCCATAGGCGTTAGCAGGCTGGCGGGTAGATACTCGGCTGTCAGTAAGCCAAAAACGCCCATTGCCAGGGAAAATACAGCCGTCCACGCGGCTCCCGTTGGCTCACCCTCATGGGCGAACGCTGGCGCAGCATTATTCACATCATTTCTCATCTAACCTATCCCCGGATAATTATCACAGCCGAAAGTCTGGCATCGATCGGCAGGACGATCTATGATGCGGAATCTTGATATTATGCTCGAAACGCCTGAAATGACCGATAAAGAACAATCCGCTCTGTCGTCCGATCTTATTAGCGAACTGTTGACAGGCATGCGCCTGCGCGGTGTCCAGTATCGCCGTATTCAGACCGGCCCTGCTTTTGGGCTGGGGTTTGATGGCAGGCCGGGGCACGCCTATTTTCATTATCTGGCCGCGGGCACCGCGTTCTTACGTACGCATGACGGCACGCTTCACCCGCTGGTTGCTGGCAATGCGGTGTTCATGCCTCAGGGAAAGGCGCATCAACTCCTTTCAGACCCCGGTGTAGCTTTTCAACATATCGACAATTTCGCCACGGCTCCGCTGGGAGAAGCGGTTAGCGGAGTGGATACCTGCCCCAGCACGCACCCAATACCCAGCGCAGTGCTTTTTTACGGCTGCATGGAATTCGATCTCGGCGGTATGCACGGGCTGGGTAAACTGATGCCGGAGGTTCTCGTGGCGAATACCGACCAGCCGCGTTATCCGGGCCTGGTGTCAATCCTGTCTGCCATGAAAAACGAAATATGCTCCGGGCGCATCGGTTTTGCCGGTATTCTGGCGCGTCTTGCTGAGGTCGCGGCCGCGATGATTGTACGTGGGTGGGTTGAATGTGGCTGTGAAACCGCCTCCGGCCTTTTTGCGGCATTGCGTGATCCGCGCCTTGTCCGAGCCATCCTGGCTATACACCGTCAGCCCGGCAAAGAGTGGACTGTGGCTGAACTGGCAGCGGAATCGCATGTCTCGCGTTCTGTGTTTGCCGAGCGCTTTAAGGCGACAACAGGCGTGCCGCCACTGCGCTACGCAACGGAGTTGCGTATGCGTCTCGCCAGTCAGTGGCTCAGCCAGGAGAAGCTATCGATCGACACGGTAGCCCAGCGTCTGGGCTATACCTCTCAGGCCGCGTTCAGTCGGGCTTTCAAGCGGATCAACGGCCAGCCGCCGGGAGCCAGCCGCGGCAGCTTAATGAAGAACCCGCCCTGAGCGTCACAAATGTCTGTTACCTTGCCTGAAATCAGCGATGAAAGGCGTGTGCGTCGAAAGAGAGTCAGAACGGCGCTTTATAAAAATGAGCGATATCAACCCAGTGACCAGACAAAGCGACTTTGATTTTTCAGGCCGGTCCGTTATTCCTTATGCACATGACTACAGGCACGGCGATTATGAAGACTGGCATACGCACAGCTGTGCTCAGCTGATTCATACGCTGAGCGGTGTTATTCGCATTGAGACCCGACTCGGATTGTGGGTGGTCCCGCCTTCACGTGGCGTATGGATACCGGCAAATATCCCACATGCCTTGCATATCACCGGCGATGTGAAGGCGAGGGTGCTTTTTGTCGAGCCGCTGGCGCGGGCAGATCTGCCCGTTATCTGTCAGGTTGTTGGTGTGAGTGACCTGTTACGGGAACTGATTATCTGCGCGCTGACGCTTCCTGCTGACTACCTGCCCGGCAGCCGGGCTGAACATGTTTACGAACTGATGCTTGATGAAATTCGCGTGATGGACATGCTGCCGTTTCACCTGCCAGAGCCAGTCTCAGAACGCCTGAAACAGCTATGCCAGGCGGTTCGCGATGCACCGCATGAAACCTGGTCAATTGAGCAGGCAGCCGTAAAAATCAACGCCAGCGGACGCACGCTCAACCGCCATTTTTACCAGCAAACCGGCATGCAGTTTAGCGAGTGGGTTCGGCGGGCACGTCTTCTGCACGCCCTGACGCGCCTGGCGCAGGGCGAGCAAATAACGCGGGTGGCTCTGGATTCAGGTTACGCCAGCCCCGGCGCGTTCAGCGTGATGTTTCGGCGGGTTATGGGAATGACGCCCAGTGAGTACTTCAGCAAGTAACGAAATCCGCTGCGGCGTTTAGCATAGCCTGCAGCGAGGCTCGGGTAATGTCGCTGTCAATACTGACGCCCCATGCGCATCTCCCTGTGCGGTCCTGGCAGCACACATAGGCGACGGAACGACTGTCGCTGCGTTTACCCAGCGTGTGTTCCTGATAACTAACAATTTCAAGCTCAGTGTTTACCTCCCGGCAGAGGGCGGTAAGAGCCGCTGAAAGAAAGCCATTTCCCTCTCCCATCAGGCTCAGTTTTTTACCCTGGCAAATGATCTCAGCAGAAAGCACGGTGCGCTGGTCAGGCTGATTGTTGCAGACATACTCTTTTAAACGCAGGAGTGGGGCGTCAACAACGCCATACGCCTGACGAAACAGGTTCCAGACCGCCATCTGTGACAGCTCTTTCTCACCCCGTTCCGCCTCTTTTTGCACGCGAAGGCTGAATGCCTGCTGAAGTGGGCGGGGCAGGATAAGGTTATGGTTTTGCTCGAGTAGCCAGGCCGCGCCGCTTTTGCCTGACTGGCTGTTGACCCGGATAACCGCTTCATAGCTGCAACCGACATCTGCCGGATCGAGCGGCAGATAGGGCACTTGCCAGAAAGCATCTGAGGCGTTCTGTCGTGCAGCAAACCCTTTCTTGATGGCATCCTGATGGGAGCCGGAAAAAGCCGTAAAAACCAGTTCGCCGGCGTAGGGGTGGCGCGGCGCAACAGGCAGCTGATTGCACTCCTCCACCACTTCAACCACCTTTTTCATCTGGCTAAAGTCGAGTCCGGGTGAGATGCCCTGCGTATAAAGATTCAGCGCCAGCGTCACTAAATCAGCATTGCCTGTACGCTCTCCGTTGCCAAACAGGCAACCTTCAACGCGTTCAGCACCCGCCAGCAGTGCCAGCTCAGCACAGGCAATGCCTGTTCCACGATCGTTGTGTGGGTGAACGCTGATACAAACCTGCTGGCGACGCGAAAAATGGCGGCAAAAATATTCGATCTGATCGGCGTAAACATTCGGCATGCTGACCTCAACCGTTGCAGGCAGGTTGATAATCATGGGGCGAGACGTATCCGGTTCCCAGACCTCGGCCACGGCTTCACAAATCTGCAGGGCGAACTCAGGCTCAGTGAAGCAGAAGGTTTCCGGAGAATACTGAAACGTCCAGTTGGTTTCCGGTGACGCCTCGCATAATCGACGGATTTGCCTGGTTGCGCCGATGGCAAGCTGAACAATTTCATCACGCGTCTGACGAAAGACGATCTCCCTGAAAAGGGGCGCCGTCGCATTATATAAATGTACCGTCGCCTGATGAACACCCTGCAACGATTCAAATGTCCGCGTAATCAAATCCTCTCTTGCCTGCGTTAACACCTGAATATTCACATTTTCTGGAATACGTTTGCCTTCAATAAGCGACCGCACAAAATCAAAATCCGTTTGTGAAGCAGAGGGAAACGCGACCTCAATTTCCCGAAAGCCACAGGCTATGAGGAGATCCCAGAATTTCATTTTTCGGGCGTTGTCCATCGGCTCGGCAAGCGACTGATTACCGTCGCGTAAATCCGTAGAAAGCCAGCGCGGCGGATGGGTCAATGTGTTATTGGGCCACTGTCGGTCACTAATATTAACAGGGGGATGCGCTTTATACTTGAGTGAAGGATTATTCAACATACCGGGTTCCTCTTTAACAAAGATGCCCAGTGTCGTGCTAAATCAGCCGCAAAACTCATCAGAGGCTGACAACTGCTTATGCAAAAATGACAATCGCGAAGCAGAGATCTAACCAACAGAAGAACAGGATAGAAATCGGCATGGCTCTATTTTTCAGTAATGTTTCTTCGGCTGACAGCTGAATAAAACAGAGGGGCCGACGGCGAAAGGCCAGGTGCCGGCGACTGGACGCCCAAACCCTGTGCATGAAGTGCTGAACAATAAGCGTGCGCTAATGCTGGCAATGTCCCTAGTTTGCATAAAATGCTTACTTTTCCGCTGGCATCGCTGGTAGAAGTACCAGAACCCAACGAGCGAGAATGCGATCACCGAAGCCCGCTACGCGCAGGGTTTTTTAATTCTGTGGCGATTGATTGAATCCCGAGCCGCCCAGAAACAAAGCGGCATAAGCCACAACGTCACGGACTCATTCGCAAAGCGGGCTGATGCGCGCGCCAGGGTCGGTTTTGAGGGAGGAGCGGACATAATTAGCCACCTTAAACTTTATGTTCCGTTGATTTTTTTTCTGACATTACTATCAAAATTATTTTGTCATACATGGAGTAAGTCTGATGAGTACCTACGTAAGAACAGCTCGGCTTTCTGATATCGAGGGTATGTTCGACGTCAGAACATCGGTAATCGAGAACCACCTGAGTCGTGAAGAGATGCGGCAGATGGGTATTACCGAAGGCGTCGTAGGCGATATGATTGAAAAAAGTCTTTGCGCATGGGTTGCCACTGAAAATAATAAAATCATTGGTTTCTCCATGATATTGCCGGATGAAGGCTGTCTGTTTGCGGCCTTTGTTCTGCCTGAATATGAAGGCAAAGGAATAGGTCGCAGGCTTGTTACGCTAGCTGAGCAGGAGTTATTCCTGCATCATGAGATTGCCTGGTTGGAAACCGATAAGAATAGTCGCGCGGCGAAATTTTATATGCAGCTCGGTTGGGGTAATGAAACAGACCTTAATGGCACTGACATCAAATTGGAAAAAACTCGTGGCGTTTAATTCACAGCAATTTTCACTGATGTCCGCTGTTGGCACAAAGCGGACTAACACGCGAGCCAATGTCCACTATGAGCGAAAAGCGGACGTCAAAATCATGGCGGTAGAGTAGTTATGCCACATTGAACATAACATCCCAATGGCCTCATGATTATGTATTCTGCATAGCAAACGTCACTAAATTCTGATGATCCAAGCGGAAATACTGTTTTTCTTCGAGCAGGGACGCCCCGAGAGACGAGTAAAACTCAGCTGCTTTCGGGTTTGTTGTTTCAGCCGTCTAATCAAACCTCGTGCAGCCATGTTCAATTGCAAACGCCGCTATAAATCCCATAAGCGATTTACCTACACCCTGGCCTCTCACAGCTGCTGATGTGAAAAGATCTTTCATATACGCCTGGCCGGAGCATTTGGGAGCCGGAAACATCAATGTGAATGTGGCAAATCCGACGAGAGTCCCATTTTTCCATGCTCCGAGCACGCTCACGCCCGAATAAGCAGATAAAACCTTCTGAGTCAGATAAGAGAACATTTCATCATAGCTGGCAGCCTCACTGCTAAAGTAATACGTCTCCATTTCCACAAAAACTCTTGCCAGTTCCGGAATATCCGATGCATCACATATAGCAATTTTCATACGCTTCCCTTAAATTTTGTAACCTGCCATCCACGTGATTCTAACATTCGAGTTCTAAAGCACATCCATCGAAATTTCATGAGGCGACAGTGCCCGCTTCTGGCACAAAGCGGACTGACGTCGGGATAATGTCCGCTATGAGCGAGAAGCGGACGTTAGCCCAGAAAATATATGAGAAGTAGAAGCGGTCAGAAAGAGTCTAGACTGGTTGTGAAGATTCTCTACCGGCACGTTAGTTTCAGTACTCTTGGAAAAGATGCGGTAGCAAACCTTGAAACCTTGCAAAGGATTTATCCGACAATATCCCTTAATACAGTAGATCAAGCTGTTCAGGTTCACTGATAAGACGGGGCGTTCCCTGTTTGTTCGTATCAAAGAGGGCCTGATAGCGGACTGAATTAATCCCCATGACCAGATTATCGAGGTCGGTATTGGCAACACGCACTGAGTGATTCTTCGCCCAGGCGGGCAGGGCATAGATATAATAGGTGAAGGTCACATAAGTAACGCCTGTGTGATCTGTTGAGATAGCCCTTATGGTTCTGACACGCATGGTTCCATAGCAGAAATCATGATGCTTTATGAACGAAGCTTGACCGTATGGGGTCAGCTCCCAGATTTTCCTTCCTGCTTTCACATGAGAAGTAATCAGGCCGGCATCAACAAGCGCCTCCATTTTTGCATTAATCCACCGGTCGGTGCCTGTTCTGATTGAAACCGGCCACTGCCTTTCACCCAGGCAAAGAGATTGCTGATTAAGTGACTGCTGTATGAGCTCAAGGTACTGACTTTTCTGCCCCGCATTGCAGCTCAACGGTAGGAAAAACAGCAAAATCAGTGTGATACATTTCAACGAAATTTCTCCATATCCAGAATATGAAAAGCTTCATTCACTTCATCAAAAGTTTGTTCAGTAAGATAAATCCCTGCTGGATCCCAGTAAAAAACAGACGTCCCGGGATCGTCGTTATTTTGCTCCAGCCGGAATCGTGAAAACCTCACTCGCGATTTATCGGTAAGATCTCCGCCGCCACCGCTGCCGGCATATTTGGCCGCCCTGATAAGGTAAACCCGCCCTTTATAGCGGTGAAGTTCTGTGCCGCTTATCTTAAGGATAGATGCTGATAGCCTTAAATCGGTCCAGGTAAAACCATCGTCATCCGGGACCGGTACGATAAGCCAGTTTTTTTCCTGGCTGATAAAGATGTTGAGAGTTTCACTGGGATGAGAAGTATTATTGTCGTAAGTCGCGGAAAAGACGGTGTCTGGTATGCCATCACCATTCAAATCAATGCTGTTCAGCCCCTTTTTCAGGTGAATATGGGTGTCTGCCTGTAATGAAGCCGGAAGGCTTATCAGAATGGCTGTCAGCATTATAAAAGGCATTTTCAGGTTCAAAATTTCCGCACCAGTCTGAAGCCAGTGTCCGGCAGGGCGTAGCCGGCACTGTGCGTGTCGCAGCTGGTCAGACTGCCCGTATGTAACAAGAAGCTGCCGCCGCAAAAATAGTACATTTTCACACCGGAAAGGGTGTCGAAAGCATCAACCCATTCCGAAACGTTACCGCTCATGTCATACAGACCGAGCGCGTTAGGCCGCAGGCTTTTCACACGGACAGTGCCGAAATGCGGATCGTTGAAGTCAGGGAACCAGGCGACGGCATTTGCGTTGTTGCTGCCAGCAAATCTGAAACCATACGAGCCATTTTCCAGTCCGGCCTTTCCTCCACGGGCGGCAATCTGCCATTCCTCGGCCGTGGGTAAGCGGTAACCATTAGCCCGGGCATCCTGTTTAAATTCGTAACGGGAACTGTCGCGTGCCGGGACGCCATTATTATTGAGATAGACAGGTCTCAGCCCTGCCTTTTCACTCAGGGCATTTGCAAAAATCACCGCATCTGACCATTCAACACTGGTAACCGGATGTGTACCGTTATCTGTATCCGCCGGCCGGCAGTCCTCGTAAACGGCTCCGTTACATCCGACACCGAATACATAACCACGCTCAACAGCCCATTCGTGAACATCTGAATAAAGCCGGTAGGTAATTTCAGTACGCATGATCCAGAAGGTATTCAGCGTGATGTTGGCGTGTGCTGCATAGTCATGTTGGCCAAAAACGTTACCGGCATAATATCTACCTCCGGCCACCACGATTTCATCAGGGGATTGTGTTGCAGCGGCAAAGGCGGAAAAGACAGACAGCAGAAAGAGGATTTTATTTTTCACAGAGCCATCCTGGCTGATTGATATGGGCATTCACATAGCTGATTTCCAGCATCGCCAGACTTTAGCAACCAGATGGATTTAAAGTTAGAAATATTAAGTAAGTAAGTTCTGAAATTCCTTACGGCAATACCTGACTTTCAGCCCTTTTATACTGACTGACCGGTACAGGTTGTAAGCTGCAATTCAACAGCATCTTCACTCACAGCTTGAAATTGCCATTAAAGGGGCATAGCAGGAAAACTGCCAATGTCCGCTTCTGGCACAAAGCGGGCTTACACGTTTGCCCATATCCGCTATGAGGAAAAGCACCTCCGGACCTTCAGGATGGTTGTCAGCCAGGGGGGGGTTTGAGGTTTAAACTGCAGTTTTGCATAAGATGACGACAGATAAAGTTGATTTAATATATCCATCTGAAGGGCGGGGACACCATCAACAAAATGTACATGCTTACCGGTTTTGCTTCCTTCGTTATGCATATTCTGCCCGGTTATGGCTGTTAATATGGACCCATCTCAAGCTTCCCATATCCCGACAGCATTGCGATTGCTTCATCCATCCGCTGACGTTCGAGTTTATAGAACACCCAGTTCTTGATACGTTTCGATGTCACTATACCGGCCTTAGCCAGAATCTGAAGATGGCCTGTCACGGTCGGCTGACTGAGACCAATCTTTTCGGTGATAAACCCGACACACACCCCATCCTCAACCAGGTCGCCATCCTGCTGTTCCGGAAAATGTGACCTGGGATCGGAAAGCCACTCCACCATCACGAGCCGGTGCTCATTGCCGAGGGCGCGGAAAAGGTCTGCCATTGATGTCTCAGGATTGTTCATATAGCCATTTTCCTATATAGTTATTTTACTATATAACTTCTGAGCACATATTATGACAAACCACACTCAAAGACCAATCGACAGTGTCACGCTGAAGGCCATTTATGCTGCCTCCGCGCGCATCAAAACAACGGTTTGCAGAACCCCGCTGGAACCTTCGCAGGCGCTGTCTGCTCTTGCCGAAGCGGAGGTCAGGCTCAAGATGGAGAATCTCCAGCATACGGGTAGCTTTAAAATTAGGGGGGCTGCAAACGTCGTTGCCAGTCTTAATACAGACCAGCGCATTGCTGGCGTAATTGCCCCGACGGCGGGAAATCATGGACTGGGGCTTGCCTGCGCGGGTCACGCAGCAGGCGTACCGGTGTCCATATTTCTGCCCTGTTCAGCAGACCCAATTAAGGTCTCCGCAATGAAAAGCTATGGTGCTCAGGTTACGTTTTTTGAAAATATTGAAGAGGCGAGACAGGCCGCGATTGTGGCCGCGCAGGAGTCCGGCGCGACGTTTGTCTCCGCCTACGATAATGAGCAGATGATAGCCGGAGCCGGCACGGTCGGACTGGAAATAATGGAAGACTGGGCAGACGCTGACGTCATTCTCGTGAATATTGGCGGTGGCGGGCTGGCGTCAGGTATTGCGACGGCAGTCAAAGCTATTAACCCTGCAGCCGAAGTCTGGGCCATACAAAGTGAAGCCAGCCCGACCTTTGCACACTGGAAAGAAGCGGGCGAAACAATTCCAGTGGAATTAAACCCGTCAATCGCCGAAGGCATCAGTGGCTATATTGAGCCTGAAGCCATGACCTGGCCCCTGGTACGCGACCGCGTTGATCGTGTTCTTCTTGTTTCAGAAACCGGGATTAAAGCAGCGATGCTGTTAATGCTGAATCAGCACAGCCATGTCATTGAACCTTCGGGAGCACCTGCAATTGCGGCAGTCCTTCGCTATGCAAAAGAACTGAGTGGACGTAAGGTCGTCTGCGTAGTGAGCGGCAGAAATATATCGGATTACCGTTATCTGGAATTAGTGAATGAGGCCACACTCTGACAACACGCAGCAAAGGTGCAGGCAGGAAACAGAATAGCGCGCAGCCAGCGTGAGAGTGAGAATTGATAAAATATCATGCCCCCTTCCTCACTTAGATCGATATGCAAACTTGCCCTAAAAAGCGAGGTCTGCCCCGATTATGTTACTCTGTGCAGAAGACCGGGCCTCATCTGAACGCAGTCCGTCAAAATAATTATATTATCCCTACCTTCTCTCCGAAGCTAAATAAAATGAGATGATATGAATAAAAGCAGTATTAAAGCCTTTCCTCTGTTACGTATTCTAATGCTGACGTGCGTACCCATGTTTTTACTGGGTTGTGCCAGTGCATTGTGCCCTTTTGGCAGCTTTGAAGGCACGGTTCCGGACTTTAAAAATAGTTACTGGAGAACCACTGAAAAACATCCGGCTAAGTCTGATGAACAAGTCCAGGAAGAATGCACTCATGCTGCCGACGCTGAGGAGCAACGCCTTTCGCAGGTCTATCTGCAGTTGTGTAAAACCGGCCATTTAACCGCCGAAAATCAACGATTTGCACAGAAGTTACTGGTCAACCCACTCTATTCTGGCTTGAAATCAGCAAAAGCCGTACCCCAGGATAAGTCAGTTAATTCAATTGAAGCCCAGCTGAGACGGTCGATTTCCGGAAGCGATAACTCTAAGTATTTAAAAGAAAATTGTGGCTATTACATTGAAAAAAGCGCAGCGGAACGGACCAACACCCTGCTGGGTTTACAGGCAGGGGATTACAAAAACGAAGTTTTTAAACAGTGCATGGCAGAAAACCATATGGCGCTCATTGTTTCACAGACTGAATTCAGCCGGTGCAAGTCGATAGGATGGTAATCAACCACAGGCTGACCTCTACTTCAGGCGTATATATAAAGTGATGACACTAGCGATTTTGCTCCGCACCACGGAGGAATTGTGATGTGTGGGCAGATATAAAATCAAATGCGGGCTTTGCTGCAAAATGCATGAGCCCGGAAAAACATTAAATATGCTGAATAGCGTTCATGCCAGGCTGCGCGTTCGCCGTTTACCTTCGGTCTGCACTACCTGATGTATACGCATCATTCCCGGTAAACCAGATAAGCAAGTGCGGCAGCTGAACAGAAAGCATAAGGGCTTAAAAGCAAAATATCCGAATAAGACGCTTCACATATCCTGATAACAGGCCATGCCAGTATAAACAGCCACATGATGAGCACAGAGCACACGATAAAAAAGCTCCCCTTCAGGGCAGCATCAGGATAAAATCGCTTCGAAACCATCGCTAATGGCATGCCGATTATTATTGATCCCATCGTGGTCCCAATAATACTCATCGTAACGATGAAAAAATAAGTAAATATGAGGCCCATTACCGGGGCACTGCTTTTCCCCAGTGAAAGATAGGTTAAAACCAGTAATGAACCCACGAGACTACTAAATATTGCTGATATCACAGATACCCTAATCCAGTTATCGTCAATAATGTTCGCCATAATTCTCTCTTTGTCTGAGCAGCTTTATTGATGCACCGTACCCGCTAAAATTTTCGGCACAAGGCTTGATCGCAAAACAGGCTTCAGGCACAGCATCCTCATGACGACCTGCGACGGGCATCCTGACAATAATGACATTAAGGCCGCCAGTCAGTTTTTTTTGGAGTAGGCCAGTATGATTGTCATCGCTTTTCCTTGTGAGTTTTATCCTACGAACCTTTTGCATATGCCATAAAAATTTTTAAGCATACCTATCTAATTCGAGTAAGGCGACAACATCCGCTTCTGGCACAAAGCGGACGTAAACTGAAACAACGGCTCACGAGCAAACATCTGTGTTTTTCATTGCTGCTGAAGCTGCCAGAGAAATCAGTGCTCATTAACCTGCCCAGACTTTCCATTCCCCCATAATGCGGTGAAGCTCGTCATTAGCGCTGAAAAAATACACGCCCTTTCACTGAATAATCGCACGTGTTGAATTAAGGGGCAGCCATCTTGATGCCGACGTGGCTGAGCGGGTGATTACGCAGCCATCGTTATATCGGAGGAGAGAGTCAGCAATGGCTTTATCTGATTCCCGCAAGGTGGCATTGCGCTGATAAAAGTCATCACCAGGCGAAAGCACCCACTTTTATCGATTTCTCTACCGTTCAGGCTGGTGAAACTGCCCGCCAGCAGGGCTAAACGCATTCGACGCGTAACAATCCGCGCCGCACTGTGGTTGAATTCGCCCCTTACATTTTTCGTACGTGGTTATCATGCATTACATTCAAAGTTTGATGAATTTTATTGAGGGAAACAGGGTGCTGTCAGTCAGCGTCAGCCTGCTGTTGCTGATTATGGCCGGGATGGTTACTCACCTGATCTGCAAATTTTTCATCGTCAAAGTGATCAGAAAGGTCTTTTTCAGCAGCCATAAACAGGGCGTTCCGCTGGATAAAGATGTCCGCCTCTCTCAGAAGCTGTCGAATTTTGTGCCGGTGATTGTGGTCTACAATTTCTTGCAGTTTATGCCAGGCCTGCCTGAAAATCTGAAAGTTGCGATTCAAACTATCTGCGGCATCCTGTTTTTTGTTTATTTGTCGATCTTCTTCAATGAAGTGCTGGAGATTGTTAACAACTCCTATTCGCGCAAATCGAAGCGTAAAAATCACTCGATCAAAGGCTATATCCAGATTGGCAAAATCCTGGTGCATATTATCGCCGCGATCATGATTCTGGCAATTATGTCCAACAAGTCACCGGCGATTATTATCTCCTCGCTGGGTGCGGTCGCCGCGGTGCTGATGTTGATTTTCCAACATACCCTGCTGTCGCTGGTGGCGAATATTCAGCTCTCGTCCAACGATGTGCTACAGCTGGGCGACTGGATTGAGATGCCGGATAGAAATATCAGTGGCGAGGTGATCGATATTGCGCTGCATACCATCACCATTCGCAACTGGGATAACACCATTTCGCGCATTCCGACCAAGAATTTCCTCACCGAGACCTACACCAACTGGCAGGCGATGTTCTCTTCGGGCGCGCGCCGTATCATGCGCAGTTTTTATCTTGATCAGAAGTCGATCACCTTTGTGAACCAGGAGATGCTGCTGGCGATGAGCCAGATCCGCATCGCCAGCGAATCCATCACTGAGCTGCTGGATGGGCGTGATATCAGCGCAGTCGGCGATCGCTGGTTTATGGAGAACGGTATCACCAACCTGATGGTATTCCGTAAATTTCTGACCGCCTGGCTGGCCCAGCGTGAAGATATTAAAAAAGAGATGTATATCGTGGTGCGTCCGTTAAAGCCGTCACCGGATGGCTTGCCGGTAGAAATCTACTGCTTTACCTCATCTATTTTCTGGGCCGATTATGAAAATACCCAGGCGGCGATTTTTGAGTATATCTATGCGATGGCCCGTTACTTTGAGCTGCAAATTTACCAGCATCCGGCAGGATCCGATTTTGCCCGGCTGGCGCAGCCGCGCGCAGAGAGCACCGATGCCCGATCTGGTGGCCCGCAGTAAACTGACTCACGGCGGCGTCTCTTACGCCGCCTGACTTTACCAGGCGCATTTGGCGTCAGTCAGCACCCTATCGTTGTTTATCTGCACCGTCCGCTATGAGCGGAAAGCGGGCAAAACTCAGAGCAATTCTCGTGCATTGATATATGGCGTAATGCAACAAATTGTCGCGTACTATTTTCCGTAGTGCGTCAAACACAGACGTATCGATTGAAACCACCCCAATACTTTACTGGTGCTGGGGACTACAACATGAGGTTTAAAATGGCAACAAGCATCCGATTAGATGATGATTTTGTTGAAGAAGTGAAAATACATGCAGAGGCTATGAGCCGTAGCGTGCCGAAACAGATTGAGCACTGGGCTAAGATCGGCCGTATTGCTGAGGACAATCCCGATTTGCCTTTTTCCTTCATCAACGAAATTCTGCTGGCGAAATCAGAAATGGACAACGGGAGAATGAAGAAATATGTGCGCAGAAAAGACAGGTCAGGAAGTTGAGGTTTACCCGTCCAGCCGCTTTGAGAAGGCCTTTAACCGTCTGACCAAAGAGGATCAGGACAACGTTGATGAAGAGATTGATCGCATCATCGAAAACCCGCAGACAGGCGAGCGCAAGAAAGGTGATCTCAACTATCTGTGGGTGCATAAGTTTTACATGGGGAAGCAGCAATATCTGCTCGGCTATAGCTGGCTGGACCAAAAGCTGGAGATCTCTCTCTTAAGTTTGGGAGCGCACGAGAATGACTATGATGAACAAAAGCGATAACGCAGAGCCGATCTGAAACTAATCGGGTAAAGTCGATAAAGAATGAGTCATTTATTTGAAACAGCGCGATATCCCATGATTCCCTCCGCAATGAGGGAGGCATTCAAACCAAACTACTTTCCCATCGCATAACACCCAGCGCCACTTTTTCACTATTACTGCTGGCGACAGGCAACATGTCCGCAAAACCGATGCCTACAGGCACCCAGGCAATCTGTAGATCTCTGAAATTATTTGCATCGTTGCGTCTTCGATCGTTCCTTCATTACGGCATAAAACCCAGCCGTGATCGGCAACCTCTCGCTCAAACGCCTTAGTACAAGCGATATGCTCTTCCAGCTTATGCATCACCGTACTACTTAGCCCACGCGTTCTGGCTGCGGCCCTTGCCCATGAAATCTCAGGCGTCGTCACCACCCCAACATGCAGGTCTGGCGTTCGTACGTTTCTCTCCATATTGAGCTGTAAAATCTCTGCAAAGGGAACCAATCGGCGAAAGACGGCATCCGACGGGTACCAACGATCCATCAGGATTATGCTACCCGGTGGCTGTTTAGGCAGCACATGTTCGGAAATCCATGCACGGCTATCAGCAAAGTGCGCACAAACTTCGCGTTCCAAATCCAGGGCAGGATTTCTGGCGAGCCTGTTCACAAGGGCCATTGTTTCGCTTCTGTTGGGATCGCTTTTTTTCTCGCAAAGTCGGATCACCTTCTTGTTGTCTGCCCTCAGTATTTTGGTAATGGCTTCCAACAATGTGGTTTTACCGACCCCTTTAGGACCATCGAGAGAAATAAACAGTGGGCGATTCATACTCAACATGACGATTGATGTACGGTTTGATTAACATCCAACGCACTGAAAAACATCTTTTTTCCTTCTTATTCGCCAGCCAGAGGGACTGATATAAAAGCCGTCAAGGGAGGGTGTGCTCTGGGTGACAGAGCACAGGGGATTCGCTTAGAAAACGGAAAATAACCCTGACCAGGCGTTTTATCAACACAGACAGGAGTCAATGAGTCGCCTTGAGCGAGAAGCGGACGCTAACACGTTGCAATTGAGATTTCCTGTGCCATTTTAATGGCTCAAAGGTGGCTACCAACCTGAGGCGGATCGTACAAAACTCAGCCCAAAAGAGACTTCAAATATGGACATGCTAAACCAACTCAGGCGCACGCTGCGCAGGAGAAACCGTGTTGTGCGCTGGGGATAAACAGTAATGAAAACTACCGCACTCCAGAGAACGTGGCGCTAAAGCCTACCCCTTAAAACCATTCGGGATCGATCATGACCAGCATGCCGCGTTTTGCGCTCATTTTTGCAGCTATATTCATGGCTTGTGGCACCGCCACCGCAAAAAGATTAGAAGATTTCAACCACGCTCCGACTTCGTATGGCAGTTCAGAGCAGTTGTCCGTTGATAAACAACTGCTGGCAGAGTTTAGCCATAAAAAGTTTGTTTGCCGTAGCGAAGCCGCGTTTTTACCGAAGGAATCCCCTGCGGCAGCTGAGGCCTTCAGGCAACTCGTGGAATATGCCTTAGCAGGAGACCAGATCGATAACTTCTGGATGGATGAAGAACATAAAAAGCAGCGTGAGGGCTTGCTTGCTGACGCGGTAAAAGAGGGGAGCTGGAAGGCCGTTTATCTCGACAGTGTCTGGACGCTGCGTTATCCGGCCAGCCCTGCAGAAAGGGTCAACGCCTCAGAAAAACTTCAGGCGCTCATTCAACAGGGTGTGCCGATTGCGGCTTATAAATACGGATCATCTCTTTACGGCCGTGATGACAACGCGATGTACGCACTGCTCTCTGGCGCCGTTGACCGCGGAAGCCCGCAGGCGATGGCATTAGTGGGAGGAAATATCGTCCCGCAGGCTAAAGTGCTTCATCCGGTAGGTAAACAACTGCTTGAGTGTGCAGTGGAGCAAGGTTTTGCCCCCGCCTACAGGAGCCTGGGTAAACTGGCCTGGATGGAAGGACGGCGTCTGGATGCTTATCGGTTGTGGGAAAAAGGCGCCAATAAAGGCTGCGCGTCATGTATCCAGTACCTTGAGCCCATTGGCCGTGTGCGCCGTGGCTATACGTCCGCAACACCGGTGCTGGAGCAGGTCCCTCAGCTTGCCGCTATTAACGCATTCTATGAGCGTAATTTCTTTTATCCGCTCAGCGAGTTAAAGGATTTTGACCTGCCGCTTCCGAAAAATCTCACGTTTCATCTGAATGACAAGGAACTGCTTAAATTGCTGGAAACGGAGCAGGGAAGTGATTTTTAAATGCCCTGGCGAAACAGACAGTTTTAAACATCGATTGCCTGTAAAAGTTTCCGACAAAAACTTGCCTGGTCCAACGGGCGACAGGTATCAACAACTCGAAGAGGCGTCTTCACGGCGACATTTTTTTAGCTGCTGAGGAGGGAATACGCGCTTCAAGGATTTTATCCACGCACTGCGTTGGGGTGAATTCTGCGGTATCCAGCCGCAGATGCGCTCTGCTCCATGGCTCATAATGTCGGTTCATGACGGCATTCCAGTCAGGAACTTTTAACCCTGGAATATCGGACACCCTTTTCTCTACACGGGCACGATGCTGTACGCGATCCGAACAGAGAATTTCAACTTCAAGGAAGGGGACATCTAACGATATTGCAATATCACGGAAAATATCGCGTATCAGGTTGAGGTCATTAACTGAGTCAGTTATGACCGTGTTACCCAGCCTGAGATTGTCCCGGGCAAGCTCATAGAGGATGAAATAGCCTTCAGGTCCCATCTCTTTGGGATGTTCCGATGCGGCCCTTATTGCCTGTTCAACCGTATCCACCCGTAAATAAACGGCTTTTAATCTTTCGGCTAGTCTCTTCGCGATAGTGCTTTTTCCGCAGCCCGGAAGGCCGCTGAAAATAAAGAACATAGTCACTCCTGTTGAAAAGGGTACGTTGACGTTCAACCAGACACCTCTGTAAACCACGCCATAAATCGACGATTGAAAGATGTGTCAGTCACGAGCCATGCGCGCAACCTGTCTGTTATCCACTTTTCTAAAATCAATTTGAACAAAGCGTCGACGTTCATCATTGCACGGCAGGCTTTTGGCTGAGGAAGATCTGCCAACATAGTTAGGGATATCCCTAAAACAGCAGGGGATGATCTTTCCAGCATGTTTAAAATGCAACCCTGTTTTCCGCTATCAGCATCACGCAGAGTTTATTAAAGATTGTCGGCTACGCAGCCGATAAATGGAGATCAATACCTTTAATCCTGAATCCCGTCATCGACAGCGTGCCGCCTGTTTTCTGTAGCAAAGAGGCGCGCGCCGCGGCAGCCATGATGCATGACGGACATTCGTTTGACCCTGAACCGCTTGCCGTAATACTTCCCAAAGAGGTTAAGGCAATAAGCGGTCTTTAACGACGAGTAGTAAGCTTATTCAGTATCACCAGCCAATAACGGATTCGACCACCATGAGCACTGCGATCAAGCCTGACCTTTCTGCCATTTGGTCCACGGACGCTCATGGCCTGTGCATCGCCTGTCAGGAAAGTCCTGCTGGCCTGATGCCGGCATTGAAAGGCGTCACGCTCAGCGCCTGGCTGAGGCTCGCGCAGGCAGATGATGATGCGAAGATCGCATTGCAGCTGACGGCGGCTCTGGAAGGTGTCACGCCTTTTCACTTTGAATTGCCGATTCAGTGTCTGGACGGCACGACGCGGCGGGTGATTTTTTCTGGCCTGCCGGACAGCCAGCCCAGCGCTTCGCATCTGCAATATAACGGCTTTATTTTTGATATCACCGGACAGCGCAAAGCGCTGGAAGATGCGCTGCGCACGGCGGCGGAATACCGTCTGTTGATTGAGAACAGCACCGATCTGATAGCCCATTGCGATTCAGACGGCAGGTACGTTTCGATCTCGCCTTCCTACAGCAAAATGATCGGCTGGTCGGCTGATGAAATGATTGGCCAGCGAGTGCTGGATTTTCTGCATCCTGATGATTACGCCTCCGCTTCCGAAGCGCTGGCGCATATCTTCAATAACGGCGCGTTACCGGACGTTGTCGAAGTGCGTAAGCGCCATCGCGACGGCCATTACATTACCCTTGGCACCAAAGCCTGTAGCGTCAGCAATCCTTCCACCGGCAAAAATATCGGTGCCGTGCTGGTGTCGCGCGACATTACCCGCGACAAAGAGAAAATTCTTGAGCTGGAGAAACTGGCAACCCGCGATATTCTCACCGGATTACCTAATCGCGCGTGGATCAACGACCAGGTGAACAGCATGCTCGCGCAGGCCGACGATAGCGCCTGGGTCACGGTTCTGTTTATCGATCTGAACGGGTTTAAAGCCGTCAATGATTCTATGGGACACGCATCAGGGGATCTGTTGCTGCAGCAGATCGGCGAACGGCTGCAACACGGTATGCGCCCGGGCGATTCAGTGGCGCGAATGGGCGGGGACGAATTTGTGGTAGCCGCCATGTGCGACAGTCGCGAGGCGGCATCCGCTATCGCCCAGCGCCTTATCGACAGCATGGAAGCGCCTTTTGCTATCAATAATTTGAAAGTGCGGATCGGGGCGGCAATAGGCATCAGCCTCGCCCGGCCCGGCACCGCATCGGCCCAAATGCTGTTTGAAAATGCCGACAAAGCGATGTACCAGGCAAAAGCACGACGCGATGGCGCCTACCAGTTTTATTAAGGCCGCGACGCTGCCGTCAGGCGAGTAGGATCGTTCAGTCCATGTCTTTTATTGATCATGGTTTGGTTCAGCCTGGCTGGCGTGTTGGGGCAATATTCACTCTCTCGACCAGCCCGCGTTTAACGTGATAAAGCAGAGTAAAAACAGGCTGTTCGCAATGGACGAAAAGCCCGTAGCCCAGTGCTCAGGGTTTCTCTGCATCGATCAGGATTTAGGCGGGAAGGCTGCCACATCATTGATCATCTCATCTGCACCTTGTTTTAAATCTTCCAGGGTGATGGGTGCGCTGTTGTTCGGCACGGTTTTACCGTAAGCCTTGCGCACGGCTTCCATCATGACGTTGCCGGTTTTAGCATCAATCAGTTGTGTCTCCAGATAGAGCACGCTGTTTTGCGTACGATGGCCGGATGCCGCCATGGTACTGGCGACCACTGCTGCAACAGGCACCACTTCATAAAACTTCATGTCCTGATTCTCAGCACTCACGGTGGTAATCGCCGTTTTCATAATCAACGTGCCTGGCCCTGGAGAACCGACCAGGGGTTTATGCCTTGCCACCGCCGCTTTCATCCGACTGTCGACATAGTTTTTCAGGTTCTCCAGGGTGCTCTGACTGACCCGCGCGGTGGGTTTTGCTGCCGGATAATAGACAACGGGCGTGTAATAAATGCCCTGATAATCAGCTGAATGATAATCGGGCGATATCCAGCGCAACGTCGGGTGTCCACTCGGCGAGTCCGTAGCTTGTAGCCGGGAATAATCGCGTAAAAAACCCGAATATTGTTGGGTTTCCGCCACTTTCGATGAGCATCCGGCAAGTGCAGCAATAATCAGTCCGCCAGTCAGGCAATGGCGCAGCATAGGCATTGGGCATTCCTTTAATCAGAAAATCATGGGGTAAAAGGAGATGGCTTGAGAACTTACCATCAGAACAGAAATACACGTGCTCAGAAGCACATAATAAAAAAATGCTCACAATATCCGTGTCCAAAACGTTAGCGAATATATCGTCTGTATTTTGGGGCAGTTTGGTAAGTTAGCTAAAACGGTGAGCATCCACTTGTGGATGAGATCCGCCTGAGGCGGATGCTTATCCAGCGAACCTGATTTATATACAGAGGCTGCAGATAAAATTGGCTCTGTAAAGCGACATGGCGATCGCGAATGCCTGATAAAGCACAAGCCAGGAGCGTGCGTATCATCGCGTTGACTACAAGTGCAAACGGCGGTTTTCAGGGCGATTGAACAGCCCTGATCCATTAACCCTTTAGCGAATCGAAAACGTGGCCGTTTCCCTTCCCGATGACTATTTCCCTTTATTCACCTTATCCTTCTTTTTATTTTTCTTCTGCCCGGAACGGTATTTTTCGTGATATTGGTCCATCATCCCTTTGAGTGATTTACCAATGGCGGCGTACTCGTATTCATTGAGATTAGCCAGGGAGATGCGGCCAGCAGGTTTCAGGCTACCGAATCCTCTGCCAGGTAGCATAACGATCCCGGTTTCCTCAGCAATACGGAAAAGCAGATCCGTTGGATTGAGCGTGACATTCACCCAGTCGGCAAACTCATCACCGTAAACCTGACGGGATATCGCTTCGAGATCCAGCAGGGTGTAGTAATCGACAGCCTCTTCAGTATCGATATGCGTGATACCTAACTCACGATACAGCACCGCCTGACGTCGGCGGATCACCTGCGACACCGCCGCTTTGTATCCATTATCCCCGTCCATCAGGGCAAACAGGCTAAACAACACCATCTGTACCTGCTGTGGAGTGGACAATCCGGCGGTGTGATTGAGCGCCACACTTCTGCTGTCTGCCACCACCCTGTCAAGAAAACGCAACGCCGGAACATCCGGTGTCAGCGAACCGTAGCGATGATTGAGACGGCTTTTTTCAGCATCACTGATTTCACTGAGTTGTTGGTCAAGAATGTTGTTCTGATGCGTCGCGATAACGCCAAGGCGCCAGCCTGTGGCACCAAAGTATTTGGAAAAGGAATAGACCAGGATGGTGTTTTGCGGACAGACGGCAAACAGCGACTTGAAGTTGTTGGCGAACGTGCCATAAACATCATCAGTCAGAATAATCAGGTCAGGGCGCTGCGCCACGATGCTGACCATTTTCTCCAGCGTGCGTTCGTCCATTTTAACCGACGCAGGATTGCTCGGGTTTACGCAGAAAAAGATTTTGATTGCCGGATCGAGCAGCTTATCGAGCTCTTCATCCGGATATTGCCAGTTCTCTTCCGGTGACGCGTTGATCATCACGCTTTCCAGACGGTAATCTTCCAGTTGCGGGATTTCAATATAGGGGGTGAAGATGGGCGCGCCCATGGCGACTTTATCGCCAGCCGTGACCAGGCCGTTGGTGCGCAGCGTGTTGAACAAGTAGGTCATGGCTGCCGTCCCGCCTTCTACTGCAAACAGATCAACATCTTCAGCTGAAATCAGGCCACCGATCATCTCTTTGACGATAAATTCACGGGTGATTTTTTCACTGATGGTCAGCATCCGCGGCGGAACCGGGTAATTTGAACCGAGAATGCCTTCGACCATCTCATGTAAAAAATCAGACGCGGAAAGTCCCAGCTGATCGCGCACATAGCTCACCGCCCGCGATAAGAACGCCACGCCAGGTTGTTCATGTCCCCGCGCCAGGAATGCATCAAAGCGCGCTTCGATACCCTCTTTGCGCGGTATTCCTCCAATGCCATGCGGCAAATAGGAATAGGAACGTTCAGCCTCTTCGGTGGCAAATAATCCCAGGCGCCAGAAGGCCCGGCGCGGCAGGGTAGCCAGAAAATTGGGATTTCCCCTGCCTGCATTCAGCATCATGCGATCGGGTTTGCCAGAAGCCAGCTCTATCAGTGCGTCTTTGAGTTCAAAAGGACTGAGTGATGCATATTTATCGTAAGGATTCGACATGGTTGATCTCTCCGGATAAGAAAGCAGGTCATCGTCATACCAGCGCGACGATAAGCGGGCCAAGCAAGGTGAGGAACACATTTGCCAGCCCGTAAGTCACCGCAAAGGGAGCGGTTGGAATGGCATTACCCGCTTTATCGAGGATTTCCCCAAAGGCGGGATTTGCGCTGCGCGTACCGGATAAGGCACCGGCAAAAATCGCCGTGTTGTCATAGCGCAGCAGATAGCGGCCAATGAATAACGTGATCATCAGCGGGACGACCGTGACGACGATGCCGATCAGGAAAATGGAGATGCCGTTATTTTTGACGGTCTCAACCGCTTGCAGGCCAGACTGTAACCCAACGACGGCAACGAAACCTGCCAGCCCTAAGTCGCGCAGCAAGCCGGACGCTGGCAGCGGCATATTCCCGATCAGAGGCTTACGCGCCTGATACCAGCCAAACAGCAAGCCCGCGAGCAGGGCACCGCCGCCGCTGCCCAGCGTCAGAGGCACAGAGCCGATACGCAGCACCAGCAAGCCAAGCAACAGACCAAACGCCAGGCCAAAGCCGTGAAACATCAGGTCGGTTTTTGGGCTTTTCAGCAGCGCCGGTCCGGCCATGGCGACAGCGCGTTGTATGTCCTGCTCACTGCCGTACAGCGTCACAACGTCATTGCGCTCTATCACCACGTCATCTTTGAAGGGAAGCACCGTCTCGCCACGCTTCAGGCCGGTGACATAAATACCGTGGCGGACATCTGCCGACAGCTGTTCGCGCAGTTCATCCACACGCTTGCCGATCAGCGCGGGATTGGTGAGGAAAACGTCGGCGGTTTTCATGGTCATTGCCGGGCCCGCTTCCTCATCCAGCTCTTTGCCAAGCGAGGGCGCAAGGGCAACGATACCTTTGCGGCGGCCTACCAGAAGCAGCACATCATTCTCATTAAGCGCCATATCCGGCGTGACCGCGATAACCTGATCGTCGCGTTTGATGCGTTCGAGCGTGACCGGAAAAAGCGGATTAGCCAGTGCTTCAACCTGAGCCACGCTTTTGCCAGCGACCGGCCCGGCGAGAAACACGCGCCCGACCAAATCCGGTAATGCGGGCACCTGGCCTGGCGCCAGAACCATTGCACCATGCATCATCTCCTGTTCAGCTTTAATCGCATCTTCACGGATTGAGCGTCCCATGATTTTGGGCAGGATATTAACGCAGATGATGATGGCGCCCAGCGAGCCGAAGATGTAGGTCACCGCGTATCCCACCGCAACATTACCCTGCATCTGCTGGAGCTGTGCCGGGTCCAGATTTAATTTAGCGATGGCTGCACTGGCGGTGCCAATAATGGCTGACTGAGTGAGTGCACCCGCTGCAATACCGGCGGCAATTCCCTTATCCAGCGCAAAGATTTTTGCCAGCACCACTATCGTTGCTAATGACGAAATAACCAGTACCAGCGCCAGGGCAATTTCCCGCAATGTTCGTCGCCCCAGCGAGGAGAAAAATTTGGGCCCGCTTTCAAAGCCCACGGCATAAATAAACACGGCAAACAGAACGTTTTTAATCCCGCTGTCGATAGTAATGCCTACCTGGCTTATCAGCACGGCAACCAATAGCGCTCCGGCTACGCCACCAAGCTGGAAGGCACCCAGTTTGAATTTACCAATCCACGTACCTGCAGCAAGAGAAAGGAAAAGAGCCAGCTCCGGCGACAGACGAAAAACTTCATGCATCAAGCCCATAGAATAATATCCTGCACAGTGATTCTCGGGATTCAGGCAGATGGAATTACCTGAAAAGTGATCGATCAGGTGAAGATAAGCGGCAATATTTAATGCTCATAAAAGATTAGCGTTATAAATTTTTTTGGCAATGAAAAAGTCGGAAAAACAGGCGTGAACAATCACAGTGACCGTGTTTAATTAATTATAACATTGGTTAATTGGATGATTTAAAACAAGAAAATTAATCAATCGCTTTCATTGTTTTATTCCTGTTGCAGCAATATGTCAGCGATGTCATTTAAGCGGGAAGCTCACGCTGTAAGCCTTATGCGTAATACGCAAATATTGACTTTCAATCTGGATCTGAATTTCCCTGTTGATAAGTTAGAAAATGAATTTTACCTGCGTCATTATTGGATAATATCCTCGCTGATGCTTACTATTGAATTTTAGTGCTGATGCGGAGGTTTTACAGGTTTGGAGAATTAAAATCGGCTTATCCACGCTTCGCTTGAATATGAGGTCGTAATGTCCACTGAATCATTAAACGATATAGCAAAAGATTTATCCGCTTTTGTGGGAACGCATTTTGTTTATACCTACGATAATGGCTGGAAATACGAATGGTATGCGCGAAATGACAATACCTGTGATTACCGCATACATCAGGGGCTGGTGGGGGGGCGATGGGTGACCCATCAAACGATGAATGCTGTGCAGTTTGCGCCGGGCATTTATAAAGTCGACTGGCACGAGCCGACAGGAACCTGCGTCAGCCTGTTGTTCGATATTGAAAGAAAAATCATTCATGGCACCATCTTCTTTCCGCAGTGGATTGCCGGTGAAAACCAGCACCCTGAAAAAACCATCTGTTATCAAAACGAATTTATAGACGATATGCACCGTTTTCGCGACGAAGGCCCGGCTTATCCTTATGTTGTGATTCCTGAGTTTGCCCGGGTGACTTACATGAAGAACGAAGGTCCTGATAACGATGCTGTAATTAGCATGGCACCGGGCCAGCTGCCAGATGATTTCTTTGAGGGGAAATAAGGGCTACTTGCCGAAGTAAAGATGCACTGGCGGGGTAATTATTGCTGAACGTCATGCCTCATCCTGAAAGGTTTCTTCTATGGAAACCTTTATCCCCTATCCTCATTCCATCAGGGTTTTCTGACTGCCGCGTAATAGGGCAATGTGACATATAAAAAGTCTCGGCATAATAAGGCCAGGGTTAACTGTTGTTGCGGCACGGTTTTCTTGTTGTTTTCGGCTAACCAACATGTGCTCTGGCTTGGTGCTGTCACTAAAAAGGCGAGAGAGGTTCTCTTTCTCGCCTTCTCTGTAAAAGTGCGCGACTGGCATACGTTTAGCGTGATTACTGCGGTTGGCTTTCACCAAGAACTTTTTTAATCGCGTCAGCGCTGCATCGATCGTCAGATTCTGCGCCGCCGGTGCCCGCCATGCCGACGGCACCGATCCATTGGCCGCGATATTTAACCGGTACGCCGCCGCCGAGCAGCAACAGATCGCTAACGGTATTGAGATTAACGCTGTCCGGTGAGGATTGCGCCTTGGTGGTGAGCTGTTTGGTCGGCGTTTTGGTCGAGAGCGCCGTAAACGCTTTACGCCAGGCAGCCTGCGTATTGTGCGGTCCAACGTTATCATCCCGCATTATCGACACCAGGTTACCGCCGCGATCGACAACTGCCACCACGCCCTGACGATTCATACCATGGCAAACCGACAATGCTTCGGTAGCCAGCTCATTACTCAGGGACTGAGTCATGTCATAGACGGCTGCAGGTTCAGCTGAAAATGCCATGCCTGGCCCGGTTGCCAGCGTCAGTGCAAGCAGTAAACGTTTCATTTATTTTTAAGCTCCCGCGATAGATAGAATAACCGTACTGGCTCAGCAGTAACGGAATATAAAGATGTGGATGGCGACACGAAGTCTCACCGGGACTTCACAGACAAAACGCGGTCGCCACGATTAACCACGCTGCTGTTATACCGGCACGGTGGTTCCAACTGCCTGTCAGAAAGATGACCGTATTGTCATCTGGCGTTGAAACGCTGGGGAGGACACGACTTTCATGGCAAACTGCGCCGATGAAACTATTACTGATCGAAGATAATCTGAAGGCCAGCGCCTGGGTGCGGAAAGGGCTGGAAGAAGCGGGCTATATCGTGGATTTCGCGGCTGACGGGCGGGACGGCCTGCATCTGGCGTTGTCGCATCCTTACAGCCTGATCATTCTGGACATCATGCTGCCGGGCATGGATGGATGGCAGGTGCTGAGAACGCTGCGCACCGCCAGCAATGTTCCCGTGATTTGCCTGACTGCCAGAGATTCAGTGGACGATCGCGTTAAAGGGCTGGAGCTGGGCGCCAATGATTATCTGGTCAAACCTTTCTCATTTGCTGAGCTTTTGGCACGGGTAAGGAATCAGCTACGACAGCAACAGCCGCACAGCAGCGTGCTGCGCGTGGCCGATCTGGTGATGGATTCCACGCGCTTTCAGGTCACGCGTGACGGTATACCTCTGACGCTGACGCGCAAAGAGTTTATGCTGCTCTGGCTCCTCGCCAGCCGTCACGGTGAGATTTTGCCGCGCACGCTGCTGGCCAGCGAAATCTGGGGCGTCAATTTCGACAGTGAAACCAACATTGTCGATGTCGCCATTCGCCGCCTGCGCCGCAAAGTCGACGATCCTTTCACTCATAAGCTCATCACCACGGTAAGAGGTATGGGATATTGTCTGTCGGAAAAGGCACCTGACAATGCATAGCGCGTCGCTAACGCTGCGGCTGACAGCAATTTTTACGCTGATCATGGCGATGGCCTGCGGCGGTATTAGCCTGATACTTTACAACGCCTTACGCAGTGAGCTGGTGTGGCGGGACGACCAGACGCTGATCAACCGCGCCGCGCAATTAAGGCAGCTGCTTGAAGATGGCGCCCATCCCAGTTCGTTGCCGCTCTATTTCAACCGCATGGTCGATATTCATCAGGATATCCTCAGCATCCGATCGCAGCATGAGCAGAACGTCAGTATTAATCACACCGGTGTCGCTTTGCCTGACATGTCGCCCACGCCGGTAAACAGCCCGCCGAATGCACGACAGCTGCATCGCTGGATGGATGCTGATCATACGGAAGCGGCTGCGCTTAGCCTGCAGGCAAACTCATCGCTCGGACCGGTTACCATCACGCTGGCCCGGGTCGCGCGGGAGCGGGCGATGATGCTGGATCGCTATCGTCAGCAAAGCATTCTGGTCTCACTGGCGGCTATTTTTCTCTGCGCCGCAGTCAGCCCGCTGCTTATTCGCCGAGGACTAAAGGCGATAGGGCGGCTGAGTGAGATTGTGGCGGAAACCGCCAGTGACAGGTTAAATCATCCGGTGCCGCTGCAGGCTATCCCGCAGGAATTGCTGCCCTTGGGGAAAGCGCTTAACGCGATGCGTCAGAGCTTATCCACTGACTTCGTCCGCCTGACCCAGTTTGCCGACGATCTGGCACACGAAATACGCACGCCCATTAATGTTCTGCTGGGCCAGAATCAGGTGGCGCTGGGCCATGCGCGGTCGGTTAGTGAATATCAGGCGCTGCTGGAAGGCAACATTGAAGAGCTGGAAAGCCTGTCACGACTGACTGAAAACATTCTCTTTCTTGCCCGCGCCACCCATCACAACATCCAGCTCAATAAAGAGGCCTTCTTACTTCATGACGCGCTGGAAACGCTGATCGACTTTCTGGAGCCGGTCGCGGAAGAGCGGGGAATGGTTATCGCACTCAATGCCGAAGGCAGCGTCACCGCGGATAAAATGCTGTTCCAGCGTGCAATGACCAACCTGCTGATCAATGCCATACGGTATTCACCGGCACCAGGGCAGATTGTGATTAGCACGTATCATCGTGCTGAATACGTTGATATTGAGGTGTCGAACGCCGGTGACGTTATTGCCGATCCGGATAAATTATTCGAGCGATTCTGGCGCGGCGATAATGTCCGCCATACTTCCGGAAGCGGGCTCGGACTCTCTTTGGTGTACGCCATCGCCACATTACATGGCGGGCTTGCTTATTACCGACATGAGAAAGGGCACACTATTTTTGGCCTGCGGCTGCTGGCCTGATAGCCGCAGATTGATTCGGTTGCTGGCCGTTGGCCACAGGCGCAAAAGCTGCTCTCAGATGAGTGTTGCAGGAGAAGAAGACGCCATTGCCTGCGGCATTAGCAGGCTAACTCACCAGCCTGCCCGAAAACGTAAAATCGCCCCACAGAATTTGCAGGGCGTTTTCATTTTTTAAAGTGATGGATGAGCGTCTTTTAGCGGGCTGACGGCTTCCAGCAGAGAAGCAATATGCAGAATGGTTCGTTCATCGTGCCATTTACCCACAATTTGCACGCTGATGGGCATGCCTTCATGACTTTTACCGAACGGCAGCGCGACGCCCGGTAGCCCAGTGACATTCAGCGGTACCGTGGCACCCTGCAAATAGGTGGCATCTACTTCGTGGCCATCGATAACAAATTTTTCCACGCCATGTTTGTGCGCAGGAATGGGCAGAACATGGGTGATAAGCGCATCATAGTGTGAAAAGTATTCAGCAAACCCGTCACGTAATCTTTCAGCAGCCTGCTCCGCATCAATAAAGTCAGACAGGGATGTATCAGGCATCGACAGCATCGTTTTCGCCATCTTGTAAAGTTCGTCAGGATGTCGACCCGCCGTTGCCGCGGCAAATGCGGGTTTCATCTCCATTACGTGGATTCGGTTAAACACCTCGAGGGCAAAATCCCGCTCGAGTGCTGGAATACCGACCTGCTCGACGACGATGCCCGGTGCCATCAGTGAATGCGCTGCTGATTTCACCACCGCCGCCACTTGCGGATCGACCGGACCCAGTCCCGGACCGGTCATCCAGCCAATGCGCAGCGGACGGGATGTGATAAGCGGCAACCCATCAACATACACCAGCGCGTTACTTGAGAAGGCGTCATGGCCGTCGGGTCCCGAAAGCTGAGAAAAAGCCAGCGCAATATCGCGTACTGAACGAGCCATCGGGCCAACGTGCCAGAACCGGCAAGGGGCGCGCGGCCAGATACCGGTCATTGGCACGCTGCCGTGGGTCGCCTTCATCGACGTTATGCCTGTCTGTGCCGCGGGTCCGCGTATCGATATGGCGAGATCGGTGCCCAGTCCCAAAGGCGACATGCCTGCGGCAATAGCGGCAGACTCGCCGCCACTTGAACCGCCAGGCGTACGGGTCAAATCCCAGGGATTATTGGAGCGGCCGGAGAGCAGATTATCGCTTTCAATCCAGTATGAAAATTCCGGCAGGTTGGTTTTTGCCAGCAGGATAGCACCCGCCTTTTTAAGACGCGCCACGCTAGTGGCATCTTCATCAGGACGACGACCTTTGAAAATCGGTGAGCCGCGCTGTGTCAGTACGCCTGCGGTATCAATGGAATCCTTAGCGGTAAAAGGCACGCCGTGCAGCGGCCCAAGTTCTTCACCGCGCATCACGGCTGCTTCGGCAGCGGCAGCCTGATTCATGGCGTCTTCTGCGAGTGACACCACGGCATTGACGTCGGGATTGGTTGCAGCAATACGGTCGATGTGTGCCTGCATAACCTCGACAGGGGAAAGATCGCGATTGCGGATCATGCTCGCCAGGCGAGTTGCATCTGCATAAAAAATCTCTTTGCTCATAATAAATCCTCTCAGGAATAAAAACTACCTAACGTTTGGTAGGTAGAGACTAGTCCTGTTATAGCAAGTGTGTCAATACCTACCTAACACATGTTAGAATTAGTGCATGACACTCTGCGAGGCGTAAACGATGAGCAAAACATCCCGGGATGAAATTTTGAATGCAGCGCGGTTGAATGCGCAGGCCCACGGCTACACCGGCCTGAACATTCGTGGACTGGCGGGCGAAGTGGGTATTAAGGCGGCCAGCATCTACTATCACTTTCCCAGCAAGGCCGAGTTGGGTGCTGCTGTAGCCAGACGCTACTGGGAAGACACGGCTCGTGACCTTGAAATGATTCGGGAAGCAGCTGGCGACGCGTTAAGCAGCCTGGGCCGCTACCCGGAGATATTTCGCCGTTCGCTGGAAGCCGGAAACCGGCTCTGCATGGGAAGCTTTATGTCTGCTGAATATGATGATCTGCCGGAGGCGGTGAAAGTGGAAGTGCAGACCTTCTCTGATGTCAATATCGACTGGCTGGCAACGCAGCTACTTGAAGCGAATATCACAGCGACACAAGACAGCAAACTTCGGGCAGGCGCGATTTTTTCCGCTATTGCCGGCGCTCAGCTAATGGCCAGAAGCCGGAACGATATCAAGCTCTTTGATGAACTTATCGAGGGATACAAGCTTGCGGGTTTGCTGCCTTCCACTCAGAACTGAATTTTTGAGTGATTTAGAGAGCTGTGTATTAATTTATATGTGCTTCTGGTTCGAAGTAAACTGACGATAGGGGAATGTCCGCTATGAGTGAAAGGCGGACGGTCATGAGATTATCTATTGAGGAGCTTGTAAGGGGGCGTGTATGCTTTCTGTCCAATGTAGAGTTAAAGGGACATATATGTTACTTACGTCAGGCATACCTCAGTTGTCATATGTTTCCGAAGGAAAGGGGCCATTAATTATAATGCTTCACGGTCTCCTGATGGACGGGAAATCATGGATAAATAATGGCTTAAGCTCCTTCTTTAGTCCATTTTTTCACGTTGTTTGTCCGGATCTTTTAGGCCACGGCGAAAGCGAAAAGCCACAACTGCAGGAATTATATACACAACAAAATCAGGCATTATCCATTGTGAAAATTATGGATGAGCTGGGTTATGAAAAAGCGCATATTATAGGATATTCCTCCGGCGCATGGGCAGCATTAGGCCTCCTGAACCACTATTCAGAACGGCTTAACTCTGTTGTTTTAGGCGGATGGGATTTCAGGAACGGCCTTCCTGATACACCTGAAGGCAAACTTAGTTTTGATATGTTTATGTCTTATGCAAGAAGCACAGCACCAGAGCTTACTTCTGGTCTTTCGCCAGACGATCAAGAAAGTGCAAGATGCTTTTTCAATGAATTAAGAAAGTACTCTGAAAAAAAAGAAGCCTTATTCCCTTATAAGACACCCATTCTGCTTTGGGCAGGCGCTCGCGATCCTTATTACGCATCTATGGCTGAGATAGCACAACAACATGGTTTAACAATAATCACTGGAAAGGGAGATCATCTGAGTGAAGTAAACCATCCGGGCAAAACATCAATAAATGAAATTTCTAAATTTATTCGATCCCAGGGAGCTTCAATGTCGCCTGTAGTCTGTTAATCAAAATATAAATTCTGATAGCTTTGCTAACATCCGCTTCTGGCACAATGCGGCCAGTGAGCAAGTGTCAGGGAACGTTTTGAGCGTGGAGAGAAAGTGTAGCTCGGCAGCGGTCATTATTCCGAGCGGCAACAGGCTGGTTGAGGCGGAATATGAGACAGCCAAACCGCTGAGTCTGCCGGTAATGCCGGGTTGTCTGATACTCACGACAAGGGGGCCGGTATGGGCATCCGAGCTGGAGATGACGCAGATGCGAACGACGTTCTGCAGTAAACTGTGGCGTGTTAAATCAACGCTTTTTAGCGTAAAAATCGCGTCAGGCGCTGGCCATACAATCCTGTAATCAGCCCGGAAATAATCAGCAGCAGGGCAAGAATTTTTATCCACGAGATATTTTCTCCAAATATCGCCATGGATCCCAAAATTCCGAACACCGGCACCAACAGCGACAAGGGCGCCACGGTGGAGAGTGGATATTGCTTAAGCAGGGAATTCCATACCCAATAGCCAAACAGCGTATTAGGATAGACCTGGAAGAGGATTGACAGCACAGCGCGATAATCAATATGAGTGACTAACGCCGCGTATCCGTTGCTACCGTTGACCAGCCAGTCCAGCACGAAAAGCGGAATCGGAGAAAAGGCGCTCGACCATACCAGAAAGGAAAATATCTGCGTTGTACCCGAATGCTTATTGATAATATTGGCGATACTCCAGGCTATTGCGCCTGCCAATACCAGCAGCGTACCTGTAAGAGTAACGGAGCCATCGGTAATAAAGACAATACACATTAATCCCGAACAGGCGACAGTAAAACCCGCAATTTGATAGCGGTTGAGTCGCTCTTTAAATACTAAACTTCCTAATAAGAGCGTAAAGAAGGCACTGAATTGCAGCAATAGCGATGCAATTCCGGCAGAAAGCCCGGCTTTAATTCCTAAGTTCACCAATCCCCATAAACCTATGCCAAAAACCAGGCCATAGCTGATGATATAGCGCCACGCGACATCCGGTTTTTTTATAAAGAATAACGCGGGCAAGGCGCATAAGGTAAAGCGTATACCGGCCAGAATTAACGGATCCACAGAACTCAGGCCCAGCTTAATCACTGAAAAGTTAACGCCCCAAATCGCCGTGATCAGAATCGCAAGCAGCAGATGATGTAATTTCATGATCTGGATAATCCTGCCCACAGGATAAAAGCACAGGCACTCACCAAAGCACCGGCAATACAGACGGATTGCCATCCCCAGAGCGCATAAAGCTGCGTTGCGGCAAGGGCACCAGAGGCGCTGCCAACGCAATAAAAACACATATAAGCACCGACGAGGCGGCTCGCCTCTGCTGGCCTGTCAGCAATGATGACGCTCTGATTGATTACATGAACGGTCTGTACCGCGAAGTCCAGCATGATGATGCCGATAATCAGCCACAGCAGGGAGGTTTCGGTATACGCGATGGGCAGCCATGAGAGTGTTAGCACTATCAGCGCCAATCCGGTAGCGCGCTGTCCGTTGCCTTTGTCTGCCCATAATCCCGCTTTTGAGGCCGCCAGCGCACCCGCTATGCCCGCTAAACCAAACATGCCTGTCTGCGTATGTGACAGCGACATGGCCGTTAACGGCATCACCATTGTGGTCCAGAGCATGCTAAAAGCCGCAAAGATAAGCAGAGTCAAAACGCCACGCGTTCTCAATTGAGGTTCCGTGATATACAGGCGAAAAACAGCCAGCAAAAGAGAGAGATAAGAGGGTGTTTTTGCCTGCGGCAACGACGCTGGCATCACTTTCATAAAGAGTAATGCTATTAGCAACATCAGGCAGGCAGCAATAAGATAAACCGCCCGCCAGCCGGCCAGGTCGGCAAGGGTTCCAGAGATGAAGCGGGCCAGCAGGATCCCCAAAACGATGCCGCTGGTGACGTTACCCACCGCCATGCCGCGTCTGTCAGGCGCTGCCAGTATCGCTGCCCAGGCAACCATGAGCTGAACCACGACGGCCATTAAGCCGATTAATAGCATCGCGCCAAGCAGAATCGGCAGATTCTTTGATAATCCTGCCATTACCAGCGCCAGCACGGAAAGCAACAGCAGCATGATCACGAGTGTTTTTCTGTTTATCCGGTCGCCGAGGGGAACCAGAAAGAGTAAACCCGCTAAATAACCGGTTTGGGTTAAGGTGACGACGCTGCCTATGATAGCGGGCTCTACTTTCAGGCTGGTTGCCATTGATTCAAGCAGCGGCTGAGCAGAATAGACATTTGCCACCGCCAGAGCACAAGTGAATGAGAACAAAAATGTTATCCCCGGTGTCAGCACCGTGGCACTTGTTACAGGCGCTTGAATCTCAACGACAGAATTGTTGTCCGCCTTATCGCGCATACCGTCCCTCTCTGGTTTCTTTTTGAAACTACGTTAGCCAGAACTTACCTGAGTGGTTTTTTTTTGCAACCTCTTTCTCGGGGCGCTATGCTGTAATCATCAAAAGCAGATGTAGAGAGAAAACGGATGGCAAAGCAGGAATCACTCAGAACCAGCGAATGTCCGGTAGCAAGAACACTGGAATCAATTGGTGAACGTTGGTGCCTGATGATTATCCGTGAGGCGTTTGATGATGTACGCCGATTCAGTGAGTTCCAGAAGAACCTGGGGCTGGCCAAAAATATTCTCTCTTCCCGACTGAAACAGCTGGTTGATGTCGGTGTGTTTGAGATCTGTCCCGCCTCAGACGGCAGCGCGTATGGCGAATATGTGCTTACCGACAAAGGGCGGACTATTTTCCCCATCGTCGTGGCGCTGCGCCAGTGGGGAGAGCGTTACATGTTTGAGGAGGGCGAAATACATTCTGTCCTTGTTGATAACACGCATGGAGAACCTGTTCAGCCGCTGGAGGTTCGTTCATGCGACGGCAACACGCTGGGGCCTGGCGACTGCCATCGGCGGCGTGTAATTTCAGGCGAGAGTGCTAATCCTCTGTGCGATCCGCCGGTTAGTTAACAACAATCGCGGTATCAGAAGGAGAATTATCCGCAAGGTTTTTCGGCGATGGTAAAAGCCTGCTCACCACGGTGAAGGCCTCTTCAGAAGCGATGCACCGGTTTTAAGTGGGGTAAACAACCCTTTGGCTAACAGCGGATAAAACAATCCCGACAATGTGGACCAGAAATAAAGAATCTTTATCTCAATAATCCAGGTTGAGTTTTTCGATCTGATCACGTAATGGATCTTCATTGAACTCATATTCTTTGCGATCTTCATCAGGATTGTACATGTCAGCCAGTCAAAAAATATTCAATGACAATACGCTTAAATGATTCTCATCTTTGCTGAGAAGATCACTATCTCGCTCGTATCGCTACTTAGACATATAGCAGCCAGCAAATTCATCTGCTTTTATTTTCCTTTCAATAAAACTATCGATAAAATCTTTGAGATAAATGCTCATTTTAGTGTTCCATTTTTCAATACTCCCTCACTGAGAAACCGCCATGGCCTTGATTTAACGCTGTTAAGCTGCGGGACGATTGTATTCAGATATTCAGGCGGACATAAAGCAGACGGTCCAGCGGACGATCTGCTTTAAGCAAAAATGTTGAATTCAGTAATTAACCCTCAGGTCCTTCAACCAGGACAAAAGTTCCGGTTGCCGCACCTGCACGCAGTAATCTGGCCGCCTGATATCCAGGGCTTTTATAGAAGCGCCTGGCCTCATCAAAAGAAGCGAATTCAAAAACCACATGCCGTTCATGCGACTCGCCCTCAAGATTTTCATACTGCCCAGACCAGGCAATGATTTTAGGATTAAATTCCTGCATTGCCTCTCCGGCGGCGCGGGCATATTCAGAGTAAGCGACAGGGTCTGATACGGTGACATGCGCGATTAAATAACCTTTATTCATTTTTCTTTATCCTGGGTAGGTGACGATATATTTCAGCATAAGCACACAGACAGTCGCGCTTAAGCTGAAACGGTGGGTTTAATTCTGTGCAGTAAAAGTGAAAGGTTGCGGGAAGCGTTCAGCATCCTGATGGTCGATCATCCATCCCGGATAATGAGGCGGCATCGCGCTTATCGCATCAAGGTGTGCCAGTTCCTCAGCGGTCAGAACAACGTCGGTAGCGCCAAGATTATCCGTGAGCTGGGCGAGCCGCTTCACACCAATAATCACGCTGGTAACGTCGGGTTTTGCCAGTAACCAGGCGAGTGCGATCCGGCTGACTGATACTGCGTGTTGGGTTGCCATATCGCGCATGGCAGCAACGCATTTCCACGCCAGGTCGCGATCAACGGGTGGGAAATCGAATGTGCTACGACGGGCATCGCTTTCCGCTGCTGCTCCAGGACCAAATTTTCCGGTCAGTAATCCGCCCGCGAGCGGCGACCAGACAAGCAGTCCCATTTTCTCTTCACGCGCCAGCGGTATCAGCTCCCGCTCGACGTCACGTCCGGCAATGGAATAATAGGCCTGAAGCGTTTCAAACCGCGTTGCGTGTAGCGCTTCGCTCAGGCCAAGCGATTTACCCAGCTTGCCAGCGGCCCAGTTCGAAACACCCACATAACGAACCAGCCCCTGTCGGGTCAGATCGTCAAGCGCCCGCAGCGTTTCCTCAACGGGCGTGACCGGATCGCTGGCATGTATCTGCAACAGGTCAATATGATCGACCTGCAGTCGTTCCAGGCTTTTCTGCACTGAATCCATGATATGCCCGCGTGATGCCCCTTTATCGTTAGGGCCGGTACCCGTCACGCCGCCGGTTTTTGTGGCGAGGATGATGTCACTACGTTTCACACCAAGCGCTTTCAGCGCTGCGCCTGTCATACGCTCAGATTGGCCGAAAGAGTAAATATCGGCAGTATCGATAAAATTAATGCCGCTCGCCAATGCCCGCGCAATGAGCTGGTTCGCTTCATCCTGTGCGACCGCTCCCACGGCGGACCACATGCCCGCATCTGTATTGCCGCCCAGGGTCATGGTGCCGAGACATAATTCCGAAACGAACAGGCCGGTTCGGCCAAGCTGATTATATTCCACTGTGGTTTCGCCTTTTTATTTAACGATGTTCGGTGCGGGCGGGATGAAACGGCGCGGCGCTCTGTGCCATTACAACGTGCCGTTCAACGCGGTGTGAAAGTAGTCTATTAAGTATTACTATCGACATAAATAGCGTGAAAAATAACGCACTGTTATCCTGAGAGTGAACAATGAAGAATCTCGAAGCGCTGAACATTTTTACGCGCGTAGCAGAAATGAAGAGCTTTACGCAGGCAGCAGAAAGCCTGGGCATTCAGAAAGGACGTGTCTCAACGGTGGTTCGTGAGCTTGAGCGCGATCTGGGTGCCACGCTTCTGCACCGCACCACGCGAACTGTGCAACTGACAGAAGATGGCAGGGCGTTTTATTCGCGCGCGCGAGACTTGTTATCAGAGGCAGAAGAACTGCATTCAATGTTTACCGATGCAGGTATGGCACTGCGCGGTCGGTTGCGCGTTGATATGCCAGCTGTGTTGGCGCAAAGCGTGGTCATTCCTGCCCTGCCACAATTACTGGAAGCGCACCCTGAACTGGAGATTGAGCTTTCAAGTACCGATCGCCGTGTCGATTTGGTTCTGGAAGGATTTGACTGTGTGGTGCGTCTGGGGCCCATCGTGGATGACACACTTATTGCCCGGCCGCTGGGGCATCTGCGCATGATCAATGCAGCAAGTCCGGCCTATCTCGCTCGCTTTGGCGTGCCGAACACAAAAAACGATCTCCTCAGTCAGGGACACCGGATGGTTTATTACATGCGGAATTTTGGCGCGAAACCTGACGGATGGGAATATCCCACGGATGATGGCTATAAATCGCTGATGTTACCCGGGGCAATACGGGTCAATAGCGTACCGGCTTATCACGATGCCGGGCTGGCGGGTTTGGGCCTGATCCAGGGAGGGTATTCTTCGCTTTTACCGCATATTAAACGCGGCGCCCTGATTGAGGTGTTGCCCGATCTGCGCCCCGAACCGCTCACGGCCTCATTTGTTGTCGCCCACCGGCGCAATTTATCGCAGCGTGTCAGAGCCTTTATGAACTGGACTGAAGAAATCTTAAAACCTTATTTTGACTAACGTCAGCACTGATTTTCGCTACAGGCAAAATGAAGGTGGCGGTGTGGGTACATTGTGCTTCCTGCGGGCATTACCCAGCGTTCGGCGGATGACCGAGGATATAATGATTTTCTTTCTGAGTGTGTCGGGGAGGATTATCTTAACTCCCTTATGGAGACGTCAAAAAAAGCGTCGTGAAAGGCGAAGTATTTAACTTTTTTAATTTATCGATACCTGTTTCCCTCGATAACTACCCGGTCTCTCACACTCTAAACGCTTAAGTGGCCTGGTTAGCCTTCATTAACACACTGAGAAACAGTCATGTCCGCTTCTGATGCAAACTTACCCGGGAATAATCATCTACGATAAATGAGAAGTGGACGTACAGCGTTTATGCATCCTGCTTATCATCGCTGTACGGTCCACCTTATATTAACGCGAGTGCTTAATTGTCGAGCTCGCGAACGCCGGAATCGGTCAGTGTTGCCCTCAACTGTGGAAGACCTTGAGGGTAATTCTTTTGAATAAACTCAATCATTTTTTCCCGCACGTGACAGCGTAAATCCCAGGCAGTAGGAGAATTCTGCGCCGTCATCAATAACCGGATAGTCATGGTTTTTTCAGTGGTATCGGTAACCTGCAGCACCTGCGTTTGCTGATCCCAGAGTTTTGTTTCACTCAGTACTTTTTCAAAATGCGCACGCAGCGGCTCTAACGGCATAGCGTAATCAAGATAAAGAAAAACAGAGCCTAAAATCTGCGCATTATTTCGCGTCCAGTTTTGAAACGGATTTTCTGTGAAGTAGGTAATAGGTAAAACTAGTCGGCGCAGATCCCAGAGACGCACCACCACATAAGTCAGGTTTATCTCTTCAATCCAGCCCCATTCTTTTTCAACGACAACCGCATCATCAATTTTAATGGGTTGTGTAAAGGCTATCTGGATACCGGCAAACAGGTTAACGAGCGACTTTTGTAGCGCGAAACCGATGATTATTCCGGCGACACCGGCACCAGCGAGAATTGTTGTACCGAATTTTCGCACCCCTGGAAAACTTAGCAGAATCAACGAAACACAGAACGTCACCAGCACGACGATCGCGACCTTTTTAACGTACATGATCTGCGTGCGAATTTTGCGGGCACGGAGATTATTTGACAGGTTAATGTCGTAGCGGATGAACAGCATATCCTGTGCAACATTAATCAACCGAATCAAGATTGAGCAAAATGATAAAATAATAAATACATTTAGGGTGGCAGTAATAAAACCTATCGACCCTGGCTGAATGTTTACATAATGAACCCCTACACTCATCAACAGTAGAGGAATAAAAAGAAACATCGATCCACGAAGGTGTTTTTCCAGCGATTTGAACAGCTTTCTGTCGCGGTTTTGCCAGTAACGGATGAACCGGAGAATGATAAATCGCGACAGAAAACCCAGTGCGAGTGAAAGTGTGACGAGTAATACGGCAGGTACCCACGATGGCGCACCAAATAACTCACCCAATATCAATGGCATTATTTTCCCTTATGTTGCGCTAACAACCCTTGGTTGTCAGACAGGTTAAAAATCAGTGAACCACTTCATCTGCTGATCAACACCAGGCAGTAGGTTCCGACACCAGGCTTTTTGCAAATGCCTTACGTATCGCAAAGCCGGTTTTTTTCAGGTGATTATGGAGACCATGAATGAACATCTATTCACTAAATCAGGCCGTTCTGGATACGCCCCTACAGGTGGATTTTCGTTATCGCCTGCAAGCGTGGGGCAACCAACGCGATAAAAGGGACTAAATGATCAGATAGATACCTTATCAGTCCACTGTTGTTCATTCATCAGTATGGTCGTTGAGTATGAAGATCTGTGGATGCTCCACTCCGCTGGTAAAAAACTGACCTATTACCAACGTGTGGAATCCTTCAACTTTTGCCTGGGATGCAAGGCAGTTTTGTCTCCAGCTAATCTGTTCAAAGCATAATGTTTTTATCTCTGCAGGCGTTATCGGCAGACTGCCAGGTTTCGGCGCTCTGTCTACGGTCAATTAACCCAGTCTTCCAGCATCAGTCCGCACACCCCCTCAAATTCTCGGATATTATTAGTCACCAGAATAGCCTGAACTGCGATGGCATGCCCTGCAATGGCGGTGTCATTAGGCCCGATTGGCGTCCCGAGGGTGGCTAACGCAGCCTTTATTTCCATGGTTGCGTCTACTGCTGTCTGATCCCAGGGTAGGATAGAATCGAGTCGGGCACAGAATGCGTCAACCATCTGCGCATGACGTGGCGAGGCTTTTTTGTTAATCGTCCCAAAGCGCATTTCTGCATAAGTGATGGCCGAGACAACAATGCGGTGGTTATGCAACACCGTCTGCACTAGCCTTCTGATTACGGCTTCCGGCTGTTCGCGCATGATGAACGAGCAGATGTTGGTGTCCAGCATAAAGGTTTTGTTCACAGGTCAAATCGCCCTTCATCACTGATAACGTCCTCGCGATCCGCCATAAAATCCGCGTCGGCCTTTGCAAGCTCTTTAAAAGAGCCCCAGGTTGGCCGGACGGGACGCAGGATGATACGGTCACCTTCGCGGATAATCTCCAGCTCGCTAACCCCTTCAAAGTCCAGATCGCGGGGCAGACGTATGGCGCGGTTATTACCATTTTTAAAAATCGATACGGTTCTCATAATATCTTCCTGAACTTACGTTTTGAGGCATATGCTAAGTATGTGCAGATGCTCGGCATATGTATAGCCTTGCTGGTCGATGACATTCTTGCAGGTGCCGATCAAAGAGATTTGTACTCTTTCTCTTTTCATTACTTTTTACTGTTGATGAGGAACAGGATAGGGATGGACTTGAAGCGACAGCGTTGCGCTATAACCAGCTAATCGGAGCAAAGGCATACAATTTTTAAAAGAATAACAGCGCTTAGGGAGCTAATTACGTTCTCTGGCGCAAAGTCAGCATACTTGCAAAGCAAGATTCGTTTTGTGTGAATGATAAACGCTCATTAGATATCGGTTACATCCTTATAACGTCATTAACAGCGTGCGGCTCATCACCTCATAACCTCCATACGTTCAAGCAATACTGTTTTATTACAGTCCAGGATATACATATCTTGATTTAGTTTTATTAACTAATGATCTTTCTCAACATGCCGATATGCACATTACCAGATATTGAAACTGGGGAAGGAGATACGTCATTGAAAGTTCATGCGCGAAACCAACACTCGACGTATGAACGAATTTTGCTCATCACCTTCATAAAAATTAGGGCACATACCATATTGCTTGCCCCATATAGTGCACAGGAAGCGGAATTCACTTTTCAAAATCGGAGGATGTAATATGCCAATACCGTTAATCATTCTTGGTGGCGCTGCGATAGTCACCGCACTGGGCGGTAAAAAAGCCTACGACGGGTATCAGAAAAAATCGGAAGCGGAAGATCTCCATAATCGTGCCGAAATTCGCTACAAAGAGCGCAAGGCGCTCTTCGATAAAGCGAATGAAGTCTCTTCCGTCAAGCTGGATAAGCTTGGTAAAAAAGAATTGCAAATTGGTAGTGAATTTAAAGAGTTTCACACTCTTGCTAAAGAACTATTGCAAGCCATTTCGAGCGTTAACCATCAAGAAATTGAGCTAAAGATCCCTGTACACAAGCTCAACAGCATTGAGCGTCTGGCCATCTCTGCTACCGAATATCTCAGTACCGTAGTAGGTGCTGGTGCTTCCGGGGCGGCGGCTGGATTTGCTGTCTATAGCGGTGTGATGGCCTTTGCCGCAGCCTCAACCGGTACACCGATAGCAGCGCTATCTGGAGCGGCAGCGTATAACGCCACCATGGCAGCCATTGGCGGCGGTTCGCTGGCTGCGGGCGGTTGGGGAATGGCGGGGGGTGCGATGATTCTTGGAGGTGCAGTTGTAGCGCCGCTGATTCTGATTGCAGGCTGGGCATACGATTCTCATGCGACTAAAGCACTGGAAAATGCTAAAGAAGCAGCGCGCCAGAGTAACGATGCTATCGATAAAATGGATCAGGCAGAAGCACACCTTAATCGCGTCAATAAATATGTGGATTCCATCTATCAGTCGCTTGAGCGGATGCATGGTACCTTCACCACGAGCTATCTCGTTCCGTTAAAAGCAATGCATACCCGAATCATGGCACGCCATGCTGGACAAATTACCGAGAAAGAGACCGATGATTGTGTGGCTCTCATTCAGAATGGCTACATCCTGGCCGCAATAATGACCAGCATTGTTACCACTCCGCTGTTCGAGCCTGTCACCGATATCAAAAGCAAAGCGGTCATCAAAGAAGGTGTGATACAGCTTAAAACCGATGAAAACGGCATTAACGTGCTGAACTCGGCAGCACTAGACAAAGCCCTAAGTGATGCAGACGCTGACTTCTCCGGCAAATTTGCCTGAGTCGGAGCCGCCAATGACAAACGTAAATAAAACGTTCGACTGGGGTGAAGAGCTGCACCAGACGGTGGTGAAAAGCCTCGTAACATCATTTGGGCTCGATTTCCTGCTTTTTGAAGATAAGGTCGGCGGGGATGTCGACACGATTCATAACGCCCGTCATCAGGTATACGCTACTGACAAAGAACCCAAGAAGTATGCGAAACGCGGCGATTACAACTCAACGGCGTACCACCATCACGAGAACTACATCGCCACTAACCGCGAAGGTAAAGCTAAGCGGGAAGCGGGTGCCCTGACGGATACCTACACCGGCGTGACCTTTGCGTACAACGAAAAGACCAATCTAGACCATATCAAATCTGCCAAAGAGGTTCATGACGATCCAGGTCGCGTGTTGGCTGATTTGAACGGACCTGATCTGGCAAATGATCCCAGTAATCTTACCCTTACCAATGAGACGCTCAACAAAGCCAAAGGCGCCAAAACAATGGACGCATTTGTGAAAAAGTTGAGTGCCGACTATCAGGCAACTCAGCAAGAAATTGCGGCGCTACGCAGCCAGCCAGCGCTAACGGATCAAGAGCAAAAACGTCTCGCCTCGCTCGAGAATAAAGCCAGCGCCGATTACGACCGTATGCGCGAAGCCGATAAGAAAGCGCGCAAGCAGTACGAAGACACCGTGAATCAGGCTTACTATACCAGCAGCAAATTTGCCAAAAGTGTGGCGTTGGCTTCTGCCTCCAATGGTCTGAGCATGGGCACCCGCCAGATGCTTGGACTGGTGCTGGCTGAAGTGTGGTTTGAATTTCGGGATCGCCTGCCGGAGATGGTGGCGCGTCATAAGGATAATTTTGTTGCCAGCGATTTGCTGAGTGACATGGGAGAAACGCTAAAGGCTATATGGGTACGCATTCGGGCCAGGTTCAGAATCTTTCTTGAGGCCTTCAAGGATGGGGTAATGGGGGGGATTCTTTCCAGCGTCACTACCACGCTGTTCAATATCATTTTCACCACCCAGAAAATGATGGTACGCCTGATCCGTGAGATGTGGAACAACCTCACCCAAGCGTTCAAAATCATGCTTTTTAACCCAGAGAATCTTGCACGGGGTGATCTGGCAAAAGCGGTGAGCAAACTGCTTGCTGCAGGCGTTGCGGTGGCGGCAGGCGTAGTCATTAATGAATCGCTTGCAAAAATAATGCTCTTCCCATTTGGCCCGGAGCTGGCGGCATTTTGCGGAGCACTGGCCACCGGCCTTCTGGCGGTGGTAATGAATTACTTCCTGGAATATAGCCCACTAATGCAAAAACTTTGGGCATTTCTGGATAAATTTAAAGACAAGTATCAGCACGCCGTCGACTACTTCCACCAAGTTAACGCCGAGCTGGATCGTTTTATCCTTGAGTTGACTTCGCTGGAGTTTGCTATGAACACCAGCGAGTTAGCATCGTTCTCGCTGCAGCTTGGAGCACTTAACTGCGAAGTAGAGCGCGGGCTACTGCTGCGTGATGAGGTAGAACGACGCAATATCAGCCTGCCCTTTAAGGCGGGCGATACGGATTCGGTCAGAAGTTGGCTGGATTCTTTATGACGCTCTCGCCAGCGTTTCCCTGCAACCAGTGCGGCGCCTGCTGTCGCCTGGTGTCACTCGCCCAGGAAACGCAGTTTCTCGACCGGGGTGACGGTGCTTGCCGTCACTACGATGACCAGAATCGGCTTTGTACCATCTACGACACCCGCCCGCTCGTTTGCCAGGTCGAAAAGCAGTATCTGCTCAATTATCAGCAGCAGTACAGCTGGTGGGAATTTATCGATGTAAATCGCATCGCCTGTCTTGAACTGGAAAAAATGGCTGCTCAGCCTGCCGAATAAGGTTTTACAACATCCATTGTGATCGCCCGGCACCGCTAGCAAACAACATTGATAAGGAGTTATGAAGTGGCAACTGTACAAATCAAGTGGGATTGGCTGCATTGGAATTGCAGTCAGACCTGGAGAACGGATGTTTTACCAGAATTGCAACGCAGAGGCGTTAAGCCTCAGGACCTTAAACGGTGTGTTTATGTCATCAGGCTTAATGGACTGTTCGCCATTCAGTACCCGCACGGTATTTCTCCCACGGTCTATATAGGCGAGGGAAATTTTGAACAACGCATTACTCAGCACAAGAACTGGTTAATGGATCTCGGGGATCTACAAGGCGAGCATGAATTTCTCATCGGCTATTGCTTCCCCAGGGCGAGAAACGCCTCAAAGGTTTATTCTGACTTCGAAGCGATGCTGATTCATGAGTTCCGAGATATCTACGGCGCAGCACCACTACGAAATAAACAAATGGAGTTTCAAAGGTCGAATCATGTGTTTGAGCCCCTCCACGAAATTCGTAGCGCGATCATGATTGGCCGGGGGGGACGTTTTCATTGGGCAGTGCAGCCCATGAAAAGCTCGCCTATGTATGACGTTTACCAGCTAACTAAGGAATTGACCCCCTCTTAACTACATGAGAGGCAATCTGCTATGAGCAAAAAGCAGACACGATGTCAAACCAATGTGTGGGGTTGTGAATCTGTAGAATCCAGCTCCAGGAGTCGCTTAATCATTGGCTTTGGATCAACAGACGTATACTCCATTACGTCTACCCAGACAATTCTGTGTTTGTCGAATCCGCGAAGGTAGAATTGATAATCTTGACCTGTATTAACAAACGGGTGCAGGCCATCTGTGATCTGCGCCTGCAGATTAATGTATTCCAACGTTAGCAATGCTCGCTCGTAGCATAAATCAGACCGTCAGAGACCCCCATCCGCTGCACACAAAAGCGGATATCCACGTACACCAGTCATCTGTTTGCACACGCACGCTAAAACTAAAAGGCGTGAATGACGCAAAACATTAGATTTCAAGCGCAGCCTGGATGGCCGTTTCCATTTTCTCCGGCGTGGAGATTGGGGCAAAACGCTTGAGCGGCTTGCCGTCGCGTCCGATCAGGAACTTAGTGAAGTTCCACTTTACCCGCCCACCCAGCACGCCGGGCAGTGCATTCTTCAGGTAACCAAATACCGGATGCGTTCCGGCACCGTTGACCTCAACCTTCGCGAACATCGGGAAGCTCACGCCGTAGTTGATGTGACAGGTTTGCTCAATGGCATCGGCATCGCCGGGTTCCTGCTTACCGAACTGGTTGCAGGGAAACCCAAGCACCACTAAACCGCGATCGGCATACTTTTTGTAGAGCGCTTCAAGGCCTGCGTATTGTGGTGTGAATCCACAATGGCTGGCGGTATTAACCACCAGCACCAGTTTGCCAGCGTAATCGGCCATAGAGAGCGGTTGGCCAAGCAGGCTGGTGGCAGTGAGTTGATGAAAAGGGGCCATCTGTGAATCCTCAGGACAGAGCTATATCGACGTCGACATTACCATGCCTCACGTTACTGCGGTGAACATGGCGTGATAAGCAGGTTTTTTCTTATTACATCCAATGAAGTTTAAAGGCCCGCTCTATCTCAACGATATTGCTACGTCATCGCTCTGCAATCGCGGTTCTAAGTCGATGTCAATAAAATTTTGTTGACTTTGTAATTTAATGATTTGAGTTAAGTTGGCTTAGGGAGAGAAATATTTTAGATCCAGGTTATCTGAAGTATAAACGGGTCGATCAGAACGCGCTGAACCGTTTTGATTACATTGCAGGACATTTTGTCGACATAAACGTAGGAAATAAAACCGGTATTAAACAGTAAAATATTTTTTAATCGTATGATTATTAAATATTTATAAGAATATTTTTCGAAGTCATCCTCCTTACCAACTACATCAGTTCTGATGATCACGATCACACCATCATCCTCCCTTGCTGATTTGAATGATTAATTTTGGTGCTAAAAAAACCTTCTAAAATTTCAAGAAGTGTAAGTTTTATGTAAGTTTTCGCTTGAGGTTTTTTGTCTCAGGCGCATAATATGCGCACAAAAGGATGGTGGTAATATTTTGTTACAATTAAATGCGTGGGCAGGATATGCAGTTAGAAAGTAAAGGACGATTTTCAGCGGCAGGAATGCTGCTCAGCGCAATCCTGTGCGGCGCAGTGCAGGCTGCGCCGGGCGACACACAGCTACAGCATCAACAGGATCAGCAAAAGGCGCGTCAGGAGCAGTTAATGCCGCAGGCGCCCGATGTTCGCCTGTCTGAGGCCGTTCCGGCACCCTCGCATCTCATTTTTCCGCAAGAAAAACCCTGTTTCGTTATTCAGCGCGTCACGCTATCCGGTAAAGAAGCGCTGCCGCACTGGGTGCCATTACAGCGCCTCGCCAGCCAGGCTAACGGACAATGTCTGGGGGTGAAGGGCATCAGCCAGTTAATGAGTACGATGCAAAACCGGCTGATCAACCACGGCTGGGTGACCACGCGGGTGCTGGCGCCACAACAGGATTTGCGCCAGGGCGAACTGCAGCTGTTGATCGTGCCGGGCAGGGTGCGAAAGGTGGTGCTGTCGCCCGCCTCTTCTGGATACGTCAGCCTGTGGCCAACGCTGCCAGCACATGCTGGCGATCTGCTGGATTTACGGGATATCGAACAAGGGCTGGAAAACCTACAGCGTTTACCCACGGTGGAAGCGCACATGGCATTGCGCCCGGGTGAAAATCCTGGTGAAAGCGACATCGTGATTGAAAGAACGCAGCGCCGTTTCTGGCGGTTGGGTGCCTGGCTTGATGATTCAGGCACCGAAAGCACCGGACGTTATCAGAGCGGCATTATGCTGGCGCTGGATAATCCAACCTCTCTTAGCGATCTCTTTTATCTCACCGCCAGCCGCGATCTCGGCTTTGCTGGCAGAAAAAGCAGCAAGAGCCTGGCGGGCCACTATTCCGTGCCATTCGGCTACTGGCAGTTAGGTATTACCGCCAGCGATTACGATTACCATCAGACGGTAGCCGGTTACAGCCGGGATTTTCTCTACGCCGGTAAAAGCCGCTCGCTGGATGTAGAAGTGAGCCGGGTACTGCATCGCAATGCCACTTCCAAAACCACGGCCAGCGCGGATGTGCTGGTCAAGACGTCGCGCAATTTTATCAATGAAACAGAGATTGAAAGCCAGCAGCGGCGCACCAGCGCATGGCGGCTCGGCCTGACACATCGGCACTATATTGGTCCGGCGACGCTGGATGCCGGCGTCAGCTATCAGCGTGGCACGCGCTGGTTCGGTGCTTTACCCGCCTGGGAAGAGTCTTATCAGGATGCGACTTACGCCACTGCACTTTCAAAAATCCTCACCTGGCAAGCAGGGTTAACCACGCCGTTCACGCTGGCTAAGCAGCGGTTTACGCACAGCGTGCAATATCGTCGTCAGATGAGTAACACGCCGCTGACGCCGCAGGATGAATTTGCCATTGGCAATCGCTGGACAGTGCGCGGTTTCGATGGCGAACGCACCCTGAGCGCCAGCCGCGGCTGGACGCTACAGAACACCTTTGCCTGGCAGACGCCGCTGCCTAACCAGGAACTTTACCTAGGGGTGGACTATGGCGAGGTTGGCGGTAACAGCGCCACCCAAGGCGGTCCATTAGGGCGCCATCTTGCCGGTGGCGTGGTCGGCCTGCGCGGCGCGATTTTAGCAGCCAACCTCAGCTATGACCTTTTCGCAGGAGAGCCATTGTCAAAACCCGATGGCTTTAAAACCGATCCGGCCACTTTCGGCTTCAGCGTTAACTGGAATTACTGACCGCTCCCTCTGTATTGCCTGACAATGGACTGTACGCATTATGAATAAGCTTTGTTATCGCATTATCTTTAGCCGCGTGCGCGGCATGCTGATGGTGGTGCCGGATATTGCCCGCAGCGGGTACTCCCGTGTTGCCCGTCGACGCCAGCGCGCCCCGCGTTCAGAAATGCAGCTGCGCCTTTCACCTCTCAGCTTCTCGCTGTGGCTGGCCACCGGTGTAGTCAGCCTGCCGGCGCAGGCAAACATAGTTGCAGACAATAATGCGCCTGGTAATCAACAACCCACCGTCATGGCGACCGCCAACGGCCTGCCGCAGATCAATATTCAGGCCCCAAACGATCAGGGCGTTTCACGCAATCAATATAGCCAACTCGACGTGGATGGCCGCGGAGCTATCCTGAATAACAGCCATCAGAATAGCAGCACTCAGCTGGGCGGCATGGTGGCGGCTAATCCCTGGCTGTCAAAAAGGGAAGCCAGCGTCATTCTCAACGAGGTCAACAGCCGTAACCCCAGCCAGCTGAATGGGTTTATTGAGGTAGCGGGCAAGCGCGCGGCGGTGGTGATCGCTAACCCATCGGGCATTACCTGTAACGGCTGCGGCTTTATTAATGCCAGCCGCAACACGCTGACTACCGGTCAGGCGATGATTGAGAATGGCCAGCTAAAAGGCTTTGACGTTAACGGCGGCCGGATCAATATCGAAGGAAAAGGCCTGAAGGACAGTGACGCCGATTACACCCAAATCATAGCTCAGTCAGTAGCCGTCAACGCGAAAGTCCATGCCCGCGAACTGAATGTGGTGACCGGAAAAAATCAGGTGTCGGCAGAAGGTGCCGTTTCCACGGTCAAGGCCGGAGATGACGCAGGGCGTCCCGCGTTTGCCCTCGACGTGGCGGCGATTGGCGGCATGTATGCCCATAAAATCACCCTGACCGGCACGGAAAAGGGCGTAGGCGTTCGCAATGCCGGAGAGCTGGGCGCCAGCGCCGGTGAGCTGCACCTGAGCGTGGATGGCCGGCTGGAAAACAGCGGCACGCTGCAAAGCCAGGCGGGGCTACAGGTTGCCAGCAGCGGCGATCAGAACAACAGCGGAAAAATTCTCTCACAGCAGGGCATCACACTCTCTTCAGACGGCACGCTGCGCAATAGCGGGCTGATCGGTGCTGGCAGCGATGCCACGCTCACCGCGCAGGACATTCAGAGCAACAGTGAAAGCACGCTTGCGGCGGGCGTGGATCAAAACGGCACGCTGAGCCAGCCAGGTAATTTGCAGCTGACCAGCCGGGGCGAACTGAAAGCACAGGGCAAAAACCTGGCGCGCAATCAGCTGCTGGCTCGAGGAAGTCGGGTGGACATGGCCGGCAGTCAGACGGCCGCGGAGACCATCGCGCTGACCTCTACTCAGGGCGATATCAGCACCGCGGGTGCAACGGTTGCAGGCACCACTGTTCGCCTGCAGGCCGCCACGCAGCTGAATAATGATGATGGCAAACTGTCGGCGGGCAACCTGAACGTTACAGCACAGGACGTCAGTAATCATCGTGGCCTGTTGCGCCAGCAGAACCGTGAAACGCTGACGTTGAACACCGGCTCATTGCGCAACAGTCAGGGCACTATCGTCAATGAGGGCGATACCCGACTGCAGGCGCAGTACATCGACAACCGCAGCGGGCTGATCGCTGGGAACGGTCATGACCTGACGCTGGAGACAGGGCAGCTGGATAACCAGTCAGGCACCGTTCAGCTGGCGGGCGATGGCGCATTAACCCTGAACGCTTCGCAGCTCAATGGCAATCAGGGCAATGTGTTATCGACGGGCGCACTGGATCTGCAAGGCGATCGGCTCGATCTCTCTCAGGGTCACACTCAGGCCCAGGCGCTGACCCTCAAGGCAGGAGCGCTGAATCACCAACAGGGCCTGCTCTCCCAGCGCGGCGCGGGTGAGATGGCGCTTTCGGTCTCTGGCGCGGCGGACAACCGGGGTGGGCAGATAGAAAGCGGTGGTGATGCTCATCTCACCGCGGGTAGCCTGGATAACAGCGGCGGCACGCTGCTGGCCGCCAATACAGGCGATCTGCAACTTCAGGTAGAGGGCGCGCTGAACAATACGCAGGGCGCGCTGTTGGCGGGCCAGAATCTGCAGCTCAGCGGCGCACGCCTTGATAACCAACAGGGGCGGATTGCCGCCATTGGCGGCGAGGCGTCACTGGCGACGGTGCAGGATATTGATAATACCCAGGGTCATATCGAAGCGGCGCAGCAACTGACCACACATAGCCACGGACTGGATAATCACAACGGCATCGTGCTGGGACGCGCGATCGCCGTTGATACGCAGCAAGGCGGGCTGAATAACGCCAGCGGCAACCTGGCGGCACAGACTACTCTGATGCTTTCTGCTGGCAGGGCGGACAACACCGCCGGTCTGATGCAGTCGGGCGTCGATGTGACCATTGATACTCACGGGCAGGCATTGATCAACCGCGACAGCGGTAAAGCGGGCATCCTCAGTGGCGGTTCGCTCACCATCAACAGCGGCGATATAGCTAACCAGAATGGCGTCATCGCCGCAGCGGCAGCGGCTGTCACCAGCGGTGCGCTGGTGAATACCGATGGCAAAATTTTATCGGATCGGATGCTGTCGCTGAACACCGGCGCACTGGATAACCAGCGCGGGCTGCTGCAATCGGGCGAGTCACTGTCGCTGGATACGCACGGCGCAGGCTTGAACAACCGTGACAGCGGCGCGCATGGTGGCATTGTCGCGCGCGGCGATCTGCAACTGGCGACCGGACAGGTCGAGGGCGCTAACGGAGTCATCCAGGGGAAAAACGTTGATATTGATACTCACCGGCAGACATTTGATCAACAGGGTGGTCAGTTAAGCGCGCAGGGGCGCGTCCAGCTCGATAGCGGTACGCTGAATAACCGGGCCGGTTTAATCCAGTCGGGCGGAGATGCACAACTCAATACCCACGGCGGCACGCTGCTTAATCAGCAGAGCCGTCAGTCTGGTGGCGTGATAGCAGGCGGCAACCTGGTTCTGCACAGCGGCGATATCGATAACAGTAGCGGCGCACTGGTTTCAGCGGGCGATAGCCAGCTAACCAGCGGCGCGCTGACCAACATTGATGGCATTGTCGCGGCGGACAAGGTGCTGACGCTGGTTACCGGCGACGCCAACAACCAACGCGGCCTGCTGCAGGCGGGCGAGGCGTTGTCGCTTGATACCCAGGGCGCCAGCCTGAACAACAGCGACAGCGGCAAAACTGGCGGCATCATCGCGGGCGGCGATCTGCTGCTCTCAACCGGCCAAATCAGCGGCAGCAACGGTGTTATCCTCGGGCAGAACGTTACCCTCGATACCCACCAGCAGGCATTTGATCATCAGCAGGGGCAACTGGGGGCGCGGGGAGATTTACAACTCGATAGCGGCGCATTGAACAACCGCGCCGGCAGAATTGAATCGGGTGGCGATCTGTTGCTGAATACGCATGGCAATCAGCTGATCAACCGCGAAAGTGGCACCCGCGGTGGGCTGTTCAGCGCGGGCACGCTAACGCTGGACAGCGGTGCCGTCGATAATCAATACGGTTTTATGACCGGCCATCGTGGCGCACAGGTCACCGCCGGGGGCCTCGACAACCGTGCAGGCACGCTCACCGGCGGCACCGGTGCGCTGAACCTGACGAGCGGCGAACTGCAAAATCAGGGCGGCCTGCTGCAGGCAGGCAGCGATCTCACGCTGGACACCCGCGGACGCAGGCCGAACAGCTCGCTGTTCCGCAGCCGGATTGCCCTGCAACAGCCTGATGTGCACGGCGCAGACATCAATAATCAGGCGGGGGTAATCGCCGCAGGCAATCAGGTAACGCTGACCGGCGGAGAACTCAATAATATTCAGGGGCAGGTGGCCGGCAACGGTGGGTTGACCTTCAACGGTCAGGCGGTGAATAACAACGACGGTAAACTCCAGTCAGCGGGTGATGTGACGATTGATACCGCCGGTCAGACGCTGAGTAACCAGCGTGGCCTGATTGCCGGCTCCGGCACGACTCGCATCGACAGCGGCGCGCTGGATAACCAGCTGGGGCAGATTCAGGGCGGCAATGATCTGACGCTACACCTCGGGCAAAATGCGCTGCAGAATCAGCATGGCAAGCTCTTCGCCGCAAACACAATGACGCTGACAGCGGGCCAGCTGATAAATAGCGGCGGGCAGGTGCAAAGCGTTGGCACAGGCACGTTGCTGTTGACCCAGCAACTCGATAACAGCGGCGGCCTGATTCAGGGCGGTCAGGGGCTGACGATCACCACGCCGCGGTTAATCAACCACGATACGCGACAGAACGGTACAGGCATTGAAGCGGGCGCATTGACCGTGGAAACCGACTCGCTGGATAACGCTCAGGGCGCGCTGCGGGCTAACGCCAGGCTGGCGCTGACCGTTCGACAGGCGCTGGACAACGTCAACGGGCTGATCTCCTCGGCCGATACCCTGACGATTAATGATGGCGCGCAGGGCCGGTCGCTGGCGATCAATAACCAGCAGGGCACGCTGATCGCGGATAAGGACGCTGAGATCGCTGCCGCCACGTTGAGCGGCGACGGTCAGATACTGTCACAGGGCAACCTGGGCATCACACTGGCGGGCGGGTTCTATAATCAGGCCGAGGTCAAAGCCAACGGCAATCTGCGGCTGACGGCGGGCGGCGATGTAACCAATGACGGCCAGATCGCCGCTCAGCAGGCGCTCTTCCTCACTGCTCACAACGTCAATAATCAGGCTGGTGGCGAAATCAGCGCCGGAGAAACCCATGTCAGCGTAGCTGACACCCTGAATAATCGCGGGCTGATTGATGGCGGGCTGACGCATCTGGTGGCGGGCGTGCTGGACAATGTCGGTACCGGGCGCATTTTCGGCGATCACATCGCTATTGCCGCCACGGTGCTGAATAACCTCACTGAAAATGGCAAAGCGGCGGTGATTGCCGCCCGCGAACGGCTGGACGTGGCGGCCGATACGATCAATAACCGCGATCACGCGCTGATCTACAGCGCGGGGGATTTACAGTTTGGCCGCCAGCTGGATGCCCGCTATCAGGCGACCGGTCAGGGACGCCAGTTGAATAACGATGGCGCAACCATTGAGGCGGATCGCGATGCCGTCATCGCTTTTTCAGAAGTGAACAACACCAACCGCCATCTCACAACCGCAACAGTCACCACGGAAAACGCACAGCATCATGAAGCGCTGCTGAAAGGGCATACCGACCGCTTCGACTGGAAAGAGGTCGATACCAGCCATAAAAACAAATATGGCGTACACAGCGCCAAAATGCCGGACGGCACCAGCGGCAGCGAGTTTTACGAATATACCTATCAGCGCGTTGTGAAAGAGACGCAAATCAAATCCACCGATCCGGGCAAGATTCTGTCGGGCGGCAATATGACATTCAACGCCGATCGCCTCAACAACCGGGACAGCCAGATTGTCGCCGGTGCGGTGTTGCGAGGCCAGATAGGCGAGCTGAATAACGAGGCGACCAAAGGCACCCGCGTTACCACCGATAACGGCAAATCAGTGCGCTGGTACTCGAAGAAGAAGAAAAAGAAACTCGGTGGCACCAAAACGTCGCAGGGCAAGAGCAGCAGCAACTATCGTCCGGCTGCCGTCACGGAAACCATCGACCTGCAAGCCCTGAGCTGGCAGGCTAACGCCGCGCCGCAGGGGAACGGCTATCAGCCCGGCAACCGGCAGCAGCAGGGTGTGACCGCGCAGGCAGATCGGGCCAACGCGGTGGCGGGACAGGCCGCCGCTACTGCCGTGGTACTGAACGCGGTCGACGGCACGCCGCTGTTGCCCGCGGGTCAGCGCTTCGACAGCGCGTTAACGCTCGATAAGTTAGGTAGCATAAAAGACCGTCCGCTACTGTTGCCAGCCGGACAACAGTTCGCGCTGACGTTACCTGCCACGGTGGTTGCCGGGCAGACCATTACGCCGGTGATCCGCGCCGTGTCGCCGGATATCCGCCTGCCGGACAACAGCCTGTTTCAGCTGCAACCGGCCAGTGACAGCCGCTATCTGATAGAAACCGATCCGCGCTTTGTGAACCAGAAGCAGTGGCTTGGCAGCGACTATATGCAGAATGCGCTGACCTCGAATGACAGCCACACCCTGAAGCGTCTGGGCGATGGTTTTTATGAGCAGCGCTTGGTGCGCGATCAGCTGATCCAGCTGACCGGCGGTCGTTATCTCAGCGGCTATAGCAGCGACGAGGATCAGTATCGCGGGCTGATGAATAATGGGGTAGCCTTTGGCAAAGCGTATCAGCTTGAGTTGGGGGTGGCCCTGACGCCCGCGCAGATGGCGCTGCTGACTAGCGACATTGTCTGGTTAGTGAATCAAACGATTACGCTGCCAGACGGCACGCAGCAGACGGTACTGGTGCCTCAGGTTTATGCAAAATTAAAGGAAGGTGATTTAACCGGCGACGGCGCGTTGCTCGGTGGCGGTAGCGTGGCGCTCAATGCGCAAAGAGATATCACCAACAGCGGCACGATTCGTGGACGTGACGTCACGCAACTGACGGCGCAGTCGCTGACCAACAGCGGCTACATCAGTGGCAATGCGGTCAGCCTGACTGCCCGCCAGGATATTACCAACCTCGGCGGCACGATCAGCGGCGATCGCCAGGTCTCTCTGCTCGCCGGACGCGACATTACCAGCCAGTCCACGCTGCGCGGCGACGGCACCGACCGCTGGGTCGATCGCCCTGCAGGTATTTACGTGCAGACACCAGACGGTGTGCTGACGCTCAGCGCGCTTAACAACATCACCTTAGCCGCCAGCGATCTCAGCAACGCCGGAGAGAACAGCACCACCCGCATTGAAGCGGGCAGGGATCTGACACTTGGCACGGTTATCACCCGGCACAGCGAAAATGAGAGCTGGGGAAGCGACAACTATCGCCAGCTGTCACAGCAGACCGATGTCGGCTCGCGCATCACGACCGGCGGTGCGCTGCAGCTCAGCGCCGGGCAGGACATCATTGCCCATGCGGCCGACGTCACGGCGGGTGGTGCACTGACCGCTCGTGCCGGACGGGATATCAGCCTGAACGCGGGCAACAGCAGCAGCGATCTGGTTGAACACAGCAAGCAGAGCAGCAAAGGAATGATGTCGGCCAGCAGCCTCGAAACGCACGATGAGCTGCATCAACGGCAGGCAATCAGCACCACTCTGAGCGGTGACAGCGTCCAGATGCAGGCGGGCCGTGATATCGCGGTGACCGGCAGCAACGTTGCGGGCACGCAGGATGTTGCGCTGACCGCCGGCCGTAACCTTGCCATCACCACCGCGGAGGAAAGCGAGCAGGAAAGCCATCAGCGTGAAGAGAAAAAGTCGGGCCTGATGGGCACCGGCGACATTGGCTTTACCGTTGGCCAGGCGATGCAAAAAAGCAGCACCGATGCCAGCGGGGCGAGCAGCAAGGGCAGCACCGTCGGCAGCAGCGACGGCAACGTTATCCTTAGCGCGGGCGACCAGCTGAACGTCCACGGCAGCGATCTGATTGCCCGGAAAGACCTGACGCTGAGCGGCAGCGACGTGACCCTCAGCGCGGCAGAGAACAGCCATACCGCACTCACCAAAACCGAGCAGAAGCAGAGCGGCTTTACGCTGGCGCTCTCCGGCACCGTGGGCGCAGCCATTAACACGGCGGTTCAGACCGCGAAGACGGCAGATGCGTCCGGCGACAGCCGCATGAAAGCGCTGCAGGGCACCAAAGCGGCGCTGAGTGCGTCCCAGGCCGCTCAGGCCGCGGAGATGGACGGCGTACAGACCGACGCAGCCAACGCCAGGAACGCCGCGGCCGGACTGAAGCCGGGTGACGACGGCTATGAGAAAGGCTCAACCGGCTCCATCGGCGTCAGCCTTTCTTACGGCAGTCAGTCCTCCAAAAGCGAGACGCGCAGCGAAAGCCGCCAGGCGCAGGGCAACACGTTGAGCGCGGGCGGTGATCTGAGCATCACCGCCACCGGTGCGCAGCCGGGCAGCCGCGGCGACATCCGCGTGCAGGGCAGCCAGCTGCAGGCAGGCGGTGACATGGCACTGGCGGCAAAAAATGATATCAGCCTGCTGTCCGCACAGAATAGCGAGCGCACCGACAGCAAAAACAGCAGCAAAGGCGGCAGCGTCGGCGTCGGCCTGACGGCTGGCTCGGGCGGCACCGGCATCAGCGTGTCGGCCAGCGTCAACGCCGCCAAAGGCAGCGAAAACGGCAACGGCCTGACCCATACTGAAACCACCCTTGAGGCGGGGCATGGGCTGAGCCTGAGCGCCGGACGCGACACCACGCTGCAGGGCGCGCAGGTCCGGGGCGAGAGCGTAACGGTCGATACCGGCCGCAACCTGACCCTGACCTCCGAGCAGGACAGCGACCGCTACGACAGCAAACAGCAGAGCGCCAGCGCCGGCGGCAGCTTTACCTTCGGCTCCATGACCGGTTCAGCAAGCGTCAACCTGAGCCGCGACAAGATCCACAGCAACTGGCAGAGCGTGAATGAACAGACCGGCATCTTCGCGGGCAGGGGCGGGTTTGACGTCACTGTGGGCGAACACACGCAGCTCAACGGCGCAGTGATCGGCTCCACGGGCGCGGCGGATAAAAACCGACTTGAGACCGGCACGCTGGGCTTCAGCAACATTGAGAACCACGCGGATTACAAGGCAGAACACCAGAGCGTGGGCATGAGCACCGGCGGTAGCATCGGCAGCCAGTTCGCCGGCAACATGGCCAACGGGCTGCTGGCGGGGATGAACAGCAGCGGCAGCGCATCGTCCACCACGAAGGCGGCGGTCAGTGAAGGTACCCTTGTTATCCGCGACGGGGCGAACCAGACGCAAAACGTGGCGGACCTGAGCCGCGACGCGGCAGGTGCGAATCCGGGGCTGGATAAAATCTTCGACAGGGAGAAAGAGCAGCGGCGAATGGAAACGGTGCAGCAGCTGGCGGAAATCGGCTCGCAGGTGGCGGATATTGCCCGGACGCAGGGGGAGATTGCGGCGACGAAAGCCGCCACGGGTAAGATGAAGGAGATCTCGCCGAAGCAGAAGCAGGTCGCAGAGGCCGAGTGGCGCAAGGCGAATCCGGGCAGGGAGCCAACGCAGGCCGACATCACCGGTCAGGTTTATCAGACGCTGTACAATCGGGCGATGCTGGACAGCAAAATGGGCACCGGCGGCCCGGTTCAGCAGGGCATTCAGGCGGCGACGGCGGCGGTGCAGGGGCTGGCGGGGGGCAACATGGCCCAGGCGCTGACCGGCGCGGCGGCACCGTACCTGGCAGAAATCATCCATCAGCAGACCATAACCTACGGCCCGGACGGCAAAGAGGTGGTCAACGTTGAGGCTAACCTGATCGCGCACGCGGTGGTGGGCGCGGTGACGTCATACGCGGCGGGCAACCCCGCGCTGGCCGGTGCATCCGGCGCGGCGATGGGCGAGTTCATTGCGCAGCAGATGTATCCGGGAGTTAAGCGCGAAGACCTGAGCGAAGAGCAGCGGCAGACCATCAGCGCACTGGGCACGCTGGCAGCGGGCCTTGCGGGCGGCGTGGCCGGAGACAGCGCGGGCAGCGCGGTGGCGGGCGCGCAGGCAGGGAAAAATGCGGTTGAGAATAATGCGCTGGGCGATGGGTGGAACAATATACTGCCATCAGGCGCAATAGACTATGGCCAGTCGGTGCAGTCTTACGCGCAATATGCACAGGATAAAAACCTGCCGCCAGAACAGGTACAGGCCGATCTGGCGCGGATGGTGAAAGGCGATCTGCCGGAAAGTGCCAACATTATTAAAGCGATCCTGGAAAATAACCCCGGTTCAGATACGGTAATGGCGGTACTGACAGCGAAAGAAGCGAAGGATTATGCGCTTGCGTTGCTGACTTCTATTCCGGCAGAAAAAGCGCTTTCACTTGTCGGAAAAGCTGCGAAGGTTATTGATAACAAAATTCTGATTAGTGCGGCAGAGAAAATATCGACGGCCAAGCCGGGTAAACAATCAGCAGTACCAAGGGATTTGAATGAACAAATAGTTTTGAAGCAGGTGCAGGAAAATCCGGCAGCAGGTGAAAAGCTGATTGGTATGAATAATGACCCTCGTTTTCCTGCAAGTGCAGGATTTCAAAAAATGCAGGTAGTCCAGAAAAATGCTAAGGGAGAATCAATCACCGTTCATTATCAGTATAACTTTACTACTGGCAAAGCCTATGATATGAAAATTGATACTCCCCAAAGGGTTAGCTCTAACCCGGCAGATGTGATCGAGAATATTAAAGGGCAGGTTAAATGAAAATAAAAGAATCAGATGGGACTATCATAAATGTTTTTGCTATTTATTGGTTTGGTGATGAGACCTATTTTTATGGGCTTCCCAAAAACTATGGTGGTTTGCTTGCATATAGAGCAAGCCAGGTATCTATAGTTGATCCAGAAATAAGCTTCAGTGCAATATATTTTGAAAATAATGCGAAGAGCATCCAGCACTGGGCTTTGATGAAAGAAAAATTACTGGATGATATATTAGAGCGGGATGATGTTGCCTATAACCGCTTCCTTCATATCATAAAGTCGGAAGGGTTAGTCGAATCAGATTTTTATTGATCTTGCCTCTGCCCTCAACAGGCGGTTTTTTTTGCTCCGCAATACTATTCGGCAATATCTGAATCCATCCCAGCAGGCTATTTAACGATAGCCTGTTTCTCACCTCAAAATCCCCACACCCCACGCAAAACGAACTTTTTGCTGATTGGTATTTAAAATCAGTGCATTAGCTTTTTTGTTGAGAATAACTGGCTGAGCGTTCAGGAAGCGGAAAGAAAAGCGGTACTGGAATGTAAGGACAAAGCCGGAATCATAACGCCGGACGAAACGAATGAGCTGGCGACCATCAGCCAGACAGACAAGGTCCGGGCAGGGAAAATGCGCTGGAAAATAATAATATTATACAGCTAAGGCCTGTGCAGGTACCGGTTCCGGGATTACCAATGAGTCCGGGTGATAAGGTAGTTCAGAATGCGAATAACAAAATTGCATCGGAACTGGATACGGCCCTGAAAGGGTCAGGAACGGAGGCGGATACCCTGCCGATTACTGATGGTCGTGCAATCGTTGAAGCGCGTGATGAGGCTGCCAAATCGCGCGACCCGAATGTGGCGAAGGATCTGACGGATGCTCAGAAAGAAGAGCTGGGGGCGCAGGATCTGGATCTCCGGGTGGCTGGGAACCTCAGGATGAGGAGAAAGCACGGAATAGTGAGGCAGGTCAAAAAACAAATACGAGAGAGCAAATAAGTAAATGGTCTATTGATGAACTCTCTGATGGTGCGAAGCATACAGACCCGGCGTCTAAAAAAGGTGATTTAACTCTTGCCGGACGAGCTCTTCAGAAACACGGGAGTCGTGAGGGTAGTGTTTTTCCGTCAGCTAAAGGCAATCCATCAGCAATAAATTAACAGGGTCAGACAATTGTAGATAGAATTTTGAATGATCCTAATAAATCAGTCATTAAAAGTAATACAGGTCGTTATGGACAAGTTACTGACGTAATCTCTTCAAGTGGACGTGGATTGCGTTATGATGCACAAGGTAAACTAATAGGGTTTCTGGAGCCACCAAAATGACAAGTAAATTAACAGCAAATGTTGCCAGCCTTCCGGATAGAGAAAATGTCGTGTATGAGATTTTCTGTGGAAGTAATCAGGTTGCAGAAATTTCAAATGAACCTGAAGTTGGTTTGCGAATTGAGATTTTCAACTGCCCTGAGAAAATATCCTGGAATTTTAGCTTTTATGAATTTAATTCTCTTATTGAGCAAGCAGTGAAAAATATTACATAAAGTATCGATCTTATCCTATCCCCGGCATCTTTTCAGAAGCTCATATAAAAAACGGCCTCTGCTACGCTTCAAATTTGGTCTATTTCAAGTGAATGATATCATGTTGAAGTAAGACGAGATCGTGCTGACGACTATGGCCGGGGCGAAGCTAACAACGGATGGAGTTAAAGATATCGGTAGATATGGGCAAGGAAACCGTTGCAATTACCAACGAGCAACTTGCTAATATGTCACCAGCTCTATGGCAGCTCTTAAGGCTTTTGTTCTTAAGTGTGATTTATTTGGTTTCCTGTTGTTTTTTCTTTATAGCTAGTGCTGTCATTGACTTCATTTTTGACGGTAAAGTCAGTTTAACGAGAGAAGATATTATAGATATAAGCGTTATAAGCACTATCGCAGGGGTTGCGGGAGGATTAGGTTCCTGGGTTTTGGCTAAAATAGACGAACGCAAAGCCAATATATCCTCGCCCTCAGATCCTGATTAACAGAAGACTTGGACGCGGCCTGACGGGCGAATAAAAGCGGTGTAATGATAAAGTGTTAGCAACCCAGTAACATAACAGCGGCGCAGGCATTAAAACGTAAACTGTGTCGGTGAATGATGATCTGACCGGCGGAAAGCGGATTAATCCTTTTCATGATGAAAATAAAGGAATGTCACTGGTTACGCCGGATCGATCTGGTGAGCAGGCATTAGACAATACCGGTAATACGGATGGTCTGCCGGACACGGGAGGCAATACCACGGTTACGCCAATTCCCGCTCAGAATAAGGATGATTTTGCTTATCTGGCTGAGGATTTTGGGCCAAATAAAAATTCTGCAGGTAAAATGGGTGAACTCCTAAAACAACATGGTTTTGGTAATACCGTTAAGGGTAATACTCAAAAAACTGATCAGCAGTGTCAGGGACAAAGCATCTGTAAGGCTACGGACAATATTGGGGATTATATTAAAAAAGAAGATCAGTTCTATCTGGGGGGGGGGTTACACAAGGATCATATCGAAATTTTTGATAAACGAGGAAACTTCAGGGCTGTTCTGAATTTGGATGGTTCTGTAAATGAAAGAAAAACTCAACAAGCTGAAGCTGAAGGTCGAAAAATAAAATGATGTCATCTTTGAATAAACTTAAATACAGCCTACTCAATCTTGTTGCTGATCAAAAAATAGAATCCGAAATCAATATTGAATCGGAGGTTGTTGAAAACTACGAAGACTATGCTGCCGATTTTCTTAATGCAACGGAATTGCTTGAAAAAACAATAAAAGCTAAAGATAAAATAGCTATTAGATGCGCATTAACGCGAGTGAGAATGGCATCGTTAAACATGTCAAATCTTTATCAAGATATCGTAGATGACGTGATAATGATAAATCAGCAGGACACCTGGCCTGAAATACCTGAAGGATACAAATTACCAGATTATTACAATAAGCCTCAATGAAATAAGTAACAAAAACAGCCCGCCGGCCGGGATTTTTACTTTATAGCTAGTCAGTTACCTGATAAACGCAGTAACTCAATTAACCTTATCATCACCGCCACCGGCGCACAGCCGGGCAGCGCGGGCGACATCCTCATGCAGGGCAGCCAGCTTCAGGCGGGCGGCGACCTCGGGCTGACGGCGAAAAACGACATCAGCCTGCTTTCAGCGCAGAACACCGAGCGCACCGACAGCACTAACAGCAGCAAGGGCGGCAGCTTGGGTATCGGCCTGACCGCCGGGTCGGGTGGCTACGGCATCAGCGTTTCAGCCTGCTGGCGGGGATGAACAGCAGCGGCAGCGCATCGTCCACCACGAAGGCGGCGGTCAGTGAAGGCACCCTTGTTATCCGCGACGGGGCGAACCAGACACAAAACGTGGCGGACCTGAGCCGCGACGCTGCAGGTGCGAATCCGGGGCTTGATAAAATCTTCGACAGGGAGAAAGAGCAGCGGCGAATGGAAACGGCGCAGCAGCTGGCGGAAATCGGCTCGCAGGTGGCGGATATTGCCCGGACGCAGGGGGAGATTGCGGCGACGAAAGCCGCCACGGGTAAGATGAAAGAGATCTCGCCGAAGCAGAAGCGGGACGCTGAGGCGGAGTGGCGCAAGGCGAATCCAGGTCTGGAGCCGACCGTCGCCGACATCACCGGTCAGGTTTATCAGACGCTGTACAACCGGGCGATGCTGGACAGCAAAATGGGCACCGGCGGCCCGGTTCAGCAGGGTATTCAGGCGGCGACGGCGGCGGTTCAGGGCCTGGCGGGCAGTAACCTGGCCCAGGCGCTGACCGCCGTGGCGGCACCGTACCTGGCAGAAATCATCCATCAGCAGACCATAACCAACGGCCCGGACGGCAAAGAGGTGGTCAACGTTGAGGCCAACCTGATCGCACACGCGGTGGTGGGCGCGGTGACGGCATACGCGGCGGGCAACCCCGCGCTGGCCGGTGCATCCGGGGCGGCGATGGGCGAGTTCATTGCGCAGCAGATGTATCCGGGAGTTAAGCGCGAAGACCTGAGCGAAGAGCAGCGGCAGACCATCAGCACGCTGGGCACGCTGGCGGCGGGCCTTGCGGGCGGCGTGGCCGGAGACAGCACGGGCGGTGCGGTAGCGGGCGCGCAGGCAGGGAAAAATGCATTGGAAAATAATAATCTTCTCTTGCCAAGGCCTGTGCTGGTACCCGTTCCAGGATGACCAATGAGTCCGGGTGACAAGGTAGTTCAGAATGCGAATAACAAAATTGCATCGGAGCTGGATAAGACTCTGAAAGGGTCAGGAACGGAGGCGGATACGCCGCCGATCACTGACGGTCGTGCAATCGTTGAAGCGCATGATGAGGCTGCAAAATCGCGCGACACGAATGTGGCACAGAATCAGCAGCATCAGGATGGCGCTGGTAACAGAACTGAAACGGTGCCTGTTAATGATGACCTGACGGGTGGTAAGTTGGTCAATCCAGTGCAGGATGAGAATAAAGGAACTTCGCTGATCACGCCGGATCAGTCTGGTGAGCAGGGATCCAGCAATACCGGAAGTACGGATGGTATGCCGGATACGGGCGGGAATACCACGGTTACACCGATTCCTGAGCAGAATAAAGATGATTTGGCTTATCTGGCCCTTAAAGGAAAAGAGGCTCAAGAAGCTGCTGGGCATTTAGGTTTTGACCGAAGAATTCCGGCACCTAAGGCTCCATTCAATTCTCATGGTCAACCTGTATTTTTTGATGGTAAAGCATATATTACGCCTGATGTCGACAGCCATAATGTTACCAATGGTTGGAAAATGTTTGACCGTAGAGGGAAACGTATGGGCACTTATGATAGCGATCTAAACAGGATTAAGGATTGACATATGTTTGGTATCTTCCCAGAAGATAAACCAGTGGATATTGAGGGCGAATGCGTCTTACCAGCATTGATAATTGTTGATGAATTTTCAGAAATGATGAATATACCTCTATCTTACTGGAATATAAATGACTACAAAGATAACTGGCGAGGTTCTCTTGAAGAAGGCTTGGCAAATAAAAAGCATGCTACTTTAGCTGTTTCTATGTATGAGCCTGCCAATACAAATTTTATATTTACTTGGGTATTGTATTTTTCTGGTGATGTTGTTTTCGTTCAAAATAGCATTTTATTTTTAGATGAATGTCCAGGGTTCACTCCTGAAACTATAAATAGTTTTACTGAACCGCGAACAACGTATAATGAAGATGGCATGAAAATATCGGAATGGAATACCGATTTAAAAAGTGTTATTAGTTTTTATCATAGCCTTAAAGACTAAAAAAGATCCTGGCCACCAGGCCTAATGCTGGTCAGTTAAGGAAATGAGGCCCGATAATTCGGGCCTTCAATGAAGTCAAGTAGGGTTGAAACCCTGATTCTTTCGTTTTCCTTCTAAGCAAGACTGTTGAGAATAATGCACTGGGTGATGGGTGGAATAATATACTGCCATCAGAAGCGATTGATTACGGTCAGTCGGTCACCTCTTATGTGCAATATGCCCAAGATAAGAAACTGCCACCGGAACAGGTCCAGGCCGATCTGGCGCTGATGGTGAAAGGTGACTTACCGGAAAGTGCCAATATTATTTAAGCGATCCTGGAAAATAACCCCGGTTCAGATACGGTAATCCTGGCGGAGCAGATACATACGCTGACGACAACGAAAGGCCCGGACGGCAAAGAGGTGGTGAACGTTGAGGCCAACCTGATCGCGCACGCGGTGGCGGGCGCGCAGGCAGGGAAAAATGTGGTTGAGAATAACTGGCTGAGTGATAGTGACATCACGTCATTCGTTGAGAAATATGCAAATGCAAAGACTGATGAGGAGAGAGACCAGTATGTAACAGATCTGAAAAAGCTGGATGCAGAGAAGCAAGATAAGGCGCTTGCAACAGCAATTTCGATTAGAGACCAGAAAACAGAGCTTAAGAAGCTGAAAGTACTACAAGCATTTCTGGACTGTAATAAAAAATGTCAACAACTGATTGCCTACTCAATCTCCGAGCTTGAACCGGTGGCTAACAATACGGAACTGCATAGAAACAACATTGGTAAGGCAGTATTGGCAGGTGTCATATTTGGATTAACTGTTGAAAAACCGGCAGCAAATAATCCAATCTAGCGGCTTACTAAGGAACAGCAGGAGTTAATTAACAGAGCTGAATTCACAACGACAGCCAAAGGGATACAGAATCCTTTTCCACGTGATCTTAATGAAAAATTAGTTGGAATCAGATTCGGGCTAATCCAAGCTCTGCTGGAGTACCGCTTAAAGGAATGAATAAGGATCCACGCTTTCCAAAATATGCAGGCTTTCAGAAAATAGAAGTAAAGAAAAAACTCTCTAATGATTCAACAATAACAGTACATTACCAATATAATTCCATGACAAACAAAGCTTATGATATGAAGATTACCACGCCTCAAAGGGATGTTAGTGACCCTGCTAAAGTGATTGATTCAATTAAGGACACCATTAAATGAGGATAAAAGAAAAGGATGGGGCATTAATAGATGTCTATGCAGTTTACTGGATAAATGGGAAACTCTATTTTTATGGGTTAATTAAAGATTATGGTTTGTCTGCTTTTGATGTAGATGAAGTTAAAGTAGTTGATTCATCCATGTCAGGTGAATTTATTTTTTTTGAAGATGGTGTGTTTTTTAAACCACTGATAGCAGAAGGATTACTGGATGATTTAATTGAGGAGGACTTGGAAAGTTACAGGCGCTTTATTGAGATTCTGAAAGAGAAAGAGAAAGAGAAAGAGAAAGAGAAGATAGATCCAGATTTCTACTAAGCCTCAAAATCCCTGCATGAATGGCCGGGATTGTTTTACCCTATCTTATCCAAAAGCGGTGCAGTGCTTAAATTTCGACGCAGGCTCCGGCGCTAAATAATGCGGAAATCATAAGAAATGTGCAATTACATTGGGTAAATATTACTAGCGGTAGTTTCGGATGCTAGGTTGAAGGTAATCGTACGGGCAGAATTATCGCCTGAGCACAACAATTATGACGAAGAGTAGGACAGTCGGAGCGCGCGCGGGCTGCGCCGTGGCGGGTGCGCAGGCGTGGTAAAATGAGGTAGAGAATAACCTTGCCGTGTTGAGTCAAGGAATAAGGCTTGTCGCACAAGGATGCACTCAAGTCGCAGCCTGTCATAATGTGCTGATAAAAGAAGGTTTGGGAAATCTGCTGGGAATTGGTACCGCAGTCACCGAGCTTGATAAGCTTTCTGATACTGATAAAGAGTATGTATTGGGCGTTGCCGCAACGGGCCGTGCCGATTTGATAGAAAAACTGACTCCAGAACAGCGTGAAGTTTACCATTACATGGTAGCTCAGGATCCAAAAGGGCTAATCCTGTCTTTCCTCAGCCAGATAGGGATGAGACAAGTGGCAGGCTGGTTAATCCGGCGCAGGGTGAAAACAAGGGAACGTCGTTGGTCACGCCGGACCGGTCTGGTGAGCAGGAAGCCCGCAATACGGGAAATAATGATGGTGTGCCTGATACGGGCGAAAACACCACGGTAACGCCGATCGCGCAGCAGAATAAGGATGATCTGGTTTATCTGGCTAAAGGAGATAAAGCTGCAAGTCTTTCACCTGTGGGAGCTGGTCGCTCAGGGGCCTTTAAAGAGGCGAAGAGGCAGTCTGGTATACCAGTGTCAAAACACCCGGATAGAGTGACCCCTAATTATGATCGCCGTGGTAAGTTACAACCTGGTAAAAATTATGAGTTTGATATAAGAGATGCGAATGGAAAAATCAAAACTCTAATTATTAGGGATGATGCAAAAGGTCATTTTTTTGGTGAGAATGACCCGCAAAATAGAGGCCCACATTTCAATGACGAGTTAGATAATCATTATGAATATTAGATACAAGATAAGAAGTACAGAAACCATTAAGAAGGATAATGATGTCATCTGTTTTGATTACATCAATGAATTAACGTCTGACTACAAAGCTACGAGTTTTGAATTATATAGCAATAACAGGAATGAAGGCTACTTTCTGATATTCAATGACATGTTGAAATGGCTGGGTTATCCAGCAGAGAATAAATCACTATTTTTCTATGGTGAATTAGCACCATGGTTGGATGATACCAAAATAAATCGTCATAAAGGATTTTGGGGTTTAAAACCTTATAGTTGTAAAGATTACAGTTTTCTTAAGGAAAAAAATTGCGTTTTTTCGATAAAAGATAAAAAAATAAAGCTGCACGGGTTTGCTAAGTTGGGGCTTGAAAATTTACATGACATGATTATGACAACATCATACAAAGATAAAAGCTTTTATTTTTTTATGGATAATTGTTGCTTTGATAAGGATGGTTTTATTTCGGTCATACAAAAAAACTCCTTTGGAAAAGTTTTGGACTATATCTTGTTGCAAGGTGCTGTGGTATTTGTTTTATTAGGTGATGAGGATTTTAAGTCTTCCGAGATTGTTATGATTGGTAACTTTAATGAAATTAGAAAATAAAATACGAGGAGGTGCGATCTTATTTTTATTAAATTCATGACTTGTTATTTCATTTCTAGTAAAATAAAAATGCAGGGATGAATTTCCTTTTAGAAATGCCATTGGTACAAAAAAGGACGGCAGCGAAAAATAAAACCCCTTAAGTAAGATGCTTTAAAAGCAGGATTGCAGCATATTGTTAAGCAATATGTAATGCAATTTTAAAAAATAGAACCATCAAAAGTTCGTATTGCTGAAATGGTAATTTAATCTGTCAGTGTTGGTGGAATGGTTGACTATAAAATGCTGGGCTTGGTATGCCAATCTATTCAGCCATGATAAATTGTAAGACATGTAATATCGACATACCCATAGTAAAAACGGATGTTTGTGGGAGAGAAATTGCGATGTTCCGTAAAAATGAAACTATATCTCTGGAATTGAAAAATTAGCCACTGATGAATGAGCTAAACGATATAATGACATACTCAGTGCAAATGAAATTTCCTCATCTTATTTTAAAAACCGAAAAGACGAAAAGCTGTTTGTTGATGATGTATATAAGTTGGCTTATCGCCTTCAAGCAGAACTTTGAATGATATATTAAATTACATATCATTCTGATTTCTAAGTAATAAGATACCAGCCAGACGTTTTACCAACAAGCCCTAAATCCATTGGCTTACGGGAGCAAAAACCAGAGAAGTAATGTCCGGCTATTCATCACTTTTAATACAGAATAATAACGAAACCGGTCAGCCTATCGTCACCGATAATCACTTTACTGTTATCCGCTGCTCAGTCCGCGCCCACACCCTGCTACTGTTACCTGCCTCGCTCAACGGACATGTTAACTAGACGCTGTATAACCGGGCGATGATCGCCAGCAAAATGGGCACCGGCGGCCCGGTTCAGCAGGGTATTCAGGCGGCGGCGACGGCGGCGGTTCAGGGCCTGGCGGGCATTAACCTGGCCCGGACGCTGAGAAATTAACGCCTGCTGATTGCCAGCCGTGCTGCAAATAAAAGAAAAACCAGACCGGTGGTGCGATCCAGCCAGCGAATCACTTTCTCTTTTCGTAACAGAGAGGCCAGCGGGCGCGTCGCGCCAATGAGCATCAACGACCAGACAATACCCATTGTTATATGAATAGTCACCAGCCCAAAAGTCCAGATAACGGGAGAGTGCCCCTGAGGAATAAACTGGGGCAAAAAAGAGACATAAAAGATGCCTACTTTAGGGTTGAGGGCATTGCCGAGAACGCCTTTCAGAAACCAGTTTGAAGCCGTCTTGTTGGAAGCATCAGCCACGATTAATTGCTTCCTGGGGCGCACCAGCATACAAATGCCCAGCCAACCCAGATAGGCTGCGCCACAATATTTCAGGATGTCATAAGCAAGCTCTGAAACTGCTACAACGCTTCCTAACCCAAAAGCAACCGCCACGCCCCACAGTAAACAGCCGGTATTAATGCCCAGCGCCGCCTGAATAGCCTGGTTTTTTCCTTCTGTTGTGGCCGTTCTCAATATCAGTGCAGTATCCAGCCCCGGTGTTAAGGTCAACAGCACAGCGGCCAAACTAAATGTCAGAAGTGAATCCATGATGGACATAGCGTTCTCTCCAAAGCCATTTAAGTAATCAACTCAGGCTGGATAACGATCCCAGCAGCCTCAGGTTCAGGGTAATCGCATAAAGCCCCTCTCATCCGCTTGCGCCTTATCCTCCAATAAACCCGAAGATAGAGCATCCGTAATAGACAAAAACGGAATGCCTACACAACATGATGTGTCAGCATGTTGGCGCGCGCAACACAGGCCGTGCCTGCCATCCTCATTATTCTTCATCATCCGCTCATCACCTTAATCCGCGCTAACCCCCTGATCTCGGAAGTGAATCCCTGTGTAAGCGTGCGACTCTATCCTTGCTGGCACTGATACTCTGCTTGAACATGAATAAAGTTCATGTTGAATGAAATTAAATCACTTTTTTTCACGCGAGGAGTCAGGCATAAAATATGCACAGTTATTAAATATTTATCGCGAACACATTGAATAAGAAAGCCTGAAAAATGTGTTATTCAATCAGGCTTTTTATCAGAAATCAGGATGCCAGATAACAATGAATAAAAACTTTGCATTTACTCTCAAGCGCATTCGTTTCGACGAAAATTATAATCCTTCTGATAAAACGCGCATCACCACCAACTTTGCGAATTTAGCCCGGGGTGAAAAGCGTCAGGAAAACCTGCACAACGCATTGGTAATGATCGACAACCGTTTCAATTCGCTGGCGCAATGGGATAACCCGAAAAGCGATCGTTATGCGGTTGAGCTGGAGATTATTACTGCCGAGCTTAACGTTGATCTCGAAGGCAAGGGCGGCGCTTTTCCGGTCATTGAAATCTTAAAAACTACCGTCGTCGATAAACAGAGCGGTCAGCGCATTGAAGGTATCGTGGGCAATAACTTCTCCTCCTACGTGCGGGATTACGATTTCAGCGTGGTGCTGCCAGCACACAATAAAAATCGCAATGAATTCAGCATGCCTGCTAACTTCGGTGATTTGCATGGCAACATTTTCAAAAACTTCATTAACTCGGACGCATATAACACGCACTTCAGTAAGCCGCCGGTGATCTGCCTGAGCGTATCGAGCAAAAACACTTATTACCGCACGGGCAATGTGCATCCTGTTCTGGGCATTGAATATCAGCAGGACGAGGCATCGCTGACCGATTACTATTTCGCCAAAATGGGATTAACCGCGCGCTATTTCATGCCAGCAGGCAGCGTTGCGCCTTTGGCCTTTTATTTCCAGGGTGATTTGGTTAACGACTACACCAACCTGGAATTGATCAGCACTATCAGCACGATGGAAACCTTCCAGAAGATTTATCGGCCTGAAATTTACAACGCGAATTCTGCGGCAGGGAACGTCTATCAGCCAAGCCTGAGTCATCAGGATTATTCGTTCACGCGGATTGTTTATGATCGAGAAGAACGTAGCCAGCTGGCTGTTGAGCAGGGCAAGTTTACTGAAGAGACATTCATTAAACCTTACCAGGCTGTTCTTGAGCAGTGGTCTGCTAATTCCGTTCTTTGATTAATCGAACTACAAGGTTATCCATTATGAAAAAGTTATTACCTACCTCAACGTCGGGCAGCTTACCAAAACCTTCATGGCTTGCTCAGCCTGAAACGCTGTGGTCGCCGTGGAAGCTGCAAGGCGAAGAGCTGGCTGAGGGCAAACTCGATGCGCTGCGTGTTTGCTTGCAGGATCAGATTGAAGCAGGCATTGATATCGTCAGTGATGGTGAGCAAACCCGCCAGCACTTCGTGACCACCTTCATTGAACACCTCAGCGGCGTTGATTTTGAAAAGCGTGAAATTGTTCGCATCCGCAATCGTTATGACGCGAGTGTACCGACCGTTATCGGTGAAGTGGTTCGTCAGAAGCCAGTTTTTGTTGAAGACGCTAAAATTTTACGTCAGCACACCACGCAACCGATCAAATGGGCGCTGCCGGGCCCGATGACCATGATCGACACGCTGTATGATGGCCACTATAAAAGCCGCGAAAAGCTTGCCTGGGAATTTGCCAAAATCCTTAACCAGGAAGCGCGGGAATTAGAGGCTGCAGGCGTGGATATTATTCAGTTTGATGAGCCAGCGTTTAACGTCTTCTTCGACGAAGTGAACGACTGGGGAATTGCGGCGCTGGAAAGAGCGGTCGAAGGGCTGAAATGCGAAACCGCGGTGCATATTTGCTACGGCTATGGCATCAAAGCGAATACCGAATGGAAAAAAACGCTGGGAACAGAGTGGCGTCAGTATGAGGAAATTTTTCCTAAGCTGCAGAAATCCAATATCGATATCATCTCACTGGAATGCCAGAACTCGCGGGTGCCAATGGAGCTGATTGAACTGATTCGCGGTAAGAAAGTGATGGTCGGCGCCATCGATGTGGCGACCAACACCATCGAGACGCCGGAGCAGGTTGCCGATACGCTGCGTAAAGCGCTGCAGTTTGTTGATGCTGACAAACTCTATCCATGCACCAACTGCGGCATGACACCGTTATCGCGTCACGTCGCACAAGGTAAACTGCATGCGCTGAGCGCCGGTGCTGAGATCGTGCGTCGGGAACTGCTGGCGAAATAATCGCGGCCACTCCTCAGGAAAACGATGTGAAGGTGCCGCCATCTTCACATCGTTCCCGGATGGCGCCGCGGCGCTGCGAGCACCATCAATTCATGGCGTTCTGATTAGAACGGCAACCGGCAGGGCGTTAACGTTAAGCCGGTTGCGCGTGGTTTCTTCAACCAACCTCTCCCCACCATAAACCCATCAGCTTTTTTTTCCTCTGCCGTGTAACTTCAACTTATTGTGGGTGACAACGCTTTGCGCACGACGCCCGCCTGTGGCGCACCCAGCGGCGTAACCAGCGCATAGTTGTAATGCGCATCACTCCAGTATTGCGCCATGACATCTTCTGCCTGACGTTCTCCGTGGGACATCTTGATCGGGCTGAGTGGGCGAATATACCAGGCGAGGCGCGTACCGTGCGGATCTTCATACATCACCAGCGCAGCGGGCCCTTGCGCCGTTGCCATCAGACGGGCGCCAAGCGGTTTAAAGCCATACTGCTCAAGGTTGGGCGGCAAATCGCCATGAATAAAATAGCGGGTTACCCAGCGCGTCAGATCCGCTTGTTGAGCGGCGCTGACATCAAGCGGCAACTGGCTTTCATCGCCGAACAGCCGGAACGCCTGAACAGCATCTTCCATGGGCAGATGCGCATTCATCTGTGCGTTGATTTGCCAGCCGGTAATGCCGCCGATACCGACTGACAACACCAGCACGCAGGCCAGCGCCAGTTTCCTGAACCTCTGCTGGCGTAAACGTCGATGAAAATAGTGCGCATCAACGTTGGTGGCATACGGCGGTTGCCGATGCATCGCCTGCCGTAAAAGCTGCTTATCCTGACGCAACGCCGCCATTTCGGCGGCGATCTGCGGGTTCTCCGCCAGATAACGTTCTATCTTTTCGGCGCGGGCATCGTCAACTTCGCCATCCATCCACGCATGCAGTTCCTGTTCACCGGGCGTCATTTTAGCCTCCTCAATGGCAGTGGTGCGGCCTGACCTTCCAGTTTTTCATGCAGCAGTTTACGCGCCCGTGAGAGGCGAGACATCACCGTGCCCAGCGGGATATTTAATGCCATAGCAGCCTCTTTGTAACTCAACTCTTCCACGCTCACCAGCAACAGTATCGCCCGATAATCGGTGGGCAGCGTGGCGAAGAGCGCCAGCGTGTCGTCGGCAATCGCCATTGATTCCACCGACGGGCCTGAGCGCTCTTCACCAGTAAAAAATGCCAGGATAGCCCGATAACGCTTACCTCGCCGTTCGCCATCAATAAACTGTCGATAAAGAATAGAGAACAACCATGCCCGCAGGCTGTGTTCAGGTTTACGCTGTGCGCTGTGCGTCAGCGCTTTAAACAGACAGCTCTGCACCAGATCCTCAGCGCTGTGTGGATTTCGAGTCAGCCACAGGGCAAAACGTTGCAAATGCGGCATAACATCGCGAATTTCTTCATCAGTAAGATGTGACACAGAGGACCCTCAGCGTTTGCGCTTTCCCGCCATACTGGCAAACACGCCGTCCCGCAGGATCAAGACATGCAGCAGTGCCGCCGCCAGATGCACCATAATGGTCAGGAACAGCAGCAACGCAACGATCGAATGCAGAGAACGCAACAGCGCATAACTGCCGTTATTGATTGGCACAATCGGCGGTAATACCAGGCCACCTCCCAGCGTCACCGGATAGCCCGCTGCTGAAAGCATAGCCCAGCCAATTAGCGGCTGCGCCAGCATCATGGCATACAGCGCCCAGTGTGAAAGATGCGCCATGGCACGTTGCCAGCCCGGAATCGAGTGAGGCAACGCCGGAACAGCGGTACAGAACCGTAACCACAGGCGTGCCAGCACCAGCACCAGGATCATCAGGCCCAGCGGCTTGTGAATTGATACCAGCAAAGCATGTAACGAAGAAACGGTAGAGACCATGGCCACGCCGATCAACAGCATGAACAGAATCAGCGCGGCCATTAGCCAGTGCACCACGCGTAGCGCAGGGTGAAAATGGGTAACCTGTTTCATAGTGAATGCCCTGACTGCTCGCGGGTGCGAAGGTTATAGGATTTGGCGTAGGCCGCGGAACGCGCATTTAGCAAAGGATCGTCAGATGCGGCGATGCCATCGGGCAGAATCAGCGGGTCATAATTAATGTCATTACATTTCCCTTCCCGCTGAGGCACTGCACGGTTGATCACCAGCGTGCCGGCATTAACGGTCTGACGATCGGCGGGCCACGCGCGCGACGCATCGTTTCCTGCATCGCCCGCGCCCGCCAGGGTAATGATCAAATCCCACTTTAGTGGCCCCGTCGCCAGGCGCTGCTGTAGATCCTTTTGCAGAAAATCGTTGTCGCCTTGTTCTGTTGTGGTCATCGGTTGCCGTGGCGTATGGGGCACCATGCTCCAGCGAACCAGATGTTGATGATGGGAAGCGTCGTCAAACAGAAAGGCGTTCAGGCTGTTGTATCGCTCGCTGCTCCAGCTTGAAGCGGGAACGGCCTGTTTTACCCAGCGGATAAAATGGGCGATTTCCGGATGTTTATGCACCAGCGCTTGCATGCTGGCCGGGTTGGGCTTGCCGGTTGCGGGATCGGGCCGTGACGCCTCTTGCTGATCGTAAAACCCCTGAACGGTCGCGACCGGAAAAAACGGTATCGCATTCATGCCGGTACGCCACTGTTCCCCGTTCGCCTGCTGGAATAACAGCGCCATACTGCGAACCGGAACGGCGTAATCGGGTGCCGCGGGATTACCGCCCGCAATCGCTAAGCGTCCTGTTACCGGCGTGCTGCCCGGTGCAAACAGCGCCGCACGGGAAAGGCTGCTGGCCTGGCCGTTGGCGATAAAATCACCCAGGATACAGATGCCTTTTGCATGATTGCGGCGATAACCGGGGTGTTTTCCGCCGGTTTGCTCGAGCGCGACAATCATTTTATCGGCGGACAGCCGTTGAGGCGTCAGCCAACCGCCTGCCCATAAAAACAGTAAAATCAACGCCAGCGGAACAGCGGCTACCAGCAAAAGCCGGGTCAGCTTTTGGCGATTGGAAAGTGAAGGTTGTGTCATATCATGCGCTCGTCGGTTATCTGAGAGCAGATAAGACGAACCACCGGAAAGCTTATTCCCGCGAAAAGAAAATTTTCTTGCTGGCGGCGGCCGGGATCTGAACAGCAATAAATCAGATGCCCGGTTGGCTCAGCGGCGCTCGGCGCGCATCACCAGCGCGATGCCGATGGCGGAAATCATCATTCCCAACGCCATCTGCCAGGAGAGCGGCTCACCGAACATCATCCACGCCCAGAGCAGCGTAATGGGCGGACTGAGATAGAGCACGCTGGCCACGCGGGTTGCCGAACTGCGGCGCAGGCAAATCCAGTACAGCCCGTAGCCGCCGAAGGTTGACAGCCCCACCGTCCATAACACGCTCAGCGCGAAGCCCGTTGAGGGAATCGGTGCCAGACTGCCCTGGCTACCCTGAATGAGGGCGAAGGCGAAACTCGACACAAAACACTGTAACCAGAGGTTAGGCAGCAGGCCCATTGTCGAGGCGTCGCTGGCGCGCTTTTGCCACAGGGTGGCGACCGCCAGCGATAACATGCCTGCCAGCGGCAAACCGTAGGCCCACAGCGGCGCGTCGCCCAGCCCGAGCACGCTGTGAGTAACGGTAAGCACGCCAACCAGCCCGAGGATCAGCCCCAGCCAGATTTTCGGTGCCAGTCGCTCGCCAAGACAGGCCGCCGCCAACAGCGCCATGCCCAGCGGCAGCAGATCGGCGCAGAGCGCGGCCAGACCCGCCGGTACGCCGAGCGCAATGCCTTGTGTGACGCCGGTCATGTAGCCCGCCATCGCCAGCAAGCCGATGGCGGCGTTTTTCAGCAGTACGCGAAACGAGGTTTGCCGCAACGGCCGCAGCACAAAGGGCAGCAGTAACAGAGAAACCACCACGCAGCGCCAGAAGACCACCAGCAACGCCGGGGCGTAATCGATAGAAAAACGGGTGCCGATAAACCCTGAACTCCAGGCGATTACCAGCCCGGCTTCCAGCAGTGGCAGCGGCAGAGTGTGCAGCCAGTGGCCACGTAGTGCAGGGTTAAGTTGGAGCGGGAATGTTTTGTTCATTCCTCAAGGCTAGGCAACTGGGGTAATCTGGTAAATCAAAATATTGTGCATCAGTCGTTCACAAAGGTTAAATCATGAATGCGACTCTCGACATCGATCTATTACGCACCTTTCATGCCGTGGTGCGCATCGGGAAATTCAGCGCGGCCGCTGAACAGCTGCACAAAAGTCCGGCGGCGGTGAGCGTGCACATTCAGCGTCTTGAGGCGGTGGCAGGCGGACGGCTATTGAATCGCGATAACCAATCCGTTTCCCTGACCGCGCTCGGCAAGCGTTTGTTGGCCTCCACCGCCGAACTGTTACACGCGCACGATCGGGTGCTGGCCGATCTGCACGGCACCGATCTGGTCGGGCGTATTACCCTGGGCGTGCCCGATGAATATGCGCTGCACGTTATTCGCGACATCCTGCCGATTTTTACCGCCGCCTGGCCCAATGTGGTGTTGGAGCTGAAGACCGGGCCAAGTTATCTGCTCAGAGAATGGGTGCAGCGTGACAACGTGCAAACGGCGGTGGTAACGCAGCTGAAAGGGTATGCTGGCTCGCACAGCCAGTTATTGACGTCGACCACGCCGGTTTGGGTCGGGCCTATTGGCAGCGATCTGCTGCGCCGCGATCCTTTGCCTTTGGCGGTGCACGCCGTGCAATGCCCTTACCGCGAGGCGATGATCGAAGCGTTAAACGCATCTGGTCACCGTGTACGCATTGTGCTCGAAAGCCACTCCAATCAGGCGGTTAAAGCCTGTGTGGAAGCGGGCCTGGCTCTCAGCCTGATTGACCGCGGCAAAGTCACCGAACGCATGCAGATACTCGATGGCATGCCGCCGATTGCTGACCATGACATCGTGTTTATGCGCAGCGCCGCCTCTGTGGGCGATGAGGCCGTCACGTTACTGGCAGAGGCGATGCAGCAGCGGTTTCGGTTATAGAGGTCGCACCGTGGCATAATCCGCAACCGGCCTGGCGAATCACCGGCTGAGCATCGCGCGTTATGCCTCTTGTTCGCGCAGAAAATCGACAAACGCCCGCAGTGGAGCAGTCATAAAGCGGCTGGAGAAATAGAGCCACGGCCCCTCAAACGACGACCACCATTCCGGTAAAACCGGCAAGAGATCGCCCGCGTCGAAATGCGGCTGTAGCCAGTTTTCAAACGTCGCGATGATGCCGTTGCCGTTGCGCGCAAAGTCGATGGCTGCCGATGCGCCATCGACCCCAATGATCAGCCGTCCTGGCGGATCCACGCGCAGCATCTGTCCGTTACGACTGAAATCCCACGGCACCAGCGCGCCGCTGGAAAATTTCAGCCGTATGCAGTTATGTTCAGGTAAATCAGTTGGATGAGTAATGCGGTCGCGCGACGCGAGATAGGCGGGCGAGGCGGCCAGCGCCAGGCGCTGGATACGCGGCCCAATGGGCACCGCGATGGCATCCTTCGCCAGATGTTCGCCGTAACGAATGCCCGCATCGCAGCCCGCCAGCGTGGCGTCCACCAGCCGATCATCGACCATCAGCTCCACACGAATCTGCGCATGCTGTGAGAGAAAGCGATCCAGCAGCGGCGGTAAGATGTCCACCATGACGGCGCCGGTTACGTTCAGTTTGAGCGTACCGCGCAAATCCTGCTGCAGCGTAGTCACATCATTGAGCGCGGCGCGCACCTCCGTAAGCAGCGGAGCGATGCGCTCGGCCAGCGCCTGACCCGCTTCGGTCGCCCTGACGCTGCGTGTGGTGCGGGTAAACAGGCGTGCGCCAAGGCTGCGCTCAAGCGCCGAAACTTTCTCGCTGACCGTGGAGGGCGACAGGCCAAGCTGGATCGCCGCCGTGCGAAAGCTCTTCTCGTTAAACACCGTCAGAAAAACCGCCAGGTTCTCCATTCCGCTCGCATCGCTATTGTTCGCCATACCGATCAGCCTGTTCTTATTGTGCCCGTTTATCAAAACTATCAGGCGGGCTATAAATTCAGAACACAAAAAACGCCTGTTAAGCAGAAAGGCATTTATCTTCAGGAAACCCACATGAACAGCAAGAGCGTACTTATCACGGGCGGCAACAAAAGCATCGGTTTTGAGACGGCCAGGCAATTAGGTCAGCGGGGCTATACGATTTGGCTGGGTTGCCGCGACGAACAACGTGGCGAGGTGGCCGTTGCCAGGCTGGCTGCGGAAGGCATCAACGTGCGGTTAATCATCATGGATGTCACCAGCCTGCCGGGCATTCAGGCCGCGGCGCAGCGGGTACAGGAAGAAGAGGGCAAGCTGGATCTGCTGATCAATAATGCCGGGATTTCAGGGGCGCAGCCGGTTGCTCCCAGCGCACAAAGCCTCAGTGACATCATGGCCGTTTATGAAACCAACGTGTTTGGCGTCATCAGGGTGACTCAAGCGTTTCTTCCGCTGCTTAAATCCGCGCCGCATGCCCGCATTATCATGGTCAGCAGCGGGCTGGGTTCGCTGGAATGGGTCGCCGATCTGAGCCATCCCTATTCTCAGGTTGAGGCGATGGGCTACACCAGTTCGAAGTCAGCGCTTAATGCCGTTACGGTGGCGTTCGCCAAAGAGCTGATCAAAGACAACATCAGCGTCAATGCGGTTGATCCGGGTTATACCGCCACCGATTTTAACGGCCACACCGGCTACCGAACGGTTGAGCAGGCGGCGGCCGGTATCGTCTGGCTGGCGGAACAGGAGAGGGCGGAGATGACGGCGGGCTTCTGGTTTGATCAACAGCGGGCGCCCTGGTAATCGCCGCACCCCGTCGGCACCGGCGCCGACGATTCAATGCCGATCGTTCTTCGCGGTGTGCTGTTATTCCGCTTCAACCGAACGAGCAACTTCTCTGACGGCGCTCTCCACGCGTTCAGAATTGCGCTGAATGCTGGCGATCACCTCGCTGGCTTCGCGCATCAGCGTGACGCCTTGCCCGGTATTGTCCAGGCTGATTTCGATGCCTTTCAGCACGTCTCTGGTCAGCTGATTGTTGCCGGATACCACCTTTTCAATCGCTTCGGTAGCGCCGCTGACGTTGGCGGCCAGGCTACGCACTTCGGCGGCGACAACGGCAAAGCTGCGGCCCGAGGCGCCTGCTTTGGCAGCCTCGATCGCCGCGTTAAGCGCAATCAGTCGCGTTTGCAGGGCAAAGCCACGTATGGTTTCCACCATGCCATCAATGCTGTCAGACTGCTTGTTAAGACGGACGATATCGGTCGAGACCGCGTTCATATCCTGGGCGATTTTATCGATCATGCGTATGCTGTTTTCGATCACGTCGGCTCCGGCTTGCGCGCTGCCGCGTGTCTGTATCGCCATTTCCCACGCATGCACCGCCGCATTTTGCTCTTTCTGATTGCGCAAAACCTGTTCCGTCACGTCAGACGCAAACTTCACGATTTTGTACAGCTGGCCTTTGCTGTTAAACACCGGATTATAGGTTGCCCGCAGCCACAGCGGCTCACCGCGACGGTTAAGGCGGGGAAACTGACCGGAGAAAAACTCACCCTGATTAAGCCTTTCCCAGAACTGCCGGTATTCATCGCTGCGGCAGAGCTTTTCTGAGCAGAACAGACGGTGATGCTGACCCAGCACCTGATCCCGCGTGTAACCAGTGGCCTGCAGAAAGTTTTCGTTTACATCAAGCACGATACCGGCGGGACTGAAGGCGATCACCGCCATTGAGCGGCCGATCGCATTAATCACCGATTCCTGTTCCAGCGCGGATTCCATGCGTGCCGAGATGTCAGCGGCGATTTTAATGATTTTAAACACCTTGCCGCGACGGTCGGCGATCGGGATATAGCTGGCTTCCAGCCAGACCGGGCGGTTGCCGCTGGCCAGACGCAGATATTTATTGCTGAAGTTTTCTCCCGCCGCGAGACGCTGCCAGAAGCGGCTATATTCAGGTGAATTAACCAGCTCCGGCGGGCAGAACATGCTGTGATGGCGACCAATGATTTCATCAGCCCGGTATCCCATCGCCGTCAGAAACAGCGGGCTGGCTTTCTGAATGATGCCAGCAGGGCTGAATTCGATCACCGGCATCGCCTGGCTTAAAGCGTTAAATGACGCGGATGAACGCTGGCCGCGGCGAGGGTTCAGCAGGGCAATAAGATTTTTCACTACATTCAGTTGCATCAGAGATACCGGATGAAATGGGGACTAGCTGGGTTATCGGCACATCCGGCGTTCACATCACACATCGCTGTGATAGTTTCTGCTGATTATTATGTAAAAGCGTTACAGAAGTCATGAGGATGACACAACCTCGGGTCTTCAGGCTGCGGGCAGCGCAATGTTATGGGGTAAGAGGGCGGTTTAGCTGGCTGAAGGTCAACGTTATTCCCCCTGATTGTCAGGCTAACGCAGGTACTGTTTTAAACCCTCATAAACGCTGGCTGGCTGGCTGGCGCCGCGCAACGCGCGTTTGTCTGGGTATTGCCTTAGCCAATGACCTGTTTATTACCGCCGCTTTTAGTGGAATAACGCTTTTCCGTGCCGGCAGCCTGAGCTTTATCGCTATTCAGCTCACCGGCTGTGCTTATTTACTCTATATCGGCCAACTTTTTATGCGCCCCGCGTGCTGTTGCGATTCACCGCTGCCGCGCTACGAATTGCCTTCAGGATGATGCGCCGACCAGAGTGATGGGGTGGAGATGACCGGTTTTCATATAGACCAGCGTGTCTGCGGCGGAGGCGTGCAGGGCGGGATAAGCGTCCGGTGCAAAGCGCAGCCAGCTCCCGGTTGGATAAAGGGTTGCCGCCGAGGTTAATTCACCGGACAGGATCAACACTTCTGCTCCGCTCGCGGCGTGGTCCTGCACCAGCGGCTCGCCGTCCGCCAGCTTTTGCAGCAGCACCGTTTCACTCTGGCTACTGTACAGTGGGCAGAACTGCCTGCGCGGCTCGCCCTGCCAGAGCGTGCGATCGTGGGTATTGGTGCGCACCCAGGCGCGGTCATCGGCAGACATCTGACGAAGCTTAACAAACAGCGTAGCGCCTTCGCGACTTGATGGCTGATGGGACGATCCATCCGGGCTGCGCAGATAGCAGCCTGCGGGATAGTCGATACCGTTTTCGCTGAAGACGCCACTCAGCACCAGGATCTCTTCGCCACTCGGATGACTGTGTTCAGGAAAATCAGAGCCAGGCGCATATCTGACCAGGCTGGTGGCCCGCGCCTTTTCAGCGCCGATACGATCGAGCATGACGCGCTCGACGCCTGCCTGTGGCGAACTGATCCAGTGATGATCGTCAGGCGCCACCACAACGTTTTGTGAAAAATCAGCATTAATTAACATGGTTCTCTCTTTTTACGCGCTATCCGCAGATAGTTGCTGCCTTACAGCGCCAGAACAGGGCGGGTGTATCACGGGTACCGCTGGCGTTTACTTTCGTCCTGCTTTTTTCTTTAGCAGAAACATTGCAAAGGCGGTCAACACCCCGATCAATGGAAAAGTGGCGGCACCTGCGAGGAAATTGTGCTGATCGGTGCGCTTATCACGGCGAATATCGGCAAAACGGCGCAGCGCACGTTCTGCATTCAGGGCGTTCACTTCTTCAAACTGCTTTTCATATCCCTGTTGCAACAGGGGTTCCGCACCCGTCGCGTCCGAGCTCGCCAGCACAACCACGTGCCTGGCTTTTTTATAGAAACAGTAGTGGGGCATGGCTGGATTCCTGTTGAGAGAAGCGAGTAAATAGCCCGTTTGCCTGCATACGGGTTGTTGGCCGTTGACTGAAGGCTGTAACGCATCACTTACGATAACAACATTGGCGACCCACGCGATAGCAGTGTGTGCTCATCCTCGTCTGCGGTCAGACGAAAACAGGGCGCACCGCCTTTAGCCTGTCTTCTTCTGTGTCGATATGGGATATATTGATAACACTTCTCTAAATCCGCCTTTTATCACAGGTAATATCGGCAATGGCTCTGATACCAAAAAACTATACGCGTCTGGAAAGCGGCTATCGTGAGAAAGCCCTGAAACTGTTTCCCTGGGTATGTGGTCGCTGCTCGCGGGAGTTTGTTTACTCTAATTTGCGTGAGTTAACCGTTCACCATATCGATCACGATCACACCAACAATCCGCCAGATGGCAGCAACTGGGAGCTGTTGTGCCTTTACTGTCATGATCACGAGCACTCGAAATATACCGAAGCAGACCAGTACGGTACCTCAGTAGTGGCGGGCGAGGATGCGCAAAACGATGTTGAGGCAGCAACCTATAATCCCTTTGCTGATTTGCAGGCGATGCTCAACAAGAAGAAATAACCCGACTCTCCCTGCTGACGGCTTCAACAGATGAGCAGGCGCAATCTCACGGCGGCTGTTCGAAGCCGTCAGCGCCTGTCTTACGCCCTTTCCCCTGACTTTTAGCCCCTCATGAGAGACTGCCGCCTTTTTTAGAGCGGCCCGCCGCTGCCGTAAAAACCGCTTTTCTCACCGTGCCTGAATTGCATTAGCCTGCAACACTTAAATTTAAATAATAACTTCCCGGCGTGGAATAAATTGGGCCTGGCCTCGCTGGCACTATCATCGGGTTTGGTGATGTAAGCGACATTAATAAAAATCATTTGGCTTAGGGCTGATTTTCCAGATTTTGGCCAGTAGTAAAGCGGGTTGGCGCAGACTAATTTATGGCTATCCAGCGTCGACCGTTAACCTCTTTAAAGGCGATAAGTCTTTGAGGTTAAGGGAAGTAAATTGAGCTGACGCGCGGGCTCTCACAAAAAATGGTACTGTTTTATCTTGCCGACAGACAATATCTGCGTTCTGCATTGAACATTTTATTTGGCTGTAATGTTAACCATTTCCCTTGTTGTGGATTGCCTTTCATCCCTGGAGCACCGGTTCAGGCTCAGCGCCTTTTTGGCCGTTGGCCGCTGTATGCCTGCGAAAAGTAAAGATTTTCTTTACCTTTCTGGCGTCGCTTAAATCATTAACCGGTGTATAAGAGGAAAATCATGGCGTATTCAGGCACAGGCCGCGTTACTGTCGTATCGCTGGCCAGCGGTCAACCACTGCCGCCGTTCAGTGAAGGTGATTCCCGATCCATTCTTAACGAGCCTGCAATTATCACGCTGCAAGGCCCGCCTGCCCAGGTTGCGGCTTATCAGCAGCAGGGCGACGATCTGATCCTGCGTTTTAAGGACAGTGATACCGTTCGCTATCAGCAGTTTTTTAGCCAAATCGACGGCAGGCACAGCGAGCTACGTTTTCAGCATGACAATGCTGTTCATCAGGTGCAGTTTGCAGACACCGCCGCGGGCGACTCTGCAACCCTTACCACGCTGCTGCCGGTGTTGAGTGCGCCTGACCTCAGCAACTCAGCGTCACCGGAAACCCACAGCACTGCGGCCGCCTCTATCGCCCCTAACCATAACGATGCAGCTGTCACGGCTTTGAACAGCGACGCGCCGCCCGTTTCAACCCTGACCGCCGCACCATCAACCATGCCATCAACGCTGGCTGCTGCCGCGAATGAACCCGGGGCGGATGCGTTACCGGTGCTGCATCTCGATCCGATCGCTGATGATAATGCGGTGAACTATCAGGAAGGTGTCTACGGCGTTCTGTTTGCCGGCACCACAGAAAATCTGCCCACCGGTTCCATTGTCACGGTCACACTGAATGGCAAACGCTGGGAAAGCGGCGTCAATGAAAATCAGTGGCACATACAGATTAACGACAGCGAGCTCAGGGATATTAAAGATGGCAACTACCGTGCCACGGTGAGCGTTGTTGATAAACAGGGAAACAGCACCAGCCTCAGCCGGGATCTGCTGCTGATTACTCACTACAACAGCGGTAAACCTACCGTCACCGTTAACGACGTCACGCTGGCGGATGCGGTAGAGCACGACGGTCAAACCTGGTACCGGCTCAGCGGCACCCTGGAGGCGCCGCTGCCGATAAAATCGTTCGCCGTACAGAGCGATTACCTGATGAACTGGCACGATGGCGTGCTCCACGCCGACGGCAGCTGGAGCGTGGAAGTCAGCGCCAGTGACCTCAGCGAAGGCAACAATAGCCTGACATTCGGCGTGCAGGACGGCGCCGGAAACTGGCTTGAGCAGGGGCTCTATGTGTCGGCCGATCTGACCACGCCCGCTGAACCGCACGATCCGGGCGAGGTGCCGCTGCCGGGCGACAATCCTGGCGATACGCCGCCGGTGGATGGCGGTGAAACCACGCCGCCGCCGGTCAGCGGCCCGCCGTCATTAACCATCCACAGTTTTACCGGCGATGCGGTGCTGAGCGCCGATGAAAAATTCACGGCGCAAACGCTGAGCGGCACCACGCAGAATCTGGCGCCGGGAAGTACGCTGACCGTTCAACTGAATGGTGAGAGCTACACCACCACGCTGGCCGCCGACGGCAGCTGGAGCCTGGCTATTCCGGCGGCCGATCTGCAAACGCTGCCGGTGGGTAGCAGCCGCATCAGCGTCAGTTTTGACAACAGCGTTGGCGGTACCACCACGTTGAGCAAAGCGATCACCGTGGAAGCCTCCGTGCCGCCGGATGGCGCACCGGTGCCACAGCCCACCATTGAAACGCCGTTTGGCGACGGGTTGATGAGCTCCACTGAGAGTTATCACGCCCAGATGATCACCGGCACCACCGGCGTGACCGGCGCCGGACAGAAAATCGCGCTGACCATTGACGGCATCAGCTATGCGGGCACCGTGGATGCCGAAGGTCGCTGGAGCGTGCCGGTGGGCTCTGATCCTAATTACGGTGCGCCTTCATCCAACGGCAAGCATGAGATTGTGTTGACCGCTACCGACGTGTGGGGGCAAACCGGCACTGCCGTGACCCACTACATTGCTGATATTGAAGCACCTCGCGTCAGTGTTGATGTGCTGGCAGGGGACGGCCTGATCGACCTCACCGAAATTAACTCGCCGCTGCTGATCTCGGGCAGCGGTGAAAGCGGCTGCGCCATTGAGGTGACATTTGGTAGCACGGTCTGGAAAGGCACTATCGATTCATACGGTGAGTGGCAGTTTACGGTACCGGCGGAAACGCTGCAGAGCATGGGTGAAGGCCGCTTTGGTGCGGTGGCCCGTGTTACGGATGCGGCAGGTAACAGCAGCTTTGATGTTGGCGGCGTAGATATTTATGCCTCTGAGGTGCTGCCGCAGCTGACCCTCGATCCGGTCACCGGCGACAATGCGGTCAGCTATCAGGAAGGCATCTACGGCATTATGTTCACCGGCAGCGCAGCGCATCTGCCGAGCGGCACGCTGATTGATCTGACGCTGAACGGCAAAACCTTTTACGGCAGCGTAAACGAGAATGAGTGGCGGGTGCAGATTTCTGACAATGACGTGAAGTCGATAAAAGATGGCAACTATGCCATCACGGTCAGCGCCACGGATCCAAATGGCAATAGCACCAGCCTCAGTCAGGATCTGCTACTGATTACCCATTACAAAAGCAGTAATCCGACATTTACCGTTAACACGCTGACGTTGGCAGATGCGGTAGAGCACGACGGACAGACCTGGTACCGGCTCAGCGGCACCATGGAAACGCCGCTACCCATTAAGTCGTTCGCAGTACAGAGTGATTATTTGCTGAACTGGCACGATGGCGTGATGCACGCTGACGGTAGCTGGAGCGTGGAAATTAGCGCGGATGATCTCAGCCAATACACCACCACGCTGACGTTTGGCGTGCTGGACGGCGCCAGCAACTGGTTCGAGCAGAGCGTCACCATTCCGGTCGACTTCACGACGCCCGCTGACCCGCACGATCCCGGCGAGGTACCGGTGCCGGGTGATAATCCTGGCGATACACCGCCGGTGGATGGCGGTGACACCACGCCGCCACCGGTCAGCGGCCCGCCAGCGCTGACTATTCACAGTTTCACCGGCGATGCGGTGCTCAGCGCTGAAGAGAAGCAGTCGGCACAAACCCTGAGCGGTATGACTATGAACCTGGCGCCGGAAAGCACGCTGACCGTGAAGCTGAACGGCGAAAGCTACACCACCACGCTGGCCGCCGACGGCAGCTGGAGCGTCACTATTCCGGCGGCCGATTTGCAAGTGCTGCCGGTGGGCGCAAACCGCATCAGCGTCAGCTTTGACAACAGCGTAGGCGGCGTCACCACGGCGGTCAAAAATATCACCGTAGAAGCCTCGGTGCCGCCTGATGATGCGCCAACGCCACAGCCCACCATTGAAACGCCGTTCGGCGACGGGCTTATGAATTTAGAGGAGAGTTCGCATCCCGTTACGCTCACCGGCACCACCGGCGTGATCGGTGCCGGACAGAAAATCGCGCTGACTATCGACGGCATCAATTATGCAGGGACCGTGGACAGCGAAGGTCGCTGGAGCGTGCCGCTCTCGTCGGATCAGATGCGCGAAGCCAATTTCCGTAATGGCGAGCACCAGATTGAGCTAATCGCTACCGATGTCTGGGGGCAGACCGGCACGGCGACGACCCGCTTCACGATCGATACTGTTGGTCCGGCGATTGACATAAACTGGCTGTCAGATGACGGCATAATCGACTTCACGGAAATCACTTCGCCGCTGCTGATTTCAGGTAGCGGTGAGGCGGGCAGCACCATTGAGGTGACCTTTGGCAGCATCGTCTGGAACAGCACTATCGATTCAAGCGGCCACTGGCAGTTCACCGTGCCAGCAGAAACGTTGCAGAGCATGGGCGAGGGCCGCTTTATGGCGGAGGTTCATGCCACCGACGCAGCGGGAAATAGCCAAGTCAGATCAACGGAAGTGGAGATATATCCCACAGAGAAACTGCCGCAGCTGACCCTTGATCCGGTCACCGGTGACAACGCGGTCAACTATCAGGAAGGCCTTTACGGCATTATGTTCACCGGCAGTGCGGCTTACCTGCCGTACTATACGCGGGTTGAACTGACACTGGACGGCAAAACCTTTGTGGGTAACGTGGCCGGGGATGAGTGGCGGGTGGAGATCTCTGACGCTGATGTGAGATCGATTAAAGACGGCAACTACACCATCACGGTCAGCGCCACGGATGCAAAAGGCAACAGCGCCAGCCTTAGCCAGGATCTGCTGCTGATCACCCATTACAACAGCAGCTTCCCAACACTCACCTTTAATACCATCACGCTGGCGGATGCGGTAGAGCACAACGGACAGACCTGGTATCGGCTGACCGGCACCATAGAGGCACCGCTGCCGATAAAATCGTTCTCGGTGCAGAGTAGTTACCTGGAGAACCATGAACAGGCTGTCATTCAGGCGGACGGCAGCTGGAGCGTGGAGATCCCCGCGCAGGACATCAGCCACTACACCAATACCATGACGTTTGGGGTGTTTGATGGTGCTGGCAACTGGTACGAGAAGGATATGGTTGTGCCGGTTGACCTGACCCCGCCGGTTGATGGCGGCGGCCCGATCCTGCTGCCAGCGCCCACCATCGATACGCCATTCGACGATGGCTGGTTGAACCGCAGCGAGAAACAGCATAGCGAGACACTGACCGGTACCACCGGTATCAGCGGTAGCGGCCAGGCGGTTAAGGTGATCATCGGCGGTAAAACGTACGCGGCCACGGTCACCGACGACGGTAAATGGAGCCTGACCCTGACGCCAGAGATGATGAAAACCGGTTTTGGTAACGGTAAGCACGGCATTATTGTGACCGCAACCGATGCGTCAGCGCATTCAGCAACCATCAATGCCAGTTACACCGTCGATGCCTGTCCGCCAAAAATCAGCTTTTCGCATCTGGCGGACGGTCAGAAGATCAATCTCAATGAAGGGCTGCTGATCGCAGGCAAAGGTGAAGCGGGCGATGCGGTTATCGTGACGCTTGGCGAACACCACTGGCAAACCAACGTGACCAATGCGGGAAGCTGGAGCGTGCAGCTGGATGCCGCCGAGGCGCATACCCTGGCGTCGGGCGACTATGCGCTTACCGCCAGTATTCAGGATGCCGCAGGCAATATCGGGCACGCGGCGCTAAACGTTGCGCTCTATAACGAGGTAGCACAGCCGCAGTTGGCCGTCGCGCCGAACGACGTGTTGGCGGCGGCCACCGATGAGAAGCCGATCGAGGTAGCGGATCACAGCGCGGTGGAAAATCCGGGCGTTAATCCGGATGTGCTCAGCGCGGCGGGCCTGGGAAGTCACGACGCCTTCTCGCTGCTGTTTTTGCACACGCTCACCAGCCCGGACGGCAGTGCCGATCATGACATGCTGCGGATGACGGGCTCACACGAGGTGCTGGATTTCGCCACGCTGGGCCTGAAAATCAGCGGCGTTGAGGCGATCGATTTGGGAAGCGCGGGCAGCAACAGCGTGACGCTGGGGCAGAAGGATCTGTTGCAGCTTTCCGATAACGCCAGCGACTCGCTGACCATTAAAGGTGCAGAGGGCAATGCGGTCACGTTGAGTACGAAAGAGGGCGGCGTCTGGCAGGAGGATGGCCAGCGGCTGGTTGACGGCCAGCAGTACGATCTCTATCACACCACGGCTGTCGGCCACGAAGGCTCTCTGGCGGATGTGCTGATCCAGCATAATTTGCAGGTTCAAATCGTCTGATCGCGTTGGCCGGAGCGGGATCGATTCTCCGGCCATTTTTCAATATAAACAGCGCGCTGTGTTTATTGGTGACAGATAAACGCGCGCGCTGTTTTGCGTAGTGTCACTCAGCGGTTGATGCGCCTGCCGTTTTCATCAATCACCGCTTCACCATCCTCTTTTGTCAACGCGCCCCGCTGCGGATCCGGCAAAATATCCAGCACTTGTTCCGACGGTCGACACAATCTGGTGCCGAGCGGTGTCACCACAATCGGCCGATTGATCAGGATCGGATGAGCCAGCATCGCATCAAGCAGTTCGTCATCGCTGAAGCGATCGTCTTCCAGGCCCAATTGCGCATACGGCTCCGTATTTTTACGCAGCAGGCCCCGCACGCCAGTCGCCATATCAGCAATCAGCTTCTTCAGATCATCGCGCGTCGGCGGCGTCTCCAGATAATGAATCACGGTGGGCTCAACGCCGCTGTTGCGAATCAGCGCCAGCGTATTGCGGGACGTCCCGCAGGCCGGATTGTGGTAAATAGTGATGTCAGTCATACACGATTCTCCATGAGGGTATTGCAGGTCATCAGGCCACGCATCGCGCTGAATTCAGGCGGCAATGATAGCCGATAATAGTGATGTCCATTCTGTTTACGCAGGCGTCAATCCGCCGCGCAGCAGCAGTAAATGACCTCTTCTTCTCCGTTGCGTTTGCGCCATTCTATCGACGCTGAGCGTTTTTCATCAAGGGTATCTGTGGTGGGCTGCGCGTTGATCCAACAAAAAAATCGTGTAAAGTAAAAGCGCTTTTTGCCGTAGCCGATGGCTGACCAGGCAAAGGCTATGACCGGTCCACACCGGTTTTCTGCTGACCCGCGCTGCTTAAGCCAGCCGTGAAGGAGTAATAAACATCGCTATGCGTCTTACGCCACCCTGAGTTGTTCCCCTCTCTGTCGCACTGAATAAACTTCAGCGCGCACGCAAAAACATCCCGTCTGCGGATGTGCTTTTTCGTCTGTAAATTTTTTGCCCCTACGGGCTCATTCACACCAAAAACTGAGAAATAACTATGTTGCTGTCCTCGACACGAAAGGACTGGCTGGGTAACGTCCGTGGTGACGTGCTCGCCGGTATTGTGGTCGCGCTCGCGCTGATTCCTGAAGCGATCGCTTTTTCCATCATCGCCGGGGTGGATCCGCAGGTTGGGCTCTATTCCGCGTTCTGTATTCCGCTGGTGATGGCGTTTTTAGGCGGGCGTCCGGCGATGATTTCGTCGGCTACCGGCGCCATGGCTCTGCTGATGATCACGCTGGTGAAAGAGCACGGTCTGCACTATTTGTTGGCTGCGTCGGTGCTGACTGGCGTGCTGCAACTGGCGGCGGGTTATCTGAAGCTCGGTGGGCTGATGCGCTACGTCTCGCGATCGGTCGTCACCGGCTTTGTGAACGCGCTGGCCATTCTGATTTTCATGGCGCAGCTGCCGGAACTTACCGATGTAACCTGGCAAGTCTATGCCCTGACCGCTGCGGGTCTGGCCATTATTTATCTGTTTCCTTATCTCAATAAAACGCTTCCCTCGCCGCTGGTCTGCATTGTTGTGCTGACCGCTGTTTCCCTGTGGTTGCATCTGGACGTGCGCACCGTCGGCGACATGGGCAAGCTGCCGGACAGCCTGCCGGTATTCCTGATTCCCGACATTCCCTTTAATCTCGCTACGCTAATGATTATTCTGCCCTATTCAGCGGGCCTGGCCGTGGTTGGGCTACTGGAAACCATGATGACCGCCACCATTGTCGATGACCTGACCGAGACGCCGAGCGATAAAAATCGCGAGTGCAAGGCGCAAGGCGTAGCCAATATATGCACCGCGTTTATCGGCGGTATGGCGGGTTGCGCGATGATTGGGCAATCGGTGATTAACGTGAAGTCAGGCGGTCGCGGGCGTCTCTCTACGCTCACCGCGGGTGTAGTGCTGCTGTTGATGGTGGTGTTCCTGCGCGACTGGGTCTCGCGTATTCCGATGGCGGCGCTGGTGGCCGTAATGATCATGGTGTCCATCGGCACCTTCTCCTGGCGCTCGATCGTTAATCTGCGGCGCCATCCACTCTCCAGCAGCATGGTCATGCTGGCGACCGTCGCGGTAGTGGTCACCACCCACAATCTGGCGTTTGGCGTGCTGACCGGCGTGTTGATCGCCTCGCTAAACTTCGCCACTAAAGTTGCCCGTTTTATGGCGATCGCCTCGACGCTGAACGAGGGTGTGCGCACCTATCAGATCAGTGGACAGCTCTTTTTTGCCTCCGCCGATCGCTTTATGCGCTATTTCGATTTTCAGGAGAGGGTTGAACGCGTGGTGATTGACGTGACGCACGCGCATTTCTGGGACATTACCGCAGTCAGTGCCCTCGACAAGGCGGTGATCGCGTTTCGTCGTGAAGGCGTCGATGTGGACGTACGCGGCATGAATGAAGCCACCCGCACTCTGGTCGATCGATTTGGCGTACACGACAAACCGGAAGAAGTGAAAAAACTGATGAGCGGACACTGAGGCACAGGCGACAGTGCAGGCCGCTGCTTCAGCGCTTCACCAGCCAAGGCTTTTGCAGGCGCTGAATTTTTTCTTCGGCACCACTTGCTGCATGTGGTTCTGAGTCATGCATTGAGCGAAAGTGTCCTGTTGAAAGCCGTTGATCTTCAGGCCGAGCAGGGTGTTGGCGCGGTCCTGAGGCGTTCGTTTAACGAACGCCGCACAGTCTTCTTTAAATCCTTCCATGCTGTCATCGTTGGTCACTGACCAGCGCATTTGGGCTTCGATGTTGTCCGCGGGCGCTTTCGCAGCGCCTGGGCTGGCTGTCAGCAGGTTGGCGTAGAGCGGATTGTGCCGCAACTTTTCGGCAAACAGGCGATTGGCACCGGTGATCTGTCCGGTGGTGCAGAGCTGAAGATAGGTATCGGTGAGCCGCTGTTGGGCGACGGCTGCCTGCTGCGTGCAGTTAGCGACAATCTGCTTGCTGGCTTTTTCAGACAGCGGTTCGGTGGGTTGCCAGTAGCTGTTTTTGTAGTCCGATATCTCGCCTTCCGTGCTGCCAAACAGGCAGAGCGCATGGGCGGCGGGAAGAGAAAAGCAGGTGATGGCCGCGATAAGCAGCACGGCAATATTGTCAGACTTCATTTTTTCGCTCCGATCATGATCATCTCTTCTTCGGTGAGTGCGGCCTGCAAGGCGGGTTATTCCGCCTGTGTCGCGGGTTTATCCAGCGCGCCAATCGTCGGATCACGGTAATGTTCATCAATAGTCACGCCGATGTCCCTCATCCTCGCCTCATTCTCAGTGCGGGTCTGCGCCATTTGCTTCAGCAGCGCGGGCAGCAGCGACTTCCAGCGCGGCCGATCGTCAGCAGCAAAGTAGGACTGATACTGCTGCGCTTCGGTTTTGAAGGTCAGCATAAAGAGATAGGTTCCGCGTTCGTTGGGCGCACTGTCGCTGTTTTCACGCTGCACGATGATCGACAGATATTCATCGTCACGGTAGAAATACCACTGGGAAATTAACGGCAGACTGCGCCACTGCGCCAGGTTCAGCGGCACTGCCGGATCGTTAAAAGGAAGATTAAGTGACGCCTGCGGCAGCGCCTGTTCGATGCGGGCAGTGTGGTTAAATTCAGCACCGGGCAGGCGTGCGCTGTCCTGCATAATAAAGCGCTGCCAACCCGCCGCGCCGAGTTGCGCTAACAGCTGATAAAACGCCGTTCTGGCTTCGCTATGCAGGCTGTTGGTGGGCGGGCTGGCGGGCATGAGGGTGATTTCCGCAATTCGATAGCGATCCTCTTCATAGCCCACCGCCGTGAGTGAAAACACACCGTTAAGGCGAAAAGGCTTAGCGCCGCCCAACTGCACCCGCAACACGTTGCCGCTGGCCGAGGGCTGAGTGAAATTCAGCGTGCAGGTGCCCTGAAAACAGTCCTTGTCCACGTCATCACCCAGCGGCGTCTGCAAGTGAGCAAGGGGATCCTGCAGCCAAATTGTGACGTCGCGGACCCGCGGGCCGTCGCTGTTGTCACAGCCTGCCAGTAGCAGCGTCAGAGCCAGCACCAGCTGCTTCACTCTCTTGCATTCCTGCAGATGGCATCGCCTTTATCGCGCCTTTTCGACAGCAGAAACTGCCGGTCGGACAGCCGACGACGGCAGGCAAAGGCGTTAGCTATCATGCGTTCTGCACCGCTGGCTCCGCTAACTGGGCGCGTACCGTTTGATGACGATGGCGGTAATAGCCGAGCGTATTTTTGAAGGCGTCGATCTCTTTTTTCAGGCCTGGCAGACGGATTTCACTGCGTTTTTTGCCCTGAGCGTTCGGCTGTACGTGCTGCACATAAAGAATATCGCGGCCGAAGTTGCGAATAACGTTGATGTTTTTCACATTGTCCCACTCCAGCAATTCACCGGTTTTGGGGTGAATGATACCTCGCCAGCTGATTTCAATTTTTGAGCCATCTTTGAGCGTGAAGGGCGCGTTGGGAAAATACTTCTCCACCAGCGCGGTCTCTTCTTCGCCAACCGGCTGATAGCGCCAGGCCAGGCTCTGCTCATGTTCAGACGCGAAAGCGAGCTCATATTTTTGCCACAGCTGCTGTTCAATCTCATCGGCCACCGGCATCAGATCGACCCAGCTGTCAGCGGGGGATTCGCTGGCAACGCCCGCATAGTGCGCTTCCTCTACGTTGTAGCCCACGTTGCGCATTCTCTCGGCCAGCGGTGGGTGCGAATCAAACGGATGCGGTACATTCTGTTCGCGCATGATGCAGATAAAGTCGGGTGAACTCACGTGCTGCGGCAGTCCGGCGGCGATCGCCCTGGCAATGCCCAACTCACTATCATGTAACGTGCTGTTTTCAAACAGGGTGCGTTCCACGTCATTACGGTAGCTGGCGTAGGCGGAAACCTTAATTAGCGATTCAATGATGGCCGCCGGTGAGACCAGCGTTGAGGCGTTGCGATCGGCAACAAATTCACGTTCACGACTGTTGCGCTGCCACGCCAGCTCAAACAGCATGCGATAGAGATAGAGCGGGTAGAACACGATCAGCGTGGCGAGATTCTGTCCCATCAGGTGCAGATAGAGATCGAAGCGGTGCAGTTTCGGCCCCAGTAACGCGCCGGAGGCGGTGTCGCCTTCATGCAGATGCGTCAGCTCATGCACCATCACGCCATCCGCCTGCGCGGTGGTTAACTGGCGCAGAAGCGGAATGCTGACATAGAGCTTACGACCAGTCAGCGCCTGCTCATTAACGCTGAGCGGCGCTTCGGTGACGTAGAAGTTAGTATCAATACCGGCAACGATGTGGTCTGGCGGCGTAGTGCCGACTTTCGCTGCCAACGCATCAATACGCGACCACAGCGCAGGTGCCGCTTCACGCGTGACCACTTCACCTTCAATACTCTCTTCCGGCGGCAGCTTTCTGAAGATGCCTTTGATCATGTAGTACATGCCAGCCAGCACCAGCAGGCCCACCGCCATCACCAGTTTGGGATAGTAGGTTTGGGTGAAAAACGCGGTGCTCCAGAATGAGAGCCAGACCAGCATGCCACCCTGAACCAGCACTTCGAGTGAACAGGCGAGCATCAGAAAACGACGTGCCAGCGTCAGGCTGAGCAGCTGTCCCTGGCGGCTTTTGAAGGCCAGCGCACTGCACAACAACACCAAAAGCAGTATCACGCCGCTGGCGATCAGCGTCCAGAAGGCGACCTTGTCCATCATGTAGAACTGCCACAGTTCAGACTGCGGGGCGCAAACGGCATTTTTGTAGTCGATCAGGTCATCAGCAACCGGGCCGCAGACGCTGGAAGGCGGGTGCTGTTGCAGAAAATCAGTGAGTTCACCAACATCCTGCTGTTGCCCGCGGGCATCATCAATAAACAGCTGGGTATATTGCTGATTGAGTTGGTTATTGCCGTATTCAGCAAATACCAGCGTGATGGCAGGAATCAGGAATAGCGTGATCAGCAGCCAGAAGAAAACTTTTGCATAGCTTTTTTTCAATGCCGTTAAGGTGCCCATAATAATAAACTCGCTAACTGTCGATGATGGGGACAAGCTGTTTTTATCAGGCAATACCGAAAGCGATTTCCCGGCGTAAGGTCATGGCGCGAGATCCGTCTCTGCATGCTTCAGCTATACATTTTAAATCGTAAAGAAAGCGCATTATAAGAGCGCTTTCAGGCAATTCCGACAAGTGAAAAAATAGGTTTTAGGATTAATTACCTGGCGAAAAGCATTATATCGGCATTTTTTGGATTCTTCAGGCCAATTAATTTGAGTTAATACTTCTTGTACAAGTTTATGGTGCCAATAAATTTGTGCATACACCCTTTCTTATTAAGGTGAATCAACTAAAGGGCGATGCTCCATTAGCTAGTTTAATCATCTTGTTACCAGCGCATGCCTTTAAATGGGTTCCATCCCTGTTCGCCTTTTTTCTCTTTCAGGTAATAACCGTAGTTGGTGGAAACGCCATAAAGCGCATTAAAGCCAAATCCTACACCGGCATCAAGATGACGTGGATAGTCGATGCCCATCATAGCGAAAGCCAGTTCCAGCGCGGTGAATACAACGATCATCAACAAAATAAGGATGATATTTCTTTTCCACAATCCGAGGACAAACAGGTAAATCGGACCAAAAAAGAAAGCGATAATATTGACGTTGAATTTCACCTTTTGCTGAAACGGCAGCTGCTTCAATGCGGTTTTAAAGCCCGGTGAATTCGGCGCGCCATGTAGATCAAAAAAGTCAAAACGCGCCTGCCATTTGGCGCTGTACACCTTGCCAGACTGGCCGCTGTGCGGCAGGTTATGCTGTTCCATCATACTGGCCTCAATAGATAAGTGATTAATAGAGAAAGTGTAAAGCCCATGTAGATCTAAAATGTTTGGCTTATAACGCAGTCATCATGTTGTCAGCAAAAAGCGTGATTAAAAGCCAGCCGGTGCAGGCACGTCCGTTGCTTAGGGGCGCTAATAATCCCGCAACGATATTACCCACTGGAAGGATAAACATGTTCACCGTGGCATTTATGCCTGTTTTTCATTTTTAAACAGTGCAGCAGTAATAGCGGAATAGGTAAAATCTTAATGCTGCTATTTCAGGCTATCAGTATTAAAGAAATTCTCGCCTTATAGAAATAAATACGTTAATTTTGCTGAAAAGTCTGCCTGGCAGGACATAAATTTCAAGGATAACGAAAATGCTGGTCTGGAGCGGAGTCGGTTTTTTTATCGCCGTGTTAATTTCTTTGGCTTATGTTTTTTGCAAATGGCTGATCGATACACTTTGGCTGGACGGTTATTTTGCCGCCCATCTGTGGCCGACCGGCGCAACTTTTATCCTTTCTGCTATCCTTTGTGCGGTTTTTGTTTTTGTCCTCAGGCAGGAAAAACTGCTGGATTATCTGGCAAAGACCACCCAGAGCCAACCGATGATGGCACCGGAAAAAACCCACAAGTTCTTTTTTATCCCTGTGCTTTATTGGCCGATCATTCTGTTTCTGAGTGGCGCAGGAATATGTATTTACGATCTGACGAAGTAATCTCTCCCTCTGTTATGGACAGTGCCGCTGCGCCAGCGCAAAAGGGAAATCAATAACATGAAGGAGCTAACAATGAAGTTAAGAAAATCATTAACCATGATGGGTGCATTATGTCTGGCAACGGCGCTTAGCGGCACGGCGATGATGGCATCTGCAGCCGAAGTGCAAACCAAAACTGAAGCAGCCGCGCCTGCGCAGAAGCTGGATCTGATCGGTGGCAAGCTGGCCTTTACTCTGAAAGGTTATGAAGCTCAGCCGGTTCCGGGCGGCGCACCGGGCACCATGTACGTGAATAAGCAGGAAAAACGCGTAATGATCGTCGGCGAAGAGCCGATCCCGGCGATAGCACGCGCCAGCAGCGATGCTGATTTCCTCAACGGCATGAAGACGATCAAGGATAAGCAGAAACAGGCATCGCCGGACTATACCGTGACAAGTGAAAAAACCGAGAAGGTTAACGGCCTCGACGTTTATCACATCGAAGCCACCGATAGCATGGGCGGCAAGAATGTTCAGCAGGCCACACTTCTGGCCGTCGCCAACAAGAAATTCACCGTAATTCAGGTGATTTCAGGCAGCAAGGACAAAGCAGGACATGAAAAAGCGGTCAATAACATTCTGGGTAAATAAAACCTGAGATCGCGCGTTACCTTGTTGAAATCATCACGAGCCTGAAGCGGGCTCGTGATTTTTTTTTGCAGCTGTTATGACCGTCAGCTGATGCAGTAACAGCAATCATAGCAAACAGGTTAGTAACGTAATCGCGCAGCGCCGAGCGCTATCAGTAGAAAGCCCGCCGCCAGCAGAGAGAAGGCGAAAAACAGCGTGGAATAATGCGCTATCCAGCCCAACAGCGCCGGGCCACCGAGAATACCCAGATAGCCCAACGAAGTGACGAACGCCACCGACATGCTCACCGGCATCGCCTTTGACTGCCCGGCCAGCGTAATCAGCACCGGCACGATATTGGCAGCACCAATGCCGACCAGGGCGAAGCCGATGAGGCTGGCCGTCCAGCCCGGTACAAGTATCACCACCAGATAACCGACCATCGCAAGCAGACTACCGGCTACCAGCATCATCCTGCGGCCCATGCGGTTGACCAGGCGATCGCCGGTCATGCGCATCAACGACATCGCCAGCGAAAACAGGGCAAATCCCCATCCAGCATGCTCCAGCGGCATCCCTCGTTCCAGGTTCAGGAAGGTGCCGCTCCAGTCGATGATTGCGCCTTCCGCCATAAAGCAGAGCATCGTCATGATGGCCATCATCAGCAGATACGCATCTGGCCTCAGGCGACGTGAACGCGGTTGTTCCGTTTTCTTATCATCACTGCCGCCTGGCAACAGTCCGCGAAACACCGCTAGTAACACCCCTGCCGTGATGGCAATGGCACAGAAGGTGCTGGTCAGCGGGGCCGCACCATTGCCAAACAGCAGTGCACCACCGGCTGCGCCCGCGATGCCACCGACGCTCCACAGGCAATGAAAGCCGGACATCAGCGCTCGGCCCGCCGCCTGTTCCACCAGCGTGCCCTGCACATTCATCGCCACATCGGTCAGACCGATGCCCATGCCGAAAACAAACAGCGCCACCCCCAGCAGCTCGAGGCTGTCCAGCGTCGCCAGCAGCGGTAACACCGCACACCACAACGCGGCGGAAAGCACCATCACCGCGCGACAGCCAACGCGTTTAATGAGAATGCCGGAGAATGACATAGAGAGCAGCGAACCGGCACCGAGGCACAACAAAAGCATGCCCAGTTGATTAGCCTCGGCACCGGTTCTGTTCTGTACATAGGGAACCAGCGCCGCCCACAGGCCCATCGCCATGCCGGTAGTGAAGAAGACGGCACGGGTGGCAAAGCGCGTAGCACGATTGTCTGGCGATAACGAGAGCGGGGCGGTGGCCGACATTGAATCATCCTTAAGTGGCGTGATTAAACAGACTTATTAAAAGTGTTTTAATAAGTGCAGGCTATCGCCATTTTTAGAAGGGGTCAACAGGGAGAACAGCGAAAAAACGATCAGTCGTGAAAGATGTCGTGATGCAGATAAGCCTGCGCCAGTTGTTCCGTGATGCCCAGCAGATAATCGGCACGTCGGCTGGTGCGAAAGAGGATTTCAGGCCGGTGCCGCTGTGGGATCCGCCGGGCACAGATCGCCTCCGCTTCAGCAATAAGTGGCGCACTGAGCTGCGGGCCGCACACCGCCACTCTGGCCGGATTCACAATCGCGGTGAGTGAGGTCAACATCAGCGCCACTTCCTCTGCCAGTTTCAGCGCCGGTTGATGCGGATCGATCAGGTGCGAGACTTCTCCGGCAAAATGCGACGCGCCGCGCACCACATCACCATTGATCACCATGCCACAGCCCGCGCAGGCGACCCCGGGAAAATAGAGATAAGCCACCGGCGCGTCGATTTGCGCGGCCTGGCTACGGTAAAATCCCCAGACGGTATAGTTCATGTCGTTATCGGCATGAACAAAAAGGCCGTGCTGGCGATGCAGGTGCGCGATAATATCGATATGTTCAAACAGCGTCACATCGCAGGTCAGCACGGTGCCTTCGGCCACCACGCCAGGCATGCCAATGCCCGCCGCCCTGATCGCCGGATAGGCCGCCAGCAGAGCGGCGATCTGCCGATCGAAGGTCTCCAGCGTCAGCGGCAGAAAATCGCCTTCGCCTTCTGCCAGCTTGCTGCCCACCGCAGAGTTTACCGACCAGACGATGCGGGCCGCCTCATCTGAACCTTCGACGTAGAGCGCAAGCTGGGCGTAATAATCGGGATTACAGGCGTAACGCTGCGCCGGTCTGCCGCCGCTGGACGCATCACGCTGAAGCTCCTGCACCTGATGACGTTCACACAACCTGTTCAACACCGCGCCGCAGGTCGCCACGCTCAGGCCGGTGTGCTGCGCCAGCTGCGCTTTCGTCGCCATGCCCAATGATTTCAGCGCTTCAACAATACGCACGATATTGTTTTTCTTCATTTCATGCGTATTTCGGGTGAAGGGAACCTGCATAGCGACGTCCTGAACAGTAAGGTAGAAGGCTAATTTACCACAGGCGAGCCGATTAGCATGAAATCGCCGTTGTATTGATTGCCTTTTTTCATCGGTTTAGCCGTGCATCAAATGCGTGTGGAAGAACGGCGCGAGCGTGTCGGCTGCCCGCGTTGCTCCTTCGCCATCGTACAGATCCATGTGCGTGGCATCAGGCATGATCACCAGCGTTTTGTCCCTCGACGCGGCGCTGTCGTTCAGCTGCTGACTGTGCCACAACGAACCCGCTTTGCTGCCCGCGATGATCAGCAGTGGTTGGGTCAGGAACGTGTCGGCACCCTCAAAGCCGGTAAACGAGGCGAGCGTGCTGATGCTGGTCATCAACATTTGATTGGTGGAGGCAGGATGACGGCCGCGCGCGGTGAGATAGTAGTCGGCGGCTTGCTGCAAATCGAACGGCGCCGAGCGATCGCTGAGGGCGGGCACATAATTCACCCAGACCGGCGCGCCACCTGCCGCTTCGATGTCACGTTGTTTCGCCACCGCTTCCAGCACCGGAATCAGTTCGGATTGCGGTGTGGTACCTTCCCAGCCTTTGCGAGTAGCGGCACCGACATCCACCGCGCTGACCGTCGCCAGCGCCTTGATGCGGCGCTCGGTCATCGCCGCTTTCACCGTAATACCGCTGCCGGCACAGACGCCGAGCGCACCCATCCGCCCGCTATCAACATAAGGCAAGGCGCTGAGGTAATCGACCGCGCTGTAAACATCACCGACGCGCTTCATTGGGTCATCCACGAAACGCGGCATCCCGCCGCTGGCGCCTTGATGGGAAGCATCGAACGCCAGCGTGATAAAGCCTTCTGCTGCCAGTTTTAACACATAGAGGCCCGCCGTCTGCTCTTTAACACCGCCGCCGGGATGCACCACGACGATGGCCGCATACTGGCGGCTTTTGCTGAAGCCCCGCGGCAGATAAAGATTCCCGGACATCAGGATATCGTGATTTTTAAACGTGATGCCCTGAATCGTGACATCCCCGACACGCACAATTTTTCCTGCGGCTTGTGGCGCAGGCGGCAGCGCAGCGGTGGCACGGGTGGCCATCAACAGCCCTGCGGAGGCGAATGAACCGGCGAGAAGTAACTGTCGGCGACTAAGTCCGCCTGTAAGGGTCGTCATGATAAAACTCCTGCAAAAGCTGATGAGTGAGCGGCTGCTGATGGCGTGCCGTTGTTGTGAATCATCATACGTTCTGCAGGATTGGGTGATTAGACGCTTAATCACGCATGTACTTAGAAGGCTGGTTTCTTAATGGTTCGCCATCGTCTATCGGCGGTAACGCAGCGCCTCAAGTACCAGCATAAAGGCCGGGGAATGCTGGCGACGGCTGGGATAGTAAAGATGGTAAGCGGGGCGGGGCGGGCACCAGTCAGCCAGCACCTGAACCAGATGGCCGTCATTCAGCATGGGCTCCACCTCGTTTAACGGTAAATAGGCCAGTCCCAACCCGTCGAGTGCCGCCTGACGCATCATACGCAGAGTGTTAAACGTGGCCCGACCTTCCACGCGCACGCTGATTTCGTTGCCATGCTGATAAAATTGCCAGGAATAGACGCCGCCGTGCGTTGGCAGTCGCAAACGAATGCAGCTGTGCGCGCTCAGATCATGAGGCGTTAGCGGCCGGTTTTTATCAGTAAAGTAGGCAGGCGCGCCGACAACTGCAAAGTGCGAATCCGCCGCCAGCGGCATCGATATCATGTCTTTATCAACCTGTTCACCCAGCCTGACGCCCGCATCAAAACGCTCGGCCACAATATCTTTTCGCCCGTAATCGCTGAGGATTTCAATGTTGATATCGGGATAGTTGCGCAGCAGCGGTGCCAGCTTTGGCCAGAGCAGCGTTTCAGCCGCGTGTTCAACCGCAGTAATACGCACCAGGCCCGCCGGTTTATCGCGCAGGCCGCTAATGGCGGCGATTTCCTGTTCGATGCCATCAAAATGCGGGCCAATGCGCATCAGCAGCCGCTCTCCGGCTTCGGTTACCGCGACGCTGCGCGTGGTACGTGTCAGCAGCCGCAGCCCCAGGTGCGCCTCCAGCGTACGAACGGTATAGCTCAGCGCGGACTGTGATACCCCAAGCTGTGCCGCCGCTTTGGTAAAGCTTTGTTCGCGCGCCACGGCAATAAACGCCTGATAATCGCTGATATTCTTGCGACGCATGTCAGATCCCTCTCGATTTACTGCGACTAAAGATAGTACTTGAACATTTCATGTCAGCAAGCTGATTGCTTTCAAAATAAAAATGATGGCCAGGAGAGGTTGCTGCTGCTTTCGCTGTTTTATCAGGCGGTACGCCCTATCAGGCCAACGGGTTGAGCTGCATGTTTCATCATGCTCATCACTTATTTTTTCTGAAGATTTGAGAACGGTCTCAAAGCGTGAGGTGATTTTTATTCTTATGATTTATCTCTATTTCGATGTAATAGACAACCCTTTTATTTTGACGTGGTGCCGTTAAGGTTTTACTGAAAAAATAAAATTTAACTTAATGTGGCTATCACTAATTTTAATTTTAGTGACGCTGATTACTCTATGTTTTTCTAATGCTTCTGGCATGTCATAAATATTGAGATAAAATATGAAATACAGTACGCATCAAATATTCCTTCACTGGCTGTCAGCCGTAATTATTATTTGGGCTACGGTGAGTGGTTTTTATGTGGCGATGTTCCAGCCATCTCCCGAGACAAAGCAGTGGGTCTCTTTTTTTAATGTGTCGTTAACCACAGTCTTCATTCCATTTTTTATTGCAAGGATTGGGTATGCCTTTGCTCATGGCAAACCTGAAGACACGACATTGACAGCCAGGCAGGAGAAAATGGCGCACCTCGGCCATCTGGCGCTGTATGCCAATATTTGTGTGGTATTGATCACCGGCGTGCTGATGATGGATAAAAACATTAACGTGTTTAACCTGTTTTTTATTCCTCATCCCCTTGAAGACGTGCAGTTGTTGGCGTTTTTTAAACGCGTGCATGTATTTTTTTGTCTGTCTTTATCTTTACTGGTTACAGGCCATGTTTTGGCAATAGTTAAACACAGACTTGCAGGACATAATGTATTAAAAAGAATGCTGACATGAAATTAACCTTTCGGAGTGTAGCAGAGTGGTGATGGCTGAAAAATCTCTGAAGGCTATCAGTGTCGCGCGCGGATGAATCTTGAAAAAAGTGATTTCTTTATTTTTCTCTGATCGGTGAGTGCCAGCAATACATTAATGCGTCTTTAATCGTCCCAATTAAAAGTGCATCTGCGCCAGGAGATATAGCCGATTTCCGACTCTGCGCACCCTGGCAACGTTGGTGCAGTCGTCTTGCGGCAGACTGGCCCGTTTACATCGAAAAAGTGCCTTGGGCTGTCTCACCGCTATACCATGCATTGCTTATCATGGGCTGCCATCATCTGATTGATGGCGGCAGATAGCTCTCGCAGCGCCGTGAATGCTGCTAAGGTTAGCCTGACATTCGTGACGACGCGATGAACCTAAGTTTGCCTACCTCAGGTTGGACGCAGCCACTTTCGTCCAACCCCTGGCGCCAAAAAAGGACGCAGTATGAAAAATGCACTGATTGTGATCGACATACAGAATGACTATTTTCCTGGCGGCGCATTCCCGCTTGAGGGCGCTGAAGCCGCCTGTGAAGCAGCAGTAGAAGCGATTGCCCGTGCCCGCGAAAACGGCTGGCTAGTGGTCGGCGTTCAGCACATTGCCACCGCCGATGCGCCGTTTTTCCGTCCCGACACCGAGGGCGCTGCGTTTCACCCGCATATCGCCGCCGCGCTGGAAAATGCACCCGTTGTGGTCAAAGCCCAGGCGGACAGCTTCTTTGAGACCAACCTCGAATCACTGCTGAGCGAGCATGGCATCACGGAGATCTATCTGATCGGTATGATGACCCAGCATTGTGTCACCCATACCGCGCTGTCGCCGCAAAATCCTGGCATGAAAGTACACATTATTGCCGCAGGCTGCGCGGCACCGACCCACGCGCTGAGCGATCTTGCGCTCTCCGGCCTTGGCGCTCGCTGCACCATCGAATAACATCGTCATGTGGGCAGGATGTCTACCGGGATCCTGCCTCCTCTTATCCGTTTATTTTCAACCGTTTTGCCTCTTCTGTCTCCATCTTCACGTCCGCCTAACTTCATTGTCTGACAGGGTAAATCAGAGTTGACCCGATTTCATCGATCATTGTCCTTTGAGCCTGTCACCACTTTCTCGTTCCTGTCGTAAAGTCAGTCATCGCACGGCGACGGCGGCCTTATGCGCTGCGCTGAACCTGAAAATGAACATGTTAGAAGGAGCACCTGATGAAACTGACTCAAATTCGTAATGCCACACTGTTACTGGAATACGCAGGCAAAAAATTTCTTATCGACCCAATGCTGGCTGACAAAGAGGCCTGGGACGGCTTTGCCGGTAATGCGCGTCCGCACTTGCGTAACCCGATGGTTGATTTGCCGGTGAGCGTGGAAAGCCTGCTGGCGGTTGATGCCGTGATTCTGACCCACACACATACCGATCACTGGGACGAGGCGGCGCAACAGGCGATTCCAAAAGAGATGCTGATCTATACGCAAGACAGCAACGATGCGGCGCTGGTGCGTTCCCAGGGCTTTCAGCATGTTCGTGTCTTGCAGGAAGAAAACGCCTTTGTTGATGGCCTGACCATTTTCAAAACCGACGGGCAGCACGGCAGCAATGCACTTTATGCCGATCCGGTGTTGGCCGAGCTGCTCGGTGACGCCTGTGGCCTGGTGTTTACTCATCCGCATGAAAAAACGCTCTATATCGCCGGTGATACCGTTTGGGTGAAACCTTATGTCAGAAGCCTGCAGCGCTTTCGTCCTGATGTGGTTGTGCTCAACACCGGTAACGCTACAAACGATCTCTACGGCCCGATTATCATGAGCAAAGAAGACACGCTGCGCACGCTGCAGCTGTTGCCTGAGACCACGGTGGTGGCTTCGCACATGGAATCGATCAACCATTGTCTGCTCACTCGCGCCGAACTGCGTGAGTACACGCGTGAAAAGGGCATCGCGGACAAGGTGCTTATTCCGGCAGATGGTGAAACAATGGTGTTTTAAGCCGCTGCGGCGAAGACCAGAACGCGGCGTCCGACAGGGCGCCGCGTACCGCGAATGAGGAGGAGAAATCGATGTCAGCATTGACGGTTGCCGTGGTGATCACGCCGGGATTCAGCCCGTTTCATTTTTCGGTGCCCTGCATCCTGTTTGGCAACGCGATGCCGGATCCGCAGCTGTTCAACGTGGAAATCTGCGCGGAACAGGCGGGCACGGTGCTATCAGATATTGGCCTGTCGATGAACGTGGAGCACGGTCTTGAACGGCTCGCGGTTGCTGACATTGTTATCGTGCCTTTCTGGCACAATCCTGACGAGCGGCCCGCCCAAGCACTGCTGGATGCGCTGACCCACGCCTGGCAACGCGGTGCGGAGGTGGTGGGTTTATGCCTCGGCACCTACGTGCTGGCGTACGCGGGCCTGCTCGATCATCATCGTGCCGCCACGCACTGGGAATATGAACGTGACTTTAGCGCGCGGTTTCCTGCCGTTCATCTCGACAGTAACTCCCTCTACACCTGCGACGAGCGCCTGATCACCTCCGCTGGTACCGCAGCCGGCATCGACTGCTGCCTGAACATCATTCGCCAGCATTACGGTGCGGCGGTAGCTAATCGGGTGGCGCGCAGAATGGTGGTTCCGCCTTATCGCGAAGGTGGGCAGGCGCAGTTTATTGAGCGTCCGCTGCCGGAGAATACCCGCGATGCCAAAATCAATGCGCTGATGGATTATCTGCGGCGCAATCTTGACCAGCCCCACGATCTCGATTCGCTGGCGCGCTTCGTCAACATGAGCCGCCGGACGCTAACGCGGCATTTTCTCAAGGCCACCGGCACCTCGCTGGGTGAATGGCTGAATGCCGAGCGGTTGCAGCGCAGTCAGGAGCTGCTGGAAACCACCGATAACAGCATTGAAAGCGTGGCAGCAATGGCAGGGTTCCAGTCGCCGATCTCATTTCGTCAGAGTTTTAAAGCCCGCTTTGGCGTCAGTCCCAGCGAATGGCGCCGCACGTTTCGCGGGCCTGCGCAGGTGGCGCTGGAGCACGCCTGACACCTTTTCGAGGCAGAGTCGTGCCTGAATCGTCAACATGGCTGCCACCGCGTTTTCAGCGCAGACAAGCAGCGTAAGGCTTGGGTTTCGGGGATGATTTTCGGCGGGCGAATGCAAACGGATGAAGGGCCAGCGTTTGTGGCCCTTCAGTAACCATTACTTGCCTTGATTCTGCTGTTGCTGCTTATCGGCTTCTTTCTGCTTTTTGTTCGCCATGTGATGACCGACGACACAGCCTGCCGCCGCGCCAGCGACGCCATGATGTGCCATGTGGCCGCCAACACCGCCGACCGCGGCGCCTTTAAGACAGCCTTTCGCCTGTACCTGAACCGATGCCGACATCAGCAACGCCAGCGTGGCCACTAACAATGAAATCTTACGCATGTAACAAGTATCCTTAAAAGAGAGTAAACAGCGCTATGCCTGACAAACTGGTCAGAACTGCGGGCAAAAGTCTGCCAGACACAGCGCTGTGTATAATTAACGGGTCGAATCAGGTTATGTATAGCCGATGCCTGAAGGTTGCGCCGGAGCTTAAAGAAACAGGGTGTGTCCGCTGAAACAGATAGTGTCAGCGCCGATGATGTCGAAAACCTGTGGCAGGGCCAGGGAAAAACAGCGGCGAGCAGAAGAAAGATGCCCGCTGCGCTCTGCGCAGCCTGACGGCACGCGGCCCGGCGAGCATTGGCTGCGTTGCAGATAACATCAGACGGAACGAAAAGAGCGCCCTCAGGCGCCCGCAACTCGCTAAAAACTATACGCTTGCGCAGTTGAAAGTGTAACAAACGCAGCCGACAGCGTGGCGTTATGGTGCGCCACGATCGCGTCAGCGGAGAGCGCGGCGGTATCCATGGTGGTATGCGCATCCGCAATTAACGTAACTTTCCAGCCACCATCGGCCGCCGCACGGCAGGTGCTGTCGATGCAGAACTCGGTTTTCATTCCCACCACCACCAGTTCGTCGATTGCACGCTGGCGCAAAAGCGGGGCCAGTTCGGTTTCATGAAAACAGTTTGGCCGGGTCTTGCTGAACAGGATGTCGCGTTCGGATTGAACATCCAGCTGAGGGATTAGCTGGGTTAGCGGGCCGTCCGGCGCCAGGGGCGAGCCCTGCGGTCCGGTGTGGCGCACGGCGAGGATCGGCGCGCCCGCGCATCGGGCATTGGCGATCAGCTGGTTGATGTTTGCCAGCACGCGGTCGCCGGCAAAGGGCGGCACGGCGCCGTGAAAAAGCCCGACCTGCATATCAATAATCAACAGGGCCTTGCGGCAGGATGGTTGTGGCATTGTCACTCTCCATTGGTGTCATGCACAACGGATCGCGATCGCCCCGTCGTTACATGACGGGGTTAAGAAGGATAGGTTAACTGACCATTGCACCCACGCTCACGCCGCCGCCAAATGCGGTGGTGCGGGTTGTGGTGGTGATACGTCCAGCGGCGATAAACATAGCGGCTCGCTATCCTGCAATGATAAGAAAGCTAACGTATCACACAATTTTCTGTCGGCCGTAGCAAATTCTCTGCTGATCGCCTGCGCGATGAAAAGCGGCATGAGACGGCCTTATTTTTCTGCTAACTGGAGTGCGTTATGGCTACCCTTGAAAGAAAAAACTATCCGGCGCTCGGCAATGTCAGCGCGCCCTATGTTCATGCGGTAAAACACGGCGATACGCTGTATGTTTCCGGGCTGACTGCGTTTGGTAGCGCAGCACAAGGTGCCGGAATGGCTGCGCAGGCAGAGGAGATTTTTCGGCAGATGACGATCGTCGCGCAAGCAGAAGGTACGGATGTCGCCTCGCTGATTAAGGTGACGATTTTTATCACCACATTTGCGGAGATTGCGGCGCTGCGCGAGGTCCTGTTTCGCCATTACGGCGATCACCTGCCCGCCAGCTCACTGGTCGAAGTGAGCCGTCTGTTTTCACCCGATTTGCAGGTTGAGATTGAGGGGATATTTGCACTCTGACGCATTGCCCGCAGGCACGTGCGTCAGCGTGCCAACCTTTTAGCGATATAACGGCAGCAGGTTAGCTTTACCCAATGTCCACGCCGCGATGTTGATCACGCCAAAGGCGATAACGGCGATCACCATCAGCTTCTGTGGTAACGGCATCGGCCGATCCGCGGCGAACCGCTGCCTGGCCTTTACCGCTAACAGGGCCGGTACAATCACCGCCCAGATAGTGGCCAACAAACCGGCGTAACCGATGGCGGTGACAAAGCCATTCGGCATCCAGATCGAGGCCAGCAGCGGCGGCAGAAAGGTCAGCGCGCCAATTTTCAGCCGCTTACGCAACGCGTCGCGCTCTCCTGACCAGTCGGCGATAAAATCGAACAGGCCAGAGGTCACGCCGAGAAACGAGCAGAGCACGGCGAAATGGGAAAACACCGTCATCAGCAGCGTCAGGTAGCCTGTCTGAAGATGGCTGTGCAGCGCTTCCAGCAGCGCTTCAATATCACCGCCCCGCGTGATGATGGCCGGAAATTCGCTGCGGGGGATATTGCCCATGGTGGCGGTCAGCCAGAACAGGTAAATCACCAGCGCCAGAAAAGTCCCGATCTTCAGCGCTTTTCTGACCCGCTGCTGTTCGCCGCCATAGTAGCGATCGAGGCCGGAGATATTACCGTGATAGCCAAACGACGCCAGGCAAAATGGCACCACACCCGCGATATAAGGCCAGTACATGCCCGCGCTTTCCTGACTGTCTAACAGCACGGGAAGTTTTACCTGCATCAGCAAGCCGCCAAACAGCGCTACCAGCAGCACAATCTTGGCTATCAGGCAGACCGTCATCAGTCGGCTTACCTCTTTTGTGCCGAGGCAGACCACCGCCGCGACACAGCCGGTCAGCAGAATCTTCGTTTCAACCAGCGTGACCGGCAGTCCCGCCGCGGTGATGGAGTGCTGGTAAACCGGGCCGCTGGCCGAAATATAGGCGTAGGTCAGAATGCCAAGCACAAATAAAATGCTGACTGAATTGATGATCTCCCAGCCGCGACCCAACAGATCGCGGGTTAAGGTGCTATATCCGGCGCCAGCCTGATAATGCCGGGCGGCGTGCAAAAACAGTAATCCTGACATCAGCATGCTCGCCCAACTGCCGATCAGGATCAGTACTGACCAGCCAAACCACGCGCCCGCCATCACCACCGGTAACGTAAACATACCGGCACCGACTACCGTACCGCATATCACCATAGCACCCCACCATACGGATGGTCGGTGCTGCGAAATGGCCAACTCTGTCATTGATTTTTCCTGGTAAACGGGGCGTCCGGCATCCGTATCTGCATGCCGCTGCCTTTGTATTGCGCATTATCCTGCGATCATGACCAGAAAAGCCAGAAATAGGAAGGATGGCAGGATGTTACACCAACAAAACGCCTAAAGTCCGTGCATCATTGCCATTAACTGATGAAAAATGGCATGGCAGCGTGCTGTCTTGTGCTGATACCCGCAGCATACTCTGCAAGCCCGCACACAGTTTCACCCTGGTTCAGGATACCCGCGATGGTATGCTGCAGGCGCGCTGCATAAATAAATATACGTGTAACCGTTGCTGAATATAAAAACAGTATTGGCTCAGATCCAAAGCGCTTTATTTGCAGCGAACAGCAGTTAATTACCTGAACGGGCGCTGCCATCACAGAACGCAATAAGGTAAAAAATGAAATATAAAATTGATTAATTTATTGATGATGCTTATCACCAGTGAAACAGTAACAACAGAATTTCATTTAATTATAAATTATTGAATTTTAAGTGATTGATTCTTGTATTCATAATTTAACTCACCTTGCTTACAAAAAATTACATTTAAAGTATTTATTTTGCTTATCAGAAATTGAATGCTGAAACCCTATTCAGGTTAACCGACATTTTCTTTTGCTTCAGGAGAAAATAATTATGATCAGAAATTTCTTATTGCGGGCGCTGTTTGCGCTTCTGGCTGGTGGGCTATTAGCGCTGGTCGCAGGAAAAGTGATTGATTATTTTCATCTGCCCCTGTCTTTCGATGCGATCGTTATTGGCATTGCGATGTTTGTGGTGATTATCGATCGGATTTTTATATCCCGTATCTTATTACGTCAGAGCAAGCAGTAATTAACGGAGAGAGAAAAATGAGAGAACTTACAGTAACAGAACTGATGTCAGTGGCTGGTGGTAACGCCAATTCTGGTTATGAAGGCGGCTGTGCGGCGGCAGTTACGGATGGCGCGACCAGCGGTGCGGTAGCGGGTGCGGTAGGCGGTATGGTCGCCGGTGCGCTGGGCACCGCAGCATCCGGGCCGGGTTCACTGGCGGGTGCGGCAGTCTCCGGCGCCGTCGCTGGCATTGGGGGCGCAGCAGCAGGCGGGGTAAGAGCCTACACCACTTCACCAGCCTGTAATGACAACGGTGGCAATAATGGTGGCGGATCGCTGGGCGGCGATGCCAGCAACAACAGTGTTAATGGCCAGTGCCATTGGTAAGCCTGTAAACCGGGAAAGGGTGGCCTGACCCGGTTTTATCATGCACGTCCCTTCACAAACAGAATATTTCGCCATGATGTACAGAAAGGAAGCGATTGCATCAAGAAACCAGCACTGGTCAGGTAAAGCCATACTGTTAGCGGAGGTACGGCCTTATCGCGTAGTGCTATTTACCGTGATTTTTTTTGGTCTGTTCTTCGCCTTTATTATTTTCGGTAGCTATACCCGCCGGATCAATGTCTCAGGTGAAATTATCTCTTCACCCCGCGCTATTACGGTGTTTTCCGGGCAACAAGGTTTTGTGGTTAGTCAGAAAGTGCATCCAGGACAGGCGGTAAAACGTGGCCAGCCGATCTATCAGATTGACGTCAGCCGCACCACGACGTCAGGCGTGGTCAGTAACAAACGCCGCATCAATATCCAAAAGCAAATAGCGGCGATCGATCAAATGGCGAATAAAATTCGCCAAAATAAACAAACCACACTCGACACGATCAACCGTGAAAAAGCCAGCTACGAAGCGGCGCTGCAACACTCATCTGATGTGCTGGACACAGCGCAACAGGGACTGCGTATGATGAAAAAAAACATGGAAAACTATCGCAGCTACCAGAGGAAAGGATTGATTAACAACGATCAGTTAGTTAATCAGTCAACTATCTACTATCAACAACAGAACGATCTGCTGGGGCTGCGCAGCCAGAATGAACAGAATGCTCTGCAAATTTTGGCGTTACAAAGCCGTCTACAAACTCAGGCTGTGGATTTTGATAACCAGCTTTCCCAACTCGATATGCAGAAAAGTGGGCTGGCTGATGAGTTAACGGATGCCGATGCTAACAGCGATCTCATTATCACTTCACCGGTTGATGGCTGGATCGACACGCTTAGCGTTTCGCCTGGTCAAATGGTGAGCAACGGCGATAGTTTGCTGCAAATCATTCCCGGTGAAAGCCACCACTTTGAACTCATTTTATGGGTGCCTGACTCTTCTGTTCCTTACCTCAGCGTCAATCAGTCAATCAACATTCGTTATGACGCTTTTCCTGCGGAAAAATTTGGTCAGTTTCCCGGAAAGATCGTGGCTATTGCCCGTACTCCTGCTTCCCCGCAGGAGATGGCAACCTATCCCGGAGCGCCGCTTAAATCAGCGGATAAACCGCAAACCTGGTACAAAGTGGTGGTCGCACCGGGCAATCAGCATTTTCATTACAAAGGGCGGCAAATACAGCCAGAAAACGGCATGAAAGCCACCAGCACGCTGTATTTAGAAGAGCGAAAACTCTATCAGTGGATACTTTCTCCACTCTACGATATTCGTAACAGCGCAGGAGGGCTGGTGGATGAAAAGTGAAGCTGCAGTGTGGTTAAAGGAGCGCATTCATTTTGGCCCGCAACGTCGTATCCCTGTCCAGCTGCAAACAGAGGCTGCTGAGTGTGGGCTTGCCTGCCTGATGATGATCGCCGCCAATTATGGCAAACATACCGATCTGCTCACTTTGCGTCAGAAGGCGGGATTATCCTCACGGGGTAGCACGCTCAGCGCGCTGATAACGCTTGCTGAAGGAATGGGAATGGCAAGCCGGGCTTTATCTCTGGATATTGAACATCTCCACCAGGTACGTAAACCCTGCATTCTGCACTGGGATTTCAATCATTTTGTGGTACTGGTCAGCGCACGAGCCGATCGCTATGTTATCCACGATCCCGCTGCTGGCCGCAGAATCATCGATCAAAAAACGCTGTCGACACATTTTACCGGCGTAGCACTGGAACTCTGGCCGGGTACAGAATTTACACCGGAAAAGCGCGTCAACAAGCTCAGGCTTGGCACGTTATTGCACAACATTACCGGCTTTAAAAGTGCGATGTTAACGCTCTTCTGCGTATCGATGATTATTGAGTTTATTAGCCTGTTAATGCCCGTAGGCACCCAGCTGGTCATGGATAATGCGGTGCCTGCTGCAGATAAGAGCTTATTAACGCTGGTCTGCATGAGTTTGATGATTCTTATTTTATTGCAGGCCGGCATCAGTGTTTTCCGTGCCTGGACATCGATGGTAATGAGCACCTATATCGATATTCAGTGGAAAGAGGGTTTATTCAGGCATTTACTGCGACTGCCATTACCGTGGTTTGAAAAACGCAGAATGGGCGATATTCAGTCACGCTTTGTTTCACTGGATACGCTGCGTACGACTTTTACTCAAAGCCTTACCGGTGCGCTGATAGACAGCATTATCGCAGCAGGCGCTTTTATTCTGTTGCTGCTTTATGGCGGGTTACTGACGTGGGTGGTTGTCGCCTTCACGCTGTTATTCGTGGTGTTGAGGGTCGCTACCTATAATCGCTATCGTCACTCATCTGAAGAGTTACTGATCAAAAATGCCCGTGCCGCTTCCTCCTTTACTGAAACGCTTTATGCCGTGGCGACGATTCGGGCACAGGGGCTGGCTGAGCAGCGGAGACAAAACTGGCTGAGCATGATTTCTGATGCCACCAATGCGTCGGTCAGCCTGATGCGTTTTGATATGCTGTTTCGTATTATCAGCACTTTTGTTGGCGCCTGTGACAGCGTCATTATTTTATGGCTTGGCATCTCAGCAGTGATCGACCATACGCTCACCCTCGGGGCTTTCGTGGCGTTCAGCGCGTTTCGCTCGATGTTTTCCGATCGTATCCTGTCGTTAACCGGTTTGCTTTTACAGCTGAAAATGCTGTCGCTACACAACGAGCGCATTGCCGATATTGCGTTATCGACGCCTGAAGAAGATAAACCGACGCTGGCACTTTTTCAGCCTGGCGAGGCGCTATCGTTAACGGCGGAGCGCATCACGTTTCGCTATGACAGCCATTCTGCGCCGGTATTCAGCGATCTCTCTGTCACCATAGAAGCAGGTGAGAGCGTGGCGATTACCGGGCCTTCCGGCACCGGCAAAACCACGCTGATGAAAGTGCTGTGCGGTCTGGCCTCAGCCGATGAAGGACATATTGCTGTTAATGGCCGCGATATCAGTGCGATCGGGCTTAACAACTATCGCCATGCGATCGCCTGCATACTTCAGGACGATCGCCTGTTAGCCGGTTCACTGCGGGACAACATTACCGGCTTTAGTCGGGAAATCGATGAAGCGCATATGGAAGCCTGCGCAAAACTCAGCCACATCCATGACGATATTATGGCCTTGCCGATGGGTTACGAGACGTTGACCGGAGAGTTAGGCGAGGGTTTGTCTGGCGGACAGCGGCAACGGCTTTTTATCGCTCGTGCTCTCTATCGGCGGCCCGGCATTCTGTTCATGGATGAAGCCACCAGCCATCTTGATGAACATAACGAAGCGTTAATCAATGCTGCCATTCGTCAGCTCAATATGACACGGATTATTATTGCTCATCGCCCCTCAACCATCGCATCGGCAGATCGCATTATTAATCTGCCGCTATGATGCTGAGAGCAGCGCGATATCCACATCGGGGAAATCATGAAAAAGCTCGCTATGGCCGCTCTGTTATTAATGCCCACATGGGCAATGGCCAATACCTTTTCGATCACTAATAATGGTAAAGCTGAGGATGTGGCAACGATAAAGATTTCATTTTCAGGGCTGATCAGCGGCAATAAATCGGCCGCGTTGCAATCGGTGCTTGATGAGATTAACCAGCGTTATGTGAACAGCAAAAAAATTTATCTCTACCTGAACAGCGATGGCGGCAATTTAGATAGCGCGCTCGCCATGTATTATGCCCTTCGTAGCACAAACAAGCAGGTTGTTACCGTAAATCAGTCGATGGTTGCGTCGGCCGCTACCCTGCCTTATTGCGCGGGACAGGAGCGTATCGTGCTGAAAGAAGCAAATTTCATTATTCATCCGGCACAAATGGACAGCATCGCCGATAAAAATATTACCCCGGCGAAACTCGCCACGGCCCAGAACTATATTGGCATGTACAACCGCATGTTCAGGAATATCTATCAACACTGTACGGACTTCAGCGCAGGGGAGATGGATAAGGCGCTGGGCAGCGATGATAACCGTCTTTACCTCACCTCAGAGGCGGCGCTGCAACACAAGCTTGCCACTGGCATCGACGATAAAATGGTCGCCGCGCCCGTCTCCTATTTTATTACTGATTAGCATTCCGGTTATGCTGGCTGACTGCCGCTGGCAGTGGCATCACACACTCTTTTTCTGGCTGCCAGCACCGGCTGGCGCGTTTCGCCCCGGCGGATAGCGACGTAAACGTCAATATGCAGCTGCTGCGCGTCGGCGGAGCGGAGCGGGCGGTAACAGAGCCCATCCTGCGTAAAGATGCACTTTGACTGCGGCATCAGGGCAAACCCTTTGCCTCTGGCAATGTGCGTCAGCATTACCAGCGAATCATCCGGCTCTTTGACACGTTTAATTGCCGTTTCTAGCCGGGAAAAATGCTTTTCACACTTATCATAAAACGCCGGATTCGCGCTTCTGGCGAACCAGAACAGCGGCAGATCGCTGACCGATTCCAGCGACACGTTCTCCTCTGCGCTGGCGGGATGAGCGGCGGGCAGAGCCAGCAGCAGCGGTTCGCGGCAGAGCCAGCAATAGTCGATGTTTTCCGCCTGCGCTGCGCCTTGTTCACCGCTAATAACCAGATCCAGCGTGTTTTTGGTCAGGCACTGCAACAGTTGCGCCGAGGTCAGATTGGGCGTTTCAATATCCTCGCCGACCTTGAGATGTGCGAGTGACTGCTTCAGCGACGCGATTCTGTCAAAATTCAACGTGCGAGTCAGCCCGATGCGCACGCGCGCATCAGCGGGTGAGGGCTCAACCTTTAGTCCGGCAAGTGACAGCAAAATCTCTTCCGCGCGCGGAACCAGCGATCGCCCGGCTTCCGTCAGGCTCACCTCATGGGTGCTGCGTAAAAAAAGTGGCTGGTTCAACAGCGCTTCCAGGCTTTTGATCTGACGCGTTAACGGCGGCTGCGTCATGCTGAGCCGTTCTGCGGCGCGGCGAAAATTAAGCTCATGCGCCACTGCCAGAAAACATTGCAGCTGTTTTACGCTGGGCAGCATGGTGCCGATCAGGTGCGTTGCCGGGGTCATAGAATCCTTCCTGCCAGTCAAAAAGGTATTTTACCTGTTTACCCTTTGTCGATATAGCGGGCGGCCGCCCGCGGCAATAACTGGTGCGCGGGTGCCTGGCCAGATAACAGAAAAAAAGACCGGCCTGAGCCGGTCCTGAAGGGGTTTGATTGATCTCTCCGTCTGCGTCTTAACGCACCAGATGCAGGAAGTGAAGGTGTTTTTCATACTGGTCAAGAATATCGTTGATGATCTGTTCCTGAGGCCAGCTCATCACGTCATAATCCTGGCCGCCTTCCTTCAAATGCACTTCGGCGCGGTAGTAGCGGTTCTCCTCTTTTTTCTCATCGCCTAAGGCGGCAAGGGCAAAAGTAGGCTGAATATAGGAGCGCAGGCGAACCTCATAAACAAAGTTCAGCTCATTGCCTAAATCCACTTCAAAACGCACGCGATCGTCCGCACTGTCGTCGATGTGCGAGACGGTGCCTTGCTTCAGCAGCTCGCCGCTAACCATATGCATCGCGGGCTGAATCACCTCATCCATAAAGCGCTTCACGTTTGAGCGTTTCGGGAAGTAGGCGATGTTACGCAAGCGACGCTGCCAGGAGATGGGATTGCGCGAGGCTGGCGTGGCGATGGTGGTGATCTGCTTGCTTTCCCGCTTGTAATAGTCGATACGCAGCGCTTTAAACAGCCCGTATATCGAGGCGAGCAGAATAACCGCAAAGGGCAATGCACTGGCAATAGTCACCGTTTGCAAAGCTTTCATGCCGCCCGCCAGCAGCAGCACAATGGCCACCACGCCCATCATCGATGCCCAGAAAATGCGCTGCCACACCGGCGTATTGTCGGTGCCGCCGGAAGCCAGCGTATCCACTACCATCGCCCCGGAGTCCGCGGAGGTGACGAAGAACACCACCACCATGGCCATCGCAATAAACGACAGCACCGAGCTGAACGGGAAGTGCTCAAGGAAATTAAACAGTGCCAGCGTCTGATCTGACTGCACGGTTTCTGCCAAATCGCGCGCGCCCTGGCTCATGATCAGCCAGATGGCGCTGTTGCCGAAAAAGGTCATCCACAGCAGGGTAAAGCCCGCTGGCACGAACAGCACGCCGGTGACAAATTCACGGATGGTACGGCCACGCGATACGCGGGCGATAAACATGCCGACAAACGGCGACCACGCCAGCCACCATCCCCAGTAGAACAGCGTCCAGCCGCCCAGCCACTTGCTCGATTTCGGCTCATAGGCATAGAGGTTGAACGTTTTGTTCACAATCTCAGAGAGATAGCCGCCGGTGTTTTCCACAAAAGATTTCAGCAGCAGCACCGTTGGGCCCATCGCACCGACCAGAACCAGCAGCAGCACCGCCAGCGTCAGGTTAATTTCAGACAGAATACGAATGCCTTTATCCAGCCCGGAAACCACCGACAAGGTGGCAAGGCCGGTGATGACTACAATCAGGATCACCTGCACGGTTTCGTTTACCGGCAAGCCAAACAGATGGTTCAGTCCGGCATTCACCTGCAATACGCCATAGCCCAGCGACGTGGCGACACCCAGCACGGTGCCGATAACTGCAAACACATCCACCGCATGGCCGATCGGACCATAAATTTTATCGCCGATAATCGGATAAAGCGCCGAACGCAGTGTCAACGGCAGGCCGTGACGATAGCTGAAGAACGCCAGAATCAGCGCCACGATGGCGTAGATTGACCACGCATGCAGACCCCAGTGGAAAAAGGTGATGCGCAGCGCCTCTTTGGCAGCCTGCACGCTTTCCGGCGTGCCTGACGGCGGAGCCATGTAGTGCATCACCGGCTCGGCGACGCCAAAGAACATCAGGCCGATGCCCATGCCCGCTGAGAACAGCATGGCAAACCATGAGACGTAGCTGAAATCGGGTTCGGAGTGATCGGGCCCGAGTTTGATATCTCCAAAACGCGACATGCCAAGATAGGCGACGCTCATCAGGATAAGGGCAACGGTCAGTATGTAAAACCAGCTGGCATTGGCGAAAATACCGCTTTGCAACGCGCTCAGCTGCCGGTCGGCAAGCTCAGGAAAAACCGCGGCGAAGGCGACAATAATAAAGATCAATATGGCGGAGCTGTAAAACACCGGGGGATTGATTTTGCTTCGGGGTGAGCGCTCCGTTGTTTGTGGTTGGGACATAAAACCTCGTTGATACGTTTCTGAATGTAACGGCCATTATGGCAGACGAGACGAAAATGTCAGGAAATTGCTAGCGTTAAGCTAAATTAATTTATTCGTTAAAAATAATATTGTTACAGATGCGGCTCAACACAGCGCTGTTCTACGCTTGCTTAAGCGACTGCTGAACCTGCGTCGGAATGCCTGCAAAGTCAGACGGTTGAGGACGTCTTAGTCACGGCGACTAATCTGTTTTACGCTCGCGTTATTCACGCTACGTGCGGGCCGGTAACCCCCCTGTTAAAAGGCTGATTAAGGAAGAGAACATGACCTCAAAATGGCATTGGTTGCTGCAACAAATGACCCGCAAGCTCTGGTTTCGCACCTCGCTGTTTGCCATTCTGGCGGTGCTCACGGCGCTGGCGGCGGTAGTACTGAAAGCGTTTATTCCGCCTTCGGTTGCCGGTTTGATCGGCACCGATGCGGTCGATAAAATCCTCGGTATTCTGGCTTCCAGCATGCTGGCGGTCACCACCTTTTCACTCAATATTATGGTGACGGCCTACAATGCGGCCAGCAGCAGCGTTACGCCGCGAGCCACCCGATTGCTGGTGGAAGACAGCACCACGCAGAATGTATTGGCAACGTTTATCGGCTCTTTTCTCTACAGTTTGGTGGGCATCATTGCGTTGAGCATGGGTGCGTACGGCAGAGAAGGGCGGGCGGTGCTGTTTTTTGTCACGCTTTTGGTTATCGTGCTGATTATTATCACGCTGTTGCGCTGGATCCAGCATCTGGCACAGTTTGGTCAACTGGGCGAAACCACGCAGCGCGTTGAAGATGCGACCCACAACACGCTGTGTGCACGGATGGATAATCCTTTGCTCGGCGCTAATGAATGGCAGGCACAGCCGATCTCCACCAGCAACGCCACGGCGGTATCTGCTCAAGAGGTGGGTTATGTGCAGCATATTGATATGCAGGCGCTGGCGGCGTATGCCGATGCGCACGCGCTGTCGATTTTCATTGCCCGCCAGCCGGGTGAATTTGTTTACCCGGCGCAACCGTTGCTCTGGCTGTCTCCCGCCCAGCGAGACTTCCATGCTGAGGCGCTGATTGCGGCGTTTACCCTTCAACCCCAGCGCTCGTTTGAGCAGGATCCGCGTTTTGGTTTCTGTGTGCTGTCTGAAATTGCTTCACGCGCGCTTTCTCCAGCGGTTAACGACCCTGGTACCGCCATCGACGTCATTGGCCGTGGTGTTCGGCTGCTCTCCTGCTGGCCGCGCCAGATTGCCCACGCGACGGTAAGCTATCCGCGTCTCTTCATAAAACCCATCCAGGCCAGCGACCTGTTTGATGATTTCTTTATGCCGATCGCGCGTGACGGCGCAGCAATCATCGAAGTGCAGATTGCGTTGCACAAGGCGCTCACCGCGCTGGCGATGTTTAATCCCCTGGCGTTCAGCACCTGCGCCCGCGAACATGCTGCGCAGGCAGTGGCGCGCGCTGAGCAGGCGCTGCAATCGGAGCATGACAAAGCCCGGCTGCGAAAGTGTGTCGCCGCGGAGTAATCCTGCTTCGTGAGAATGAAAGCCGCAGGCAGAAAGCGGCAATCACCTGCCTGGTCATAGCAGTCAGATACAGCTTTCTGCGCGCAATTTTGCTGCCCTCAGCTACGTTGGCGCACTAAAGACGATAAATTTGAGCAGGCGTATTGGAAAATGAATTGATTTATCTGGAGCATTAACTCAGGATTGTCCTTTGTCCCGGGACGCAGGACAGTGGCGCTGGAGTGATAATGAAAGGTCAAGATATTTTATTGCTTTTGAAGTTAATCTCGCTACAAAAGCAAGAGCAGTTATCAACTGAAGCAGCAATGATGTCATTGGCTGAGCGGTGGCAGGACTGGGAAACAACTGAAGAAGAAACGTTGCAGCAAAAGGGGCTTATTGAACCTGGCGGAATAAAAGCCTGGCGTGAAAGCCTGTACACCGTCAGAAGCCTGGAAAACAGCACCGGAATCGGTAAAACACAAATAGGGGATTCCTTACGCCGTTGTATTGATATTGGCTTAGCGAAGAAAGACAGAAAATACGGCGTACCTCGCGCGAACAGAAAGTCGCTGCTGGAATTTTTTATTTATGGCTTAAAGTATGTATTTCCAGCACGAATGGCCGAAATGACCCGTGGAATAGCAACGTCATTCTCAGCGCCGGTATTAAGTACCACACTTTACAGTGCGGGCGATTTGATTCCTGTGTGGCCGGACGAAAGGGCAAAAAGTAAAGGGCTAAAGGTTCAGCCGGTGTTTCATACGGTGCCTTTCGCGGTAAAAAAAGATAAGGACCTCTATGCCATGCTTGCTCTGACGGATGCCCTACGATTAGGCAACCCACGTGAAGCAGGCGTTGCTGCGGACATGTTAGGAAATATATTCAGGGAAGGAACATAATGGAAGCTGCGATGCAACACAGCATGCTGATTGAAGTCGCACGGGCACTGGGGCCTGACTTGCTAAAGCAAATGACTTTTGTGGGCGGATGCACAACAGGACTTTTACTGACTGATGAGGTCACACGCGAACAGGTCAGACATACCGATGACGTTGACTTAATTGTTCATGTCATCAGTTATGCCGGTTATTCCGCGCTGCAGGAAGAGTTACAACGTCGTGGTTTTAAAATAGAAGCCCCATCAGACGATGACGACATTCCTATTTGTGCCATGAAGCTGAATGAATTACGGGTCGATATCATGCCCGATGATGAATCAATATTAGGGTTCAGTAACCAGTGGTACAAAGCGGCGATGGAAAATGCTTTGCCTTTTGTTCTCCATGAAGAGATTGCAATACGTCTGGTCTCACCCGTTTACTTTATTGCCACAAAGCTTGAAGCATGGTTAGGGAGAGGAAAGGGTGATGCACTCACCAGTCGCGACATTGAGGATATTATCAATTTGATTGATGGGCGTGAAGAGTTACTTGATGAAGTGATAATTGCCCCTGCGTCGGTAAAAAATTATATCGGTAAACAGCTTAAGGTTCTCCTTGAAGATATTAACTTCGAATACGCCGTGAGCAGTCAGTGTTGGAATAGTCCCCATCGTGAGCAGGTCATTTTTGAAAGGATCGAAGAAATGGTTCAAGGGATATTGGACTGATGAACATTATCTGGACAAGTATTCAGGGGCTCAGCGCAATGCAAATAATGATTATGTGGCGGTAAAAGCAGATGAAGAACAATTAATCGCGGTGATTGTCGACGCGGCGGAAAGAGGCGGAAATGCACAACGTTTTGCGGAACACTGGTCAACACTATTGTTAACGACGTATACGCAACCCACCAGATTGCCACTCAATATTCTTTTGCGTGAGTTACATAAAACGCTGGTGCCAGAATTCCTGCATGAACGGGCAAGTTACAGTCTGGTCGACATTGATTTACGCAATAACAGCGGTGAGATAATCTATGTGGGCGATTGTCTTTTGGCTGTGGTAACCGGCTCTCAAACATACCGGGTTAGCCGACCCCATGTTATTAATCATACTTTTACCAGCCTTGGTGACAGTTATGCGCATATTCTTACCCGGGTGCTGAAAGCAAATCGATTTATGCCGCCTGAGCGTATAGGCTTTACCTGGCAGCAGGGTGACAAGCTACTGTTGAGTACGGATGGCTACTGGCAATGGCAAGCAGATGGGCAGACTCAGTGTAGTGACGATGCTAGTGCGCTGCACATTATTCCTGATGGATCAGGCTGCCATTTTACGGCTGAAACTGAAGATACAAACTTTCGGGTTTATATATAGAAAGCAGTTAATCATTATTCTGACAATGACGTCTCATGCCTGCGAAAAAAAGTAGCCGGTCGAATCACTCTCATTGCGCCTTAATACGCTCAGTACAGAATTGGCAACAATAATCTGTTCCGGCGAGCTTATTGCAGAAGAATTAAAGATGTACTGATTTATACCCTGACGTTCCGATGGGCATGATGATTTTTTTAGCCAATGATAATAGTTTTATCAAACCACGGAAATAACCCTTTTCTGTAACCGTTCATTCTGAAACGCTTTTCAGGCCACACGCCATGCCGCTTCGCTCGCAATATTCCTGCTGTTGTACTTAACTCAAATTGATGTTTGATCATCGTTTCAAGTCTGCAACAGGAGGTTCCTTTGGCCGATAAAATCCATGCTGAAGACCATACCGATGAGCTGGTGTTACGTCGCTGGATCACGGTGGGGTTGCCCGCTACCGATCTGTTTGCGCTGTGGCTGGATCCTGATACCTTGCCGCGCATCATGAGCCACTTTGCCAAAATCACGCCGGTGAATGCCAGCGATGCGCTATGGCAGGTTGATGGGCCGTTAGGCAAACACTATTCCTGGGAAACGCGCATTGTCGAGGCGCAGCCGGGTGAAGTGATCGCCTGGCGTTCCCTTGAGGGCGGCGACATTCCCAATGAAGGCGAACTGCGGCTTCGGCCAGCGCCGGGCGAATGGGGCACCGAGCTGGCGTTGACGCTGCGCTTTACTCCACCAGGCGGCATGCTGGGTAAGAAAGTCACTACGACTTTTGACCTGCTGCCAAAAGAAGTCGTCAGCAAAGCGCTGCACCGTTTCAAAAGCCTTGCTGAAACGGGTGAAATTCCCACCCTTGATGGTCAGCCCGCTGGCCGCCACGCCGAACGTCAGGATAAGGAGAAATAGATGCGCGCACTCTGCTGGAATGGCGTAAACGATTTACGCGTCGAAACCGTGGCCGATCCGGGCCTGATCAATCCACACGATGCGATTATTCGCGTGCGGCTGACCACCACCTGCGGCTCCGATCTGCATGTGATCGACGGCCTTATCCCCAGCATGCGGGAAGGCGATATTCTCGGTCACGAATTTATGGGCGAAGTGGTTGAGGTTGGCAGCGCGGTAAAAAATATTCGCCGTGGCGATCGGGTGGTCGTGCCGTCGTTTATCTCCTGCGGTTCATGTTGGTATTGTCAGCATCAGCTGCCATCGTGCTGCGATAATACCAATCCACAGTGGGAAAAAGGGGAAACGGTGCTCGGTCATGCCACGGGCGGCATCTACGCCTACAGCCATGCGTTTGGTGGCTATGCCGGTTCCCATGCGGAATATGTCCGGGTGCCTTTTGCCGATAATGACTGCTTTGTGGTGCCGGACGGCGTTAGCGATGAGCAGGCGCTGTTTCTGTCGGACGCAGCACCGACCGGTTATATGGGTGCTGATTTTTGCAACATTCATCCGGGCGATACCGTGGCCGTATGGGGTTGCGGCGGCGTCGGGCTAATGGCGCAACAGAGCGCATGGTTGATGGGCGCGCATCAGGTGATTGGCATCGATCGTTACCCCGAGCGCCTGGCAATGGCGCGTGATCATGCTGGCAGCATCACGCTGGATTACAGCAAAGTGGATGTGACCGAAGCGCTGCTGGAGTTAACCGGCGGACGAGGGCCGGACAGCTGCATTGATGCGGTGGGCATGGAGGCACGGGGCGAAGGGCTGAGCCATGTCTATGACAAAACCAAACAGCTGCTGCATCTGCAAACCGACGTCGGCACCGCATTGCGTGAGGCGCTCTATGCCTGCCGCAAAGGGGGAAATATCTCGATTCTCGGCGTGTATGGCGTGATGGATAAATTCCCGCTCGGCCTGATGATCAACAAAAGCCTGACTATTCGTACCGCGCAGCAGCATGGGCAGCGCTATATGCATCGCTTGCTGGATCACGTGGCTAAAAATGAGCTGAGCCCAGCGTTTATGGCGACTCACCGCTTTACGCTGGAAGAGTCGCCCCGTGGTTACGAAATGTTTAAACACAAAGAAGAGGGGTGCCTGCGCGCCGTCTTCGCGCCCTGAGCAGCGGCGCCGTTACAAACGACGGCGCAAACTGCGTAATCCCAGCCAGGCAACGGCGGCAACGCTAAGGATCGCCAGGCCGGGATTATTCATGTTGAGATGCAAGGCACGGTCTTCGGCCTGATTGTCAAAACGACCGTGGCTGCGATGCAATCCTTCCACCGGCTGATGCAGGTTATCCGGGCGATCGGCGGCTTCCGGCTGGTCGGTGATTTGTCCTTCCCAGCCCTGTTTCGCCATCATGCGGTCAAGCAGGCCGGGAAACAGCATGGTGCCGACAATCGATTGCAGGGTGGAACGGCCCAGCCACACTTCGCGCGGTGCCCGACGTGCGGCACTGAGAATGGCGCGTGCGGCCACTTCCGGCTGATAAATCGGCGCGACCGGCTGCACGTTGTTGCCCATCTTGTTGCGCGACCAGTCGAACTGCGGTGTATTGACGCCCGGCAGATGCACCATGGTCAGACGAATCGAACTTTTGTTGTGGATCAGCTCGCTGCGCAGAGAATCGGTAAAGCCGCGAATCGCGGCTTTAGCGGCGCAGTAGGCGGCCTGTAAAGGCACCGAACGATAAGCCAGCGCAGAGCCGACCTGCACGATAGTGCCGCGGTCGCGTTCGGCCATGAGCGTCAGCGCGGTGCGCGTACCGTGGACGCAACCCAGATAAGTCACGTCAGTGACGCGCTGAAACTCTTCATCGGTGATGTCAGTGACCGGTGCCAGCACGGTCAGCGTTGCCGCATTAACCCAAATGCTGATCGGCCCCAGCTCAGACTCAATTTTGCGTCCGGCCGCCAGCAATGCCGCGCCGTCTGAGACATCCACTGCGGCACCGCTGGCGCGAGCGCCCAGCAGCCGGAGTTCTTCAATGGTGCTGTTCACACCCTGTTCGCTGCGGCCAATTACCGCTACCGCATAGCCCGCCTCGGCAAACGCCTGCGCGCTGGCGCGGCCAACGCCTGCCGTACCGCCGGTAATCACCACCACTTTTTCTGGAAACATAATCGGTCCTTGTTAATGGCCAGCGTGCAGCCGGATGATCGAAGAAATCGTGCGTTTTGCTTATCTGATTATGGCAGGTGGCTGAATAATGACGGGTTTAGTCGGGAGTTTTTTGTACGGACAGGCAAAGCGCTGTTTTTTTCAGCGATTTGCAGTCTGCCACTCTGCGCGGCTGAGCTGATAACAGAGGCTTGGCGGCCCGCTATCCACATCCTGAAGCGTGAAGACGTAGCGCAACCCGCTGTTGAGCAGCACCTTTTGCGAGGCGAGATGGGCTGGGCGGACCTTTGCGGAGATTGTCGCTAAGCCGATTTCCATGAAGCCATAACGCACGGCGGCGATAGCAAACTCGGTTGCCAACCCTTTTCCCCAGGCAAGGGTCGCGAAGCGGTAGCCAAGGTTATTAACCGACACGCCGTCATAGTCCGCAATGCTGATGCCGCCAAAGCCGAGCACGTTTTCTGCGTCGTCACGCTGCGCGATGGCCCACATGCCAAAGCCGTGCTGCTGCCAGTGGGTGAGCCACCTGTGCAGCAGCGTGCGTGCGCGATCGATATCCGGGCAGGGCCCGGCGGGATTAAACTGGTTGGTTGCCGGATCGCCGTAAATGGCGAACAGGCGCGGCGCATCGGCGGCAGTCACCGCCCGGCAGCAGAGCCGTTCGGTCAGCATGCGATTCTTATCCGTTGTCCAGGTCACACCGTGCGGGAAGCGTCTTCGGCGCGGTAAAGAATCGCTGCAATCTCCTGCGCGGTGTCAGCTAACAGCTCAGCGTTGCGGTAGCTTTCTTTAACCTTGCCTTCTTCATCCCATGCGCTTTTCGGGCGCTCGATAAACTGGCCCAGCGGCGTAAAATCAGCATCCAGCACCACGGCAAAAGGAATGCTGATTTTCTCCAGCTTGAAATGCGCCATGAACGCCTCGCCCGCCTGTTCACGCGTGACAATGCCCAGCCCGACGTGCGGTGCCAGCTGCGTGACGCGACGAATCGCAGGCAGGTTTTTATGGCAGTCCGGGCACCACATTTCAGCCACCACCAGAATATTGCAGGCGGTTTGCAGCGTGGGCAGGCGTGCCAGCTCGCCCTCATTGCGGATCGCTTTGGCCAGCTTTTCGCACTGTTTCAGCGCCTCAATGTCCTTTTCTTCAGCCTGAGCGGTGAAGTCGTGATAGGTCGACGCAGCGGCAAAAAGCGTTTTGAAATATTGCATGGTTTCTCTTCTCTGTCAGTGAGCAGCGGGAACGATCGTCCCCTGGCAACAGTGTAAACATTCCTGCTGTGCATCGCCATGTCGGGACGCCGGCGGCAGTCAGGAACAGGAGAACGCCTGTATGATAGCGGCTGGAATCAACCACCTGGAGAAGAGAATGATGGAAGGCTCATGCCTGTGCGGTCTGGTCGCGTTTGCCGTGAAGAGGAGACCAACGACATTTTACCGTTGTCACTGCTCGTTGTGCCGCAAGCAGAGCGGCGTGGGATTTAACCTGGCAACACTGATGGATGCCGAGGCGTTCAGCTGGTTGCAAGGCGAAGAGGCGATCGTCAGCTGGACCAAAAGCACCGGCTATCGCAACGACTTTTGCAGCCGCTGCGGCTCCACCGTGCCGAATCCGCTGCGCGGTCAGCCTTATGTGTGGATCCCGATTGGCCTGCTGGACGTTGACGACGAGATGACCTGCGTGGGCGACTTCTGCATTAACGATGCCCGCCGCTGGGACAGGGTACGTTCTGACAACAACAGCGGCGACGCGGTAGATTCTGTGGCGTCGCTGGTGAAGCGTCTCAACCAGTAGCAGCCTTACAGCAGATGGCGCAACAACGCCGTCGATGCCACGCTGATCACCACCACCGGCAGCAGGGAGAACCGCATCGCGGCCAGCAGTGAAATCGCCAGCGCCAGCAGGTCGGCAGGGTTGCCGGTGACAAAATGCGGCGCGATCACCGTAATCAGCACGCAGCCGGGCGCGGCGTCCATCACCGCGCGGGTACGTGGGCCAAGGTGACGATTGCGCAGCAGAAGATAACCGGCCACGCGGGTAAAGTAAGTGCTCAGCGCCATCAGCACAATGGTGGCCGCGGTCAGCATGCTCATGCTTTGCCCGCCATCAGTAAAATCGCCAGGATGCCGCTGACTGCGCCGATCGGCACATACACCGCGCCCGGTAAAAAGTGATACGCGGTGGCGGCGCTCACCAGGCTCACCAGCCAGGGAAAGGCCATCTTCACGCCTTTCCACATGCCTCGCAGCAGCACAAAGAACACCGCCGGAAAGGCCATATCAAAGCCCCAGCGCGTGATGTCGCCTAGCGCTGGCCCAATCACTACGCCCGCGGCGGTAGAGAAAACCCACATCAACCACAGCGCGCTGACCAGCCCGACATAAAAGCCCATGCTGAAGGCAGGCGGCAACCCCTGCTGTTGTCGACGGGCGGCGTCGGCCATGCTCATCGCCCAACTTTCGTCGCACATAAAGAACAGCGCGGGCAGCACGTTGCGCATCGGCAGGTGGCTGAGCCACGGCGAAAGCGAGGCGCCCATCACCATATGACGGCTGTTAACCAGCAGGCTGACCAGCACAATGGTGAGCAGATGCGGCGGTGAACTCCACAGCGCAATGGCAGCAAACTCCGATCCGCCGGCAAAATTCAGGCCGGTAAGCAGCGCGAGACTGGCCGGTGAAAAGCCTTTTTGCGCCGCCTGCGCGCCAAGTAAGAGTCCAAACGGCAGCACGCCGATCAGCACCGGCAAGGCGGCGGTGATACCGCGGGAGATTTCCTGGCGAAAGGATGATGGATCTGAAACGCTGGAAGAGTGAACCGACATAAACAGCCTCCTTTAAGGCTGAATATTATAGAGGTTTCTTATGACAAGCGGTTGCATTCATACAATATTCTTATGATTTGCTGCCATGAAGCAGCAGCCGTTAGTCACCTTGCGTGCCTTCACGGTGGCATTCTCACAGAAATCAGCCAGGCTGAAGCGCATTCTGATACGCCGCCTGCACTTCTGGCATGCGGCGTGCCCACCGCAGGAGAAACAGCATGACTCAGGAATGGCAACAAGCAGGACTGACAGCCGATCAACGGGCCGATATTGTCGTCAAAGCAATGACGGAAGAGGAAAAATTTGCCTGGTTGTCGGGGCCGATGGCGATCCCGTTGGGCGATGAACCGCTGCCGGAAGGAGCGATAGGCTCAGCGGCCTATTATCCGGGCATTCCCCGCCTGGGTATTCCAGCTATTCAGCAGAGTGATGCCAGCCTGGGCGTGACCGCGCTGGGCAACGTGCGGCCTGGCGACAACGCCACGGCGCTGGCGTCGAGCCTGCTGCTGGCGGCCACCTTTAATCCCGAGATGGCAGAGCGCACCGGTGCGCTGGTGGGTCAGGAAGCGTTTGCCAAAGGCTTTAACGTGCAGCTGGCGGGCGGCGCCAATCTGGTGCGCGAACCGCGCGGCGGCCGCAATTTTGAATACCTCTCAGAAGATCCGCTGCTGACCGGCATTATGGCCGGGTATTCGGTGCGCGGTATTCAGTCGCAGCACGTGGTCTCCACCGTTAAACATTTTGCTGTTAATCCGCAGGAGACCGGGCGCGTGGTCGTCAGCTCCGATCTCAGCGAGGCGGCGATGCGCGAATCGGATCTGCTGGCGTTTGAAATTGCCAATGAGGTGGGGCAGCCCGGCGCGGTGATGCCGGGTTATAACCTGGTCAACGGGGAATGGGCGTCGGAGAATGCGTTCCTGCTCAACGAGGTGCTAAAAGGCGACTGGCGTTATCCCGGCTGGGTGATGTCCGACTGGGGCGCCACGCACTCCGCGGCAAAAGCGGCGCTGGCCGGGCTGGATGTGCAGTCCGGCGCTAATCTGGATCAGCAGGCGTGGTTTGCTGAGCCGTTGCAGGCAGCGGTGGCCCGCGGTGACGTGCCGCAAAGCCGCATCGATGACATGGTCAGACGTATTTTGCGCAGCCTGTTCGCGGTGGGCGCTATCGATCATCCGGCACAGCGCCACGGCGACATTGATTACATGGCGCACCGCTTGCTGGCCCAGCGGGAGGCGGAGCAGGGTATCGTGCTGCTAAAAAACAGCGACGCGATGTTGCCGCTGCGCCGCGGCGCGAAACAGATTTTGGTGGTGGGCGCGCATGCCGATCACGGCGTGCTGGCGGGCGGCGGTTCTTCAGCGGTTACGCCAGTGGGTAGCCTGCGCCTGCCGGGCGTGGATTTTATGGGCATTCAGACCGACAAAGTGTTCCAGCCGTCATCGCCGCTGTGGGCCATTCGCGCTGAGTCGGGCGCTGAAAACGTTGATTTTGTCAGCGGCGACAACCTCGACGAGACGCTGAAACAGGCCAAAAAGGCGGATGTGGTGATTCTCTTTGCGGAGGAGTGGCGCTCTGAGGCGCTGGATGCGCAGGGGCTGGCGCTGAGCGATGAGCAGAATACGCTGATTACTGCCGTAGCCGCGGTCAATCCGCAGTTGGTGGTGGTGCTGGAAACCGGTGGGCCGGTGACGTTACCCTGGATCGAGCAGGTGCCTGCGGTGATCGAAGCCTGGTATCCGGGTTCCGGTGGCGGCGAGGCGATTGCTGGCGTGTTGTTTGGCCGGGTCAATCCATCAGGTCGTCTGCCGGTGAGTTTTCCTGCCAGCGAAGCGCAGCTGCCGCATCCGCAGCAGGTCGATCCGGAAAGTACCACTTCGCTGCCCGGTATGCCGGTTAAAGGCGGCATCATTCATATCGATTATCAGGTTGAAGGTTCGGATGTGGGCTATCGCTGGTTTGCCCGTACCGGCCAGACGCCTCTGTTTCCGTTTGGTTTTGGCCTTAGCTACACCACCTTTACCCGTGCTGATTTACAGGCCACCGCTGAGCAGGAGGGTGTGCAGGTGAGTTTTACCTTAACCAACAGCGGCGCGCGCGCCGGTGCCGAGGTGGCGCAGATGTATATCAGCCCGACCGATGGACGTTTTGTACCGCGGCTGGCGGCATTTCAGCGGGTGGAACTGCAACCCGGCGAATGTCGTCAGGTAGTGCTGACGCTGGAGCCACGGGTGATCGCCTGCTGGGATGATCAGCAGCAAGCGTGGGTGATTGACGCGGGGCGCTATGACGTCGTGCTGGGTCAGCATGCCGGTGATGTCTCGCTCAGCGTGCAGATCGATATCGCGGCACGGCGCTTCGGCTACTGACGCGCAGAATAACGGGCACACGCTGCCCGTTATTCATCCGTGATGATTATCGATGCTGCTGTTCCGTTTGCAGGAAATGGTACGTGGCCCCCAGCATGCCGGAATCATTGCCGTAGGTTGCCGCGTCAACCGGTGTCTCCACACCATATTTCTTGAGGTGATCGGCCAGCTCGTTGAGGAAAGGCTCGCGTTCTGTAATTCCGCCGCCAATAAACACCGACTGCGGGTCAAACACGCTGACCAGGTTATAGAGGCAGGCGGCCAGATCGTTATAAAAACCGTCAACCACCTTCTGCGCCGTCTCATCGCCGTTATCAAATGCATCGAACACATCTTTGCCGGTCACCTCGTCCGGCGAGATTTTCATCGCGCGCGCGTAATTCTCCCGCAGCGCGGTCATGGTGCAACTCTTGCTCATGGTGTGCGGTTCAATATTGCTGTCGGCGGGACGCGAGGTGAGCAGGCAGCCAAACTCACCGGCGCGATTACGTCCGCCGCGGATCAGCGCACCGTTACAAAAGGCGGCGCCGCCGAGGCCGGTGCCGATGGTCAGCATCAGGAAATCATTAAGTTTTTTCGCCTTGCCTAACCAGCGTTCCGCCAGCAGGGCACAGTGCGCATCGTTTTCGACGCTGGTGGGCAGCGAAGTATTTTCCTGCAGCCACTTGCGCAGGTGGAACTGGTCAAAGTCGCGAATGGTGCCGCCCATGCTGATAAAGCCGCTGTCCGGATCCACATAACCGGGAATGCTGATGGCAATGCCTTCGCAGGAAGGATTCTTTTCCAGCCAGGCGAGGATCTCCTGCAGGATTTTGTCGCGTGAATTATCCGAGATATCCATGCTGTCGCCGGTAACGATGTTGCCGTCAGTGTCGGTCACGCCCATTTTTAACGAGGTGCCACCAATATCAAAGGCTGCAATGTTCATGAATGTTCCCAAAGGTGGTGAAGTAAATCAAAAGTATAGCGTTGAATTCTCAGCTGAATTCTCGCTTTAAGAATTCCACCGGGAGATTTGTCAGCGAGGTTGTAGAAATCTGGATTAATGTTAATTTATTGTAAATTATATTCTTATTTGTCCGGCCAGCCGCTGCATTTGCCCCAAGTTGAACCGTACACAGGAGTCAGTAAATCGATGCCCGTTAATTTTGACCTGAGCGATCTCTACGCGTTTCGGGCACTGGTGGAATATGGCAATTTTCGCATCGCCGCGGAATCGATCTGTCTGTCGCAATCGGCCCTGAGCCGCAGAATCGATAAGCTGGAAACGGCGCTGGGACTGAAACTGTTTGAACGCACCACGCGTCGGGTGATGTTGACGCTAAAAGGGCAGGCGTTTGCCGAGCGCTCGACGCAGCTGCTGGCCGATCTCGAAGCGGTCATGGCCGATCTCAGTGAAGTCAGCGCAGTGCGCACCGGCCTGGTGACCGTCGCCTGCGTGCCTTCCGCTGCCTACTACTTTATGCCGCGGGTGATCCGCAGCTTTCAGGCGCGCTATCCTCGCGTGCGGGTAAAGCTGATCGACAGCAGCGCCGGTAACGTTTACGACGCCGTGGTGAGCGGACAGGCAGATTTTGGTCTCAGCTTTTCCGCTGGCTCACAGCCGGATATGGCTTTCCTGCCGCTGCTTGAGGATCGGTATGTGGCCGCCTGTCGGCACGATCATCCGCTGGCGAGCAGAAAGAGCATTAGCTGGCGTGAATTTTATCAGCACGACTGGGTGGGACTCGATAAAACCTCGGGGAACCGCAATGTGCTCGATCGGGCGCTGGCACATATCGCGCCGGCGAAACCGAGTATATGTGAAACGCGGCATGTCACTACGCTGCTGGGAATGGTTGAAGCGGGGCTGGGCATTGCTGCCGTCCCCGCTATGTCGCTGCCGATCTCCGAACCCTCTGCGCTGACCAGCGTGGCGCTGGTCGATCCGCTGGTGAATCGTACGGTTGGCCTGTTAAAGAAGCACACCCGTTTGCAATCACACATTGCAGCTGAACTGGAGAACCTGCTTATTGAGCAGTTTCAACAGCGTTAACCGGCTGTGACAACGTAACCGAATGCAGCCCGGTATCCTGAACCACCTGCTGCACTTCAGCGGACGCCAGCCATGCTAACAGACGCTTCGCCTGCTGCGGATGGGCCGAGCTTTTCACCACCGCACCGGCAAAACGGGTAGTGTATTGCAGGCTGGCGGGCAGTTCGCCAATAAAGGTGACGCCTGGCACCGGCAGCAGTTCGCTGACCTGCTGGAAGCCAATCGCATATTTCCCGGCGGCAACCTGCGAGGCGACCGGTATCCGCTCGACCTGCGTGGCCTTGCCTTTGACCTGTTGCTCAATACCCAGCTTTTTGAACAGTTGGGTGCTGACGTATCTGCCGCTGGCGCTGTCCGAATAGGCGATGGAGTGCGCATTAAGCAGCGCCGAACGCAACTGCTGTTCAGTGCTAATGCTGACGGGCTGCGTGCCTTGTTTGATCACCGCGCCGATACGCGAGTCAGCCAGCTCAACCCGCGATCCCGGCAGGATGCGCTGCTGCTTTTCCAGCCCGCTCAGCGCATCGCCCACCATAATCACCACGTCAGCCTGCTCGCCACGCGCCAGCCGTGCCGGAATGGCCTGCGGCGTATTGCCCATCGACGGACCGGAAACGGTATGAATCGCCTCGCCTTCCTGTGCGGCATAACGCGGCGACAGCTGCTCCCAGGCCGCCTTGAAACCACCTGAGATCATGACGGTCAGCTCTTTAGCCTGCACGCCCGCAGAGCAGACCCACGCCAGCAGAAAACCTATGAAGATACGTTGAATAGCCATGATTATTCCTTAATCAGAGTAGGGGATGTGCGTTGAAACGACTCGGCACGATGACGGTATAAAAACAGGGTTGCCAGCAGCGCGCAGATGGCGGCAAAGCTCATCCAGTAACCGGGCGACGCTTTATCACCGGTATATTCAATCAATGCGGTAGACATCACCGGGGTAAAACCGCCAAACACTGCGGTCGCCAGACTGTAAGCCAGCGAGAAGCCCGCCACGCGTACCTCGGCGGGCATGATTTCCGTCAGCGCCGGGATCATCGCGCCGTTATACAGGCCGTAGATAAATGACAGCCACAGCAGCACGCCCAGCATCATATAAAAGCCGGGTGCGCCCGCCAGCAACCGCAGCGCCGGATAGGCGGTGGTCAACGCCAGCAGCGCCATGGTGATCAACACCGGTTTACGGCCAAACTTATCGGATAACGCTCCACCAATTGGCAGCCAGAGGAAGTTGGATACCGCCACCAGCAGCGTGACCAGCAGGCTGTCGGAGGCGCTCAACATCAGCACCTTTTTACCGAAGGTCGGCGCATAGACGGTAATCAGGTAGAACGCGGTGGTGGTCATTGCCACCATCAGCATGCCTGCGATCACCACCTGCCAGTTTTTCAGCAGCGTGTTAAAGGCCTGACGCATATCAGGATGGCTGCGACGTGCGTTAAATTCCTCCGTCTCTTCCAGCTTGCGGCGTAGCAGGAAGATAAAAGGCACAATCATGCAGCCGATCAGGAACGGAATACGCCAGCCCCAATCGCGGATGGCGCCCTCATCGAGCAGCGCATTGAGCCCGAAGCCCAGCGCCGCAGCGACCATAATGGCAACCTGCTGGCTGCCCGACTGCCAGCTGGTGTAGAAGCCTTTGCGTCCCGGCGTGGCAATTTCAGCCAGGTAAACCGATACGCCACCCAGCTCAGCTCCGGCAGAAAAGCCCTGCAATAAACGCCCCATCAACACCAGAAAAGGTGCCCACAGGCCAATGCTCTGATAGGAGGGAATCAGCACGATCAAGAAGGTTCCGGCGGCCATGATCGACAGCGTAACGATCAGTCCTTTACGCCTGCCCACTTTATCGATCCAGGCACCGAGCACCACTGCGCCAATCGGCCGCATCAGAAAGCCTGCGCCAAACACCGCAAACGTCATCATCAGTGAAGCAAACTCGCTGCTCGCTGGAAAGAAAGTGTGCGCAATATAAGTGGCATAAAAACCAAACAGGAAGAAATCGAACTGTTCGAGAAAGTTGCCTGAGGTTACGCGGAAAATGGCGCCAATTCGCGCCCGAGTGGTCAGCGGTGAGTGAGGGGATGTTTGCATCAGGTTCTCCAGTGTATTGATGACGCTTTTAGCTGCGCCTGTGACTGCAGAGTGAATCAGGAACAAGGACGTAATAAGTGCAAAAAGCGGGTTAACCGATGTGCCAGACGCATCAATCACCGCACGGCAGTTAAAAAAACCTGCCTTTACGTGGGTTTACAAAAGGAGAGAGATCTTTCGCATCATGCACCGCCAGAAAAACCGATGTGTGGAAATGTGACGGCATTCATAAGCGCAAACGCACTATTGCTGCGCGACCGGGACGGGTAGCTTAGGGCGTTATCAGAAGTAGACCACGTGGGATTTAACTCCCCGCGTCGATCGCTTTGCCTGCTGTCGCTGCCTGGTTGCGCCCTTTGCGTTTGGCGGTATAGAGCGCGTCGTCGGCCAGCTGCTTGAGCTTTTTCATGTCATCTTCCTGATTGGTGCTGAACAGCGTGGCGCAACCGGCGCTGATAGTGACGATGCGTGCCGGAATGGTGGTCGTGGCGTGAGGAATGTGATGGCTGCGAACCGCGCGCACGGCACGCCAGGCGATCGCCAGCGCTTCGTCGGCGCTGGTTTCGGGCAGGATCAGCGCAAACTCTTCGCCGCCGTAGCGCGCCGTTAAGCCGATACCGCGCAGCGACATGCCGCGAAGCGCCGCGCTGACATTTTCCAGGCACTGATCGCCCGCGACATGGCCATAAGCATCGTTGTACTGCTTGAAAAAATCGATATCGATCATCACCAGCGATACCGGCTTGCCGCTGCGAAAGGCGCGCTTCAGGCTGTCGCGCAGAAAGAGATCGAATTGTCGGCGATTGGCCAGGCCGGTCAGGCCATCGATCATCGCCATCGATTGCAGGGTGTGATTGATGGTGGTGAGTTCGTCACGCAGATGGGCCAGCTCGTGCTGATTGCGAATATTAATACGCACCTGACGCAGGATCCAGATGCCGACGGCCAGCATGATCGCCAGCAAAACGGCATTGAGTATCACATCCTGCAGCCTGCTTTTTAGCCAGTTCTCCCGCAGTGAAGTCTTGTCAAAACCGGCTGCAACCACCAGCGGATAGCGTTCGGAACGCACAAAACCAAACACGCGCGGCAGGCCGTCCAGCGCCGCATTCCATTCGCCGCTGCCGCGATCCGATTTCATCAGCATCTGCTGGAACAGGTGGCTGGACGAGAGGTTCCTGCCGATGTAGCTGTCTGGCATCGGACGGGCGTAGAGCACGGTGCTGTCCGCCAGCATCAGTACCAGCACATCTTTATCATCCAGTTCGTAATAGTTGTAAAACTGGCGAAAATAATCGACTCGCACCGTGGCAAGCAGGATACCGGCAAAGCCGCCCGCCCTGTCGTTCAGGCGCAGTGAGACCGGGATCACCAGTTCGCCGGTGCTGCGACTGTGGATCACCGGGCCGATATGAATATTGTTGTGGCCGTTGAGACGATGGTAGGCGAAATATTCGCGGTCGGAATTGTTGACGCCCGCTGGCGAACGGCCGGTTGACCAGGCGATCCATCGGCCTGACGGATCATAATAAAACAGGCCGTGCAACTGCGGCAGGCGACTGCGCTGTTCCCGCATGATACGGCTGAGTTCATCGGCGTTGACCTCGCCAGGCGGGCGCTGTTGAATATTGCGCTGAATCTCCCGCAGCGAAATCTCGGTTTGCAGAAAGGTGTCTTCCGCCTGACGCGCCTGTGACAGCGCCAGGTTTACCGCGGTTTCACGGGCGGCGTTGACGCTGAGCTGCCAGGAATCGCGCAGCGACCAGCCGTTCATCAGGATCACCGCCAGAATCAGCAGGCAACCGGAAATGGCAATGCTGCGACCAAGTGGCGAGCTAAGTAATGAAAAAGAAGAGGGCTGTTTTCGTGACGTCATTGCGCCTCCCGTATACACCTCCTTTCATTAAAGCACACCTGATGGTCTGCAACCTTCATTGTCGCTAATGAGTGGGCTGCATGGTTTCAGGCTGATGGTAGCTGTCATCCAGTAAAGTAAAACAAAACTGACGTTGAGAAGAGCAGATCACCTGTTTATCACGCGTGACAAAGATCGCCTCGATATCAGGGTGGGCAGCCAGATAACGCATGCCCTGCTCAACGCCCATGCCATAAAGCAGCGTGGTGTAGATATCGCCATCAATGGAGCGATCGGAAATGATGGTGACGCTCAGCAGTTCGTTATCCAGCGGATAGCCGGTTTTGGGATCGAGAATGTGATGATAATAGTGGCCGTCTACCTTGAAATAGCGCTCATACACGCCGGAGGTGACCACCGATTTATTCACTACGTTAATCACGCCAATTAGCGCATCCAGCCCGGCAAAAGGCGTTTTCAGGCCAATCGCCCAGCCCTGCGGTTCATCCGGCGGCGCACCAACCGTCTGCACGTTACCGCCGAGGTTGATCAGCGCACTGCCGACCTGCTGCTGACGGAGAAACGCCTGTACGCAGTCGGCGATATAACCTTTGGCAATGGCACCGAGATCGATTTCCATGCCCGCCTTACGCAGAAAAACCGACCGTGCGGCGGCATCCAGTTCGATATCGCGCGGATCGGTCAGCGCCAGACGCGCCTGCAGCTCTGCGGCGGGCGGCACGTGATCGCCCTGAAAGCCGATTTTCCAGCGCTTCACCAGCGGGCCAATTGCCAGGTTAAAACAGCTATCCGGCAGCTGGCTAACCTGACAGGCGATCTGAATCAACTCGAACACCGGCTGGCTGACCACCACGGCATGCTGGCCCGCTGCCTGATTAATATTCATGATTTCAGAAGGGGAACGGTTAACGGTGAGCAGGTTCTCCTGCTGCTTGATCAGCTGGAAAACCTGTCTGGCGAGGGTTTCATCGTGGTCGAAGAGTTTAAGCAGAATGGGCGAACCCATCATCACGGCGGAATAAGCACAGACGCGAGCTTCAGTTGGCATGAGCGACCCTGCATTGCGGGAAAAAAGCTGTGCCCGCGTCGCCGTGGGCACAGTTGAGCGCTTAACGCAGGGCCATCGCCGCTGCGTTGCGTCCGGCCAGAATACCAAAGATGATGATATCCGCCACCGCATTACCGCCGATGCGGTTAGCGCCGTGAATGCCGCCGACTACTTCACCGGCTGCCCAGGCACCCTGAATCGGCTGTTGCTGCTCATTGAGCACCGCGGTATCCAGGTTGATGGTCACGCCGCCCATGGTGTGGTGCACGCCGGGGGCGATGCGGATAGCATAATAAGGACCCTGATTAATCGGATGGCGCAGCGCAGTAGTGCGGCCAAAATCCTCATCTTTCTGCTGAATTACACATTCGTTGTAACGGCCCAGCGTGGTTTGCAGCGTTTCCTGATCCATATTGAGTTTGACCGCCAGCTCATGCGGCGTTGGCGCGCTGATCACAAAGCCTTTGGCAATGTATTCGTCGGCCGCTTTGTTGCCGCTACGCACCTGGTCGTCAAAGATAATCCAGGCACTTTTCTCCGGCAGGGCGATGATTTGCGCAGAGACTTTGTCACGGGTTTCCATTTCGTTGTAGAAGCGCTTGCCCGCCTGACTGACGAGGATGGCACCGCCGCCGCGAATGGATTCAGAAATTAGATACGAGGTGGTCTGTTCCACGGTGGGGTGAATCTGGATTTCGCCCATGTCCACGGTGCCAGCACCAATGTGTTGCAGCATCGCGATACCGCTGCCGGTAGCGCCTTTGTGGTTGGTGGTGACAAAGCCATCCAGCTCAGGACGGTAGCTGACCACCATTTCACGGTTGGCGCTGAAGCCGCCGGTAGCCACAATCACGCTTTTCGCGTTCAGGATGCGGCTGTCGTTATATTCATCCACCACTTTCACGCCGGTAACCACGCCGTTGTCACACAGGATCTCTTCAACGGAGGTCTCCAGCAGCACTTCAATATTGCGCTGGTTAAGGTTTTTCACCAGGCCGCTGATCAGGAAGCCACCCACCGCAGAGCGGTCAGCCGGGCGGTGCGTGCGGTCGATGCTCATGCCGCCGGTGATGGTGATGTCATTGAGCTGGATGCCATGCTCATCGAGCCAGTCAATCGCCTTCGGCGCCAGCTCAACAAACTCTTTCAGCAGTTCAGGGTTGTTTTTAAATTTGCCGCCTTTCAGCGTCTCTTCATAGAACAGCTCTTTGCTATCGAGGATGCCTTTAATTTTCTGGAAGCGGGTTTCCGCCGCGTTCATGCCCACCGAGGCTTTAATGGTGTTCCCGCCGATAGTCGGCATTTTTTCGATGATCACCACGCGGGCACCTTCATCGTGCGCCTGAATCGCCGCGGCCAGGCCAGCACCGCCGCTACCGATAACAACGACATCGTAATTTTGCGGCGCCTGCGGATTGCCACCTTCTTCAATGACGTGCGCTTTACTGGAGGTGGTCAGCGCGCGGGAAACCGCTTTTTTCAGCGCTTCACTCTGCGTGGTGGCACCGGTAATGGCGTCAACGTGCGGGCTGTTGGCCACCAGAATGCGGCTGCGCAGGCTCTCGAAGGTGGTGGTGAAATCGACGTCGAGTGATTCGTCCGGCACCAGTGAGATGTCGGTGATACGGTCGGTATCCAGCGTGACGTTGATTTTCAGCTTCAACGCTTCCGCCTCGACTTTCTCCTGATAGACGCCCGCTTTGTATTTGCGGCCGGTATCGCTGACGTCGCGGATCATGGCGTCCACCAGCGAGAAGCGCCACAGCGGTTCCGGGATAGTCAGCGCTTCGCGTTGGGTGCTGTCGATAAACAGCTCAAGATGCTGGTTGTTGATGATGCGGTCGGTCCAGTCGGGATAGGCGATGCACGCTTTACCGATCGCCACTAAGTCGTAGCCGTGCTCCAGCGCCATTTCGGCATCGGCTTTATTGACTACGCCGCCAACGCCGATAACCGGGACTTTAGCCAGCGTCTCTGAGCGGCGCGCCAGATATTTGGTGATCAGCGGCGTCGGGTCGCTGGTATCAACGATAGAAGGGCGCAGCAGCTGGCCAACGGAAAAGTGTACATAATCGAGGCCGCGCGCCGCCAGTTTTTCCAGCAGCCACAGCGTGTCGTCGAAGCGGATGCCGGGCACTTCAATCTCTTCCGGTGAAAAGCGATAGCCGATGATGAAAGAGTTATGCGCGAAACGGTCCGCCATCTTATGGGTGATTTCCAACACTTCCAGCGGGAAGCGTGCGCGATTTTCGCGGCTGCCGCCCCATTTGTCATCGCGCTGGTTGGAGTTGGGGGAGTAGAACTGCTGAATCAGATAGGTATTGGCGCCATGAATCTCCACGCCGTCGAAGCCCGCCTTGATGGCGCGATTCACCGCGTCGCCAAACTTGGTGATCATCACGTCCACTTCTTCGGCGGTCAGCGCCTGCGGGGTGGTGGCGCCTTCACGCGGTGCGGCGATGGCGCTGGGCGCAACCGGCGTTCTGCCGCCAATCAGCTCGGGTTCTACCATGCGGCCGCCATGATAGATCTGCAGGATAGAAGTCGAGCCTTCTGATTTGATGGCGTCGGCGATGCGTTTCAGACCAGGAATTTTATTGTCGCTGTCGATGGCGATGGCGCCGGGAAAGGCCGGACCTTTGGGATCGATAAAGCAGCACTCCACGATCACGGTGCCGATGCTGCCCGCGCGAGCGCGGTAATACTCCACCAGCTCACTGGTTACCGTGCCGTCATAGAAGCCGGTGCAGGTGGTCATGGGGGCCATCAGCAGGCGGTTTTTTAATACGGCGCCATTGGGCAAGGTAAGAGGATTAAGAATAGGGGTGAGCGTATTCATCAGGATCGACTCCAATATAAATGTGCAGGATGCTTTAGTGGACGCTTTTATTTAAATAAGTGGTCCGACTTCATGCCTGATAATATATCCCTTTTCTGTGATCTTGATAAGTATTAAATAGGGATAATTGATGCTAAATTTCAATTATGATTAAAGTTTGACAAAAATGATAAGGATATTTATCTTAATTGTTAATCAATAGTAAGCAAAAAGCAATCTTTTGATATTTATGGTTTTTATACAATAAATACAAGGGGTTGCAATGAGTATTTCGTTGCTGAGTATCCCGTTTTTTTGTAAAAGATTAACGGGAGTGACATCGTATTGTCATTTCGTGGCAAAGGTCGTTTAAAAACAGTGGCATTACTCTGGTTTATTGATCCAGATCAATTTTTAATTTCAGATATTACGCATCATATAACAAAGTCCTTATGAGATAATTCATATCAACATTAAAGGACGACTCCAAATTAACGGCGTCGCGATGCAAAAATCGCAAAAAATAAAAACCATAAGAAATAAGTGAAGTATCGGGGCGCAAATCGCATTCTTTTCAACCTTGCAGATAACTACTATGAAACAGACAACCGTTAAGAGTGAAACGGGCGCAGCACCTGCTGCTCCACCCAAAACCAAAAAATCGCCGATTTTCATGATCCTGCCGGTGCTGGTGGCGGTTCTGCTGCTGCTGGTGCCGGTGCCTGAAGGGTTGGAACCCTACGCATGGCACTTCTTCGCCATTTTCGTTGGCGTGATTGTCGGTTTGATCTTTGAACCGCTGCCCGGCGCGGTGATCGGTCTGACCGGCGTGGTGGTCATCGCCTTGTTCAGTCAGTGGCTGCTGTTCAGCCCGGCTGAAATGGCGGCGCCGAAGTTTAAACTCGCCAGCGAGTCGTTTAAGTGGGCGGTCAGTGGCTTCGGTAACTCCACCGTCTGGCTGATCTTCGGCGCCTTTATGTTCGCCGCCGGTTACGATAAGACTCAGTTTGGACGCCGCCTGGCGCTGATACTGGTGAAATATCTGGGCCGTCGCAGCCTGACGCTGGGTTATGCCATCACCTTTGCCGATCTGCTGCTGGCACCGTTTACCCCTTCCAATACCGCACGCAGCGGCGGCACCATCTACCCGATTATTGCCAACCTGCCGCCGCTGTACGGCTCCAAACCCAACGACCCCAGCGCGCGCAAAATCGGCTCCTATCTGATGTGGGTGGCGATTACCGCAGCCTGTATCACCAGCTCCATGTTCCTCTCTGCGCTGGCACCTAACCTGCTGGCACTGGCACTGGTGAAAAGCATTATCGGTTTTGAAATCTCCTGGGGCAGCTGGTTTATCGCCTTCCTGCCACTCGGTCTGCTGCTGATTCTGACCATGCCGCTGCTGGCGTACTGGTTCTATCCGCCGGAAGTGAAGATCAACGACGAAGTGCCGCGTTGGGCGAGCAGCGAACTGGTGAAACTGGGCAAGCTGTCACGTAACGAAATCTTGCTGCTGCTGTTTGTCTGTAGCGCGCTGGGCATGTGGATTTTTGCCACCGCGTGGATTGAACCGGCAATGGCGGCGCTGCTGGTCATCGTGCTGATGCTGTGGACCGGCGTGCTCAACTGGAACGATATCACCAGCAATAAACCGGCCTGGAATACCTTCGCGTGGTTTGCCACTCTGGTAGCGCTGGCGGATGGTCTGGCGCGGGTGGGCTTCATCGCCTGGCTGGGTAAAGAGGGCGCGCATCTCCTGAGTGGTATTCAGCCCAACGTGGCCGCGGTAATGCTGCTGGTGGCCTTCTTTATCCTGCACTACCTGTTTGCCAGCACCACCGCGCACACCACCGCGCTGCTGCCTGCGATGCTGACCATTGCTGCCTCGATTCCGGGCATCAATATGCCGGTGTTCTGCTTAATGATGGTGACGTCACTGGGTCTGATGGGCATCATCACACCGTACGGTACCGGCCCAAGCCCGATTTATTACGGCAGCGGCTATCTGCCAACCAAAGATTACTGGCGGTTGGGCACTATTTTCGGCGCTATCTTCCTGGCGGGTCTGATGTTAATCGCCTATCCGTGGATGGTATTGATGTTCTGATTGCCGAGGTAAGATAGTATTCTGCCAGCACCTGTCAGCCTGGCGTATCGGGCTGACAGGATAATAACTAACGATCTGGCTCGCCGCTCCGCACTGCGGAGGCACACATTTCTGAGTGAGAAACAATGTCTGATAAACCTTTCTTCTACCAAAATCCGTTCCCAGTCGCCCACGATGACACTGAATATTATCTGCTGAGCCGAGACTATGTCTCCGTTGATCACTTCAACGGCCAGGAGATGCTGAAAGTCGATCCGCAGGCGTTAACCTTGCTGGCGCAGCACGCGTTTCATGATGCGGCTTTTATGCTGCGTCCGGCGCATCAGCAGCAGGTTGCTTCCATCCTGCACGACGACGAAGCCAGCGAGAATGACAAATATGTTGCGCTGCAGTTTCTGAAAAATTCCGAGATCGCCGCCAAAGGCGTGCTGCCAACCTGTCAGGATACCGGCACGGCGATCATCATGGGTAAAAAAGGCCAGCGCGTCTGGACCGGCGGCGGCGATGAAGCCGCACTGTCCCGCGGCGTCTATAACACCTACATCGAAGACAATCTGCGCTATTCACAGAACGCCGCGCTGGATATGTATAAAGAGGTCAACACCGGTTCAAACCTGCCGGCGCAGATCGATCTCTACAGCGTTGATGGCGATGAATACAAATTCCTCTGCATCGCCAAAGGCGGCGGGTCAGCCAACAAAACCTATCTTTATCAGGAAACCAAGGCGCTGCTGTCGCCGGGCAAGCTGAAAGCGTATCTGGTAGAGAAAATGCGTTCGCTGGGTACCGCAGCCTGTCCGCCGTACCACATCGCTTTTGTGATTGGCGGCACCTCAGCAGAGAGCACGCTGAAAACGGTGAAGCTGGCCTCGACGCACTATTACGACGGCCTGCCTGCTGAAGGTAATGAACATGGTCAGGCGTTCCGCGATCGTCAGCTGGAACAGGAGCTGCTGGAAGCGGCGCAGGAGCTGGGTATCGGCGCACAGTTCGGCGGCAAATACTTTGCCCATGATATTCGTGTGGTGCGCCTGCCGCGTCACGGTGCCTCCTGCCCGGTGGGCATGGGCGTCTCCTGCTCCGCTGACCGCAATATCAAAGCCAAAATCAACCGCGACGGTATCTGGATTGAGAAGCTGGAAGAGAATCCAGGCCAGTACATTCCGCAGGCGCTGCGTGAGCAGGGCGAAGGCGATGTGCAGCACGTTGATCTGAACCGTCCGATGGAGGAGATTCTGGCCCAGCTGTCTCGCTATCCGGTTTCCACGCGTTTGTCGCTGAGCGGCACCATCATCGTGGCGCGTGATATTGCGCATGCGAAGCTGAAAGAGCGCATCGACAATGGCGAAGGTCTGCCACAGTACATCAAAGATCATCCGGTTTATTACGCCGGTCCGGCTAAAACCCCGGAAGGTTACGCATCGGGTTCGCTCGGCCCGACCACCGCAGGGCGCATGGACAGCTACGTCGATCTGCTGCAATCTCACGGCGGCAGCAAAATCATGCTGGCCAAAGGCAACCGTAGCCAGCAGGTGACTGACGCCTGCCAGAAGCATGGCGGTTTCTATCTTGGCAGCATTGGCGGCCCGGCAGCGGTGCTGGCGCAGCAGAGCATCAAAAAGCTGGAATGCCTGGAATATGCCGAGCTGGGTATGGAAGCGATCTGGAAAATTGAAGTGGAGAATTTCCCGGCGTTTATCCTCGTGGATGACAAAGGCAACGACTTCTTCCACCAGCTTCAGCGCAATCAGTGTGCGAAATGCGTTAAGTAAAGTTGCGACATCAGGCTAAACAGGCCTGAATTCCCTTCACGCGGCAGCGATACCTGCCGCGTTTTTTTTGCCTTTTCCCCGCGCGTTCGCCGCTTTTCAGCCTCATTTTTACCTCTTCCTGTTTGTTATGCGGAATTTTCACTATGCATAGCAGTTTAACTTAATAGATGAAAGCGCAGCCGACTGGCAGAGTGGCGTCATACCCTTTCAGGAGAGCAATGATGAGCAAAAGTAATGCCGTTGCCCTGCCGGTTATCGACTTCGCGCTGTTACAGGGTGACGAAGCGGAACGGCAACAGATCCATACCCAGCTAAGTAAGGCGGCCCGCGAGGTCGGCTTTTTTTATCTCACTAATCACGGCATCGATTCGCAACTGCTGGCCGTGGTACAACAGGTATCACGGGCATTTTTTGCCCTGCCGCAGGCGGAAAAGCTCAGCGTGCAGATGGCGCAGTCACCGCATTTTCGTGGCTACAATCTGGAAGGCTCGGAGATCACCCGCAGCCAGCCCGACTACCGCGAACAGTTTGATATCGGTGCCGAGCGCCCGGCACTGCCGCTGACCGCCGGGACGCCCGCCTGGGCGCGGCTGCAGGGCCCTAATCAGTGGCCGCAGGCGCTGCCAGAATTGCAGCAGGTGCTAACTGAATGGCAACAGGCGATGACCGCGATGGCGCTTGAGCTGCTGCGCGCCTTTGCCGATGCGCTGCATCTGCCGCACAACGCCTTCGATAACCTCTACGGCGCGCTGCCCAATGAGCACGTGAAGCTGATTCGTTATCCCGGCAGGCCGGATAATGGCTCGCGGCAGGGCGTCGGCGCGCACAAAGACTCGGGATTTCTGACCTTCCTGCTGCAGGATGATCAGCCGGGTTTGCAGGTTGAAGTTGCGCCGGATCGCTGGGTCGATGCCACGCCGCTGCCGGGTGCATTCGTGGTGAACATCGGCGAGCTACTGGAGCTGGCAACCAATGGTTATCTGCGCGCTACCGTGCATCGGGTGGTTTCTCCGCCTGCCGATCGGCAACGGCTTTCCGTGGCCTTTTTCCTCGGCGCCGAGCTGGGCGCGGTGGTGCCGGTGTATCAGCTGCCCGATTCGCTGGCGCGGCTGGCACAGGGACCGGCCAGCGATCCGCTCAATCCGCTACTGCGCGACGTGGGCTGGAACTACCTCAAAGGCCGTTTGCGCTCTCATCCTGACGTTGCGCAACGCTTCTATGCTGATTACCTGCGCGACACCGCCAGCGTCTGATTAGGGAGAGAAATATGAAAAAAGGATTCGCTTTACCGCTGGCGGCGCTGACCCTGCTGGTCGCGCAGGCGGTTAACGCCGCGCCGTTGCGCATCGCCGCCGATCCGGTGCCGCATGCTGAAATTCTGGAGTATGTCAAAACGCTGGACCCCGGCCTCGATCTCAACATTACCGAGTTGAGCAATGGCGTGAATGCCAATGAGCTGCTGGCCGCTGGCGACGTCGATGCCAACTACTTCCAGCATCTTCCTTATCTGCACGATCAGGAAAAGGCGCTGGGCAAAACCTTTGCGGTAGCCGCCGCGGTGCACATTGAGCCGCTGGGGCTCTATTCCAGCAAAATCAAAACGCTGGCTGCGTTGCCGGAGGGGGCGCGCATCGCCGTGCCGAACAACACCACTAACCTGAGCCGCGCGCTGCTGCTGCTGCAGCAGAGCGGACTGATTACCCTGAAAGGCGCAGCCACCAGCCTGCTGACGCCAGCGGACATCAGCGCTAATCCTAAAAAGATTAAAATTGTGGAGATCGAATCGCCGCAAATTCCTCGGGCGCTGGATGATGTCGATGCGGCGGTGATCAACGGCAACTACGCGCTGGAGGCGGGCCTGGTGCCAGCAAAAGATGCGCTGGCGCTGGAATCCGCCACGAATAATCCCTATGCCAATCTACTGGTAACCACGCCGTCGCTGGCGAAAGATCCGCGCATCCTGCGGCTGGCAAAAGATTTGCGCTCGCCAAAAGTGGCGGCGTTTATTCGTCAGCATTACAACGGATCGGTGATCCCGGTCGTGGATGAGCAGCATGATTAGCATTGAGGCGTTAAACAAGCGCTATGGTGATAAATCCGCGCTGCTGGATGTCTCTTTCGAGATTGAGACCGGCGCCATTTTCGGCATCCTTGGCCGCAGCGGAGCGGGAAAAAGTACGCTATTGCGGTGTCTGAACCGGCTGGAGCAGCCCGATGCGGGCAGGGTAGTGATTGACGGCGAGGATATCAATCGGCTCAGCCTGCGCGAACTGCGCGCCCAGCGGCGGCAAATGGGCATGATTTTTCAACATTTTAACCTGCTGCACGCACGCACGGTGGGCGAGAACATCGCACTGCCGTTGCAGATCGCCGGTGTGCCCGCCGCACGGCGTGGCGCACGAGTGGACGCGCTGCTGACGCTGGTTGGGCTGGAAGGCTACGCTGACGTCTGGCCTTCGCAACTCTCGGGCGGGCAAAAACAGCGCGTAGGCATTGCCCGAGCGCTGGCCGCTGAACCGCGCTATCTGTTATGCGATGAGGCGACCAGCGCGCTCGACCCGGACACCACGCTGTCGATTCTCGATCTGCTGGCCAGCCTGCAACGCCAGCTGAATATCACCGTGGTGTTAATCACGCATGAAATGGCGGTGGTGAAGCGCATCTGTCACGGTGCCGCGCTGCTGGAGTCGGGACGGCTGATAGAGAGCGGGTCGCTCAGCGCAATCATGGCCAATCCGCACGGTCGCCTGCGTCAGTTGCTGTTGCAGGATGGCGAAGCGGACCGCGCGTTTCTTGCCCGTTATCAGGAGCAGTTACGATGCGTGGCATGAGTTGGGACCGCTTTCAGTCACTGCTGCTCAACGCTACCGGCGAAACACTGTATATGGTGGCGCTGGCCGCGCTGTTTACTCTGCTGATCGGCCTGCCAGTCGGCGTGCTGCTGTTTATCACCCGCGCAGAGGGCATCTGGCCGCAGCGCGCGATTGCGCAACCGCTGAATCTGCTGGTAAATATCGGCCGCGCTTTGCCATTTATCATCTTGCTGATTGCTCTGATCCCCTTTACGCGGCTGCTGATCGGCACCACGCTCGGGAGCACGGCGGCAGTCGTACCGATTACGCTGGGCGCGTTTCCGTTTTTTGCACGCATCGTGGAAAATGCGCTTGCTGAGGTTGACCGTGGGCGCATCGAGGCAGTGATTGCCATGGGCGGCACACAGTGGCATCTGGTCAGTCGGGTATTGCTGCCAGAGGCGCTGCCCGCCCTGATTGGCGGCATCACGCTGACGCTGGTGATGCTGATCGGTTTCTCGGCGATGGCTGGCGTGATTGGCGGCGGTGGTCTCGGCGACCTGGCGATTCGCTACGGTTATCAGCGCTTCAACAATACAATGATGATCGCCACGGTGATCGTGCTGCTGCTGTTGGTGTGGGCGGTGCAAAAGCTGGGTGATTGCGTGGTACACCGCCTGGCGCATCGGCGCTAAATGCTTTTAGGTTCCCGCTGGCAGCCCTCTCACGAGCTGCCCGTTCGTCTCTTCTGCCTGAATCTGTACAGCCCGCACTTAACAAAAATAATCATCGATAAATAAACCCGCCCAAAAAGTAATATCCTGAATGCATTGTTTATTAATTAGATACGGCCGTATCAAATAATGGATGCGTTGCCACAATGTTAACTCAAATTTATTTTCTGAACGAATTGAGCTATTTCATTAATCGTAATTTTTAAGAAAAAGTCTGATGGTTTTATATTATTCTATGCTTTAATTGCGACAGATAACAAATGGGTGACAGCCACGCGACAGCTACAGATAGCCGCCGTACTGCCGATAACTCAATCAAGCCAGGGGAGGCGCTGTTACTGGATTGCGCGCTTCACACACCTGTTTTCCGGCAATAAGCGAAATTTTCGAAATAATATTTTTTGAATGCCTCACTGGCAGGGCTCATATTTATTTCACTTAAATATTTATAAGAATGATTAACGTAATTAAAAATTACAGGGTATTAGTATGCGCCTGAAACTTCGCTGGCTTGCACTGCTGAACGTCATGACCATTATATTACTGGCCAGTCTCTGGGAGTATGGTGCCGAGGCGTGGGTATCCAAATTATTAGGTCTGAGTTATGACTCTGATTTTGAAACCGCTGAGCGGCTAAAGTTTATTATGACTTCGGCTTGCTTTGCGCTGCTGGCCATGGTCGTGCCTGGCCTGCTGGTGGGTGGCCTGATGCGCAAACTGCTGCGCACTGAGCAGGCCGCCACGCGGATGGCGCATGTCGATGAACTCACGGGCGTGGGCAATCGTCGGGCCTTTCAGGTGCGCACCGAACAGCTTGATAACCTTGATGTCGTTTATGCCATCATGATGATCGATGTGAACGATTTCAAAATCATCAACGACCTGAACGGTCATCATCAGGGCGACGCCACGCTGGTGGCGCTGGCATCGCTGCTGATGGAGTTTACCGGCCCACAGACCCACGTTTTCCGCATCGGCGGCGACGAATTCGCGCTGATTACCGTCACCGACAGCACCGATGCGTTGATGGCGGAGGCGGAAGAGATTCGCACTCGCGCGGGCAAAATCATGACCGGGCCAGCCAGCTTTCTCAGCCTGTCGATCGGCATTGCGCGATCCACCGATTGCAGCACCTACAGCATTATTCAGGCCGCCGACCTGGCGATGTATCAGGCAAAAGGCGGCAAAGGTGCGCAGCTGGCGCTGTTTACGCCTGACATGGAACGGCAGTTTCGGCAAAAAGAGATGTTCGAGCGCAGCGTGGCTAACGCGGTGCGGAACAATGCCGTGGTGCCGTTTTTACAGCCGATCCTGACGCTGTCCACCGGCAAGCTGGCGGGTTTTGAAATCCTGTCGCGCTGGACGCTGCCCAGCGGTGAAGTGGTTGCGCCGCAGGTGTTTATTCCGGTCGTGCAGAAGCTCGGCCTGATGGACCAGCTCACCGTGCAGCTGCTGCGTGCGGTCAGCGTGGTGGCAAGTGAATGGGCCGGTGATTTAACGCTGGCGCTGAATATTACCCCGGAGCAGCTGATCAGGCCGTCGCTGACCGATCGCCTCTACACCATTATTCGCGACGCGGGCGCACTGCGCCTGGAGCTGGAAGTCACCGAGAACGACGTGATGAGTATCTCCGAAGAGGCGAGGCAGGCAATTGAGCGGCTGAAAGAGCGCGATATCCGCGTATCGCTGGACGATTTCGGCACCGGTTATTCCAACCTTTCCGTCCTTCTCGGTCTGGGCATCAGCAAAATTAAAATCGATCGCTCGTTTATTTCAGCGGGCATGAATAACCGCGAACAGAAAAAGGTAGTGGAAACGCTGCTGGCGCTGTGCCGCGAACTTGGCGTTGAGGTCACGGCGGAAGGCATCGAAGATATCGGTACTCTGATGTGGCTGAAACAGCAGGGCTGCAATTACGGTCAGGGCTATCTGTTCCGCAAGGCCATCCCGGTCAATGAAGCAACCAGCCTGCTGCCGTCGGTGGCGTTTGCCTTACCGGTCAAGGAGCTTCCGGCCAACGATCATGGCCATGCCGCCCAGGCGGTTTAGCGATAGTGATCTCACCGGGCGTTCTTCTGTGCCCGGTTTCCCCTCTGTTTTCACCTCGCAACATCTGCTGGCGAAGAAAGCCCATTTCTTAAGACACAGGTTTACAGTTTTAGATCCGGTTACGATCTATAATTGCGCCTGATATGTTCACGCCGCCCGCAGGTATGCAGGCGCAGCTCCCCGCCTGTGAAAGGAAGAGGCCAGTCTGATGCTTTCCCGTTTTTTATTTATCGCCCGGTCTTCGCCTGGGTTATTGCCATTTTGATCATGTTACTCGGCGCGCTCGCCATTACCCAACTGCCGGTGGAGCAATATCCTGACGTTGCACCGCCATCGGTCAACATCAGCGCAACCTATACCGGCGCCTCGGCAGAAACGCTGGAAAACAGCGTAACGCAGGTGATTGAGCAGCAGCTCACCGGTCTGGATAATCTGCTCTATTTCACCTCCAGCAGCAGCTCTCAGGGCAACGTTACCGTCACCGTCACCTTTAGCCAGGGCACCGATGCCGATACGGCGCAGGTGCAGGTGCAGAACAAAGTGCAGCAGGCGCTGTCCCGTTTGCCGAGTGAAGTGCAGCAGCTTGGCGTCACCGTCACCAAATCACAGTCCAACTTTTTGCTGGTCATGGGGCTGTACGACACCACGGGCAAAAGCAGCAGCAACGATATTGGCGACTGGCTGGTCAGCAACATGCAGGAGCCGCTGGCGCGTACCGCCGGCGTTGGCGATATTCAGGTGTTTGGCGGACAGTACGCCATGCGCATCTGGCTCGATCCTTTCAAGCTGAACTCGTTTGCCTTACAGCCTTCTGATGTTACCGCAGCCATTCTTGCGCAAAACATTCAGGTTTCGGCGGGCAAAATCGGCGGTCTGCCGTCGCCGAACAATCAACAGCTCACCGCCACGGTGCGCGCGCAGTCGCGGCTGCAAACCCCGGAGCAGTTTCGCAACATCATTGTGAAAAGCGACCGCAGCGGCGCCATCGTGCGCGTTGGTGACGTGGCCCGCGTGGAAATGGGCAGTGAGTCCTATGACATGACCACGCGGCTAAATGGTCATCCGGCCGCGGGCGTCGGCGTAATGCTGGCTCCGGGTGCTAACGCGCTGGATACCGCCACGCTGGTGAAGCAAACGGTAGAAGAATATCGCCACTCCATGCCCGCGGGTTATGAAGTCGCCTACGCGCTCGACAGCACCGACTTCATTAAAATCTCAGTGGAAGATGTGGTCATCACCCTGATCGAAGCGATTGGGTTGGTGATCGTGGTGATGTATCTGTTCCTGCAAAATTTCCGCGCCACCATTATTCCCGCGCTGGCGGTGCCGGTGGTGCTGCTTGGCACTTTCGGCGTGCTGGCGCTGTGTGGATACACCATTAACACGCTGACGCTGTTTGCCATGGTGCTGGCGATCGGCCTGCTGGTGGATGATGCCATCGTGGTAGTGGAAAACGTCGAGCGCATCATGCACGACGAAGGCTTACCGGCAAAAGAGGCGACGGTGAAGTCGATGCAGGAGATCTCCGGTGCGCTGGTGGCAATTGCGCTGGTGCTCTCTGCGGTATTCCTGCCGATGGCATTTTTCGCCGGATCGACCGGCGTTATCTATCGCCAGTTTTCAATTACCATTATTGCCGCGATGACCTTCTCCGTGGTGGTGGCGCTGACCTTAACGCCTGCGCTATGCGGCATCCTGCTGAAGCCGGGCAAGCCGCACAACAAGGGCTTTTTCGGTGGTTTTAACCGCTTTTATGCCGCTACCGAACGCGGCTACCGGCACAAGGTAGTCAGTACGCTGCGGCGACCGCTGGTGATGGTGGGATGCTACGCGGCGCTGGGTGCGGTGCTGTTTGTGATGTTCACCCGTCTGCCCGGCAGCTTCCTGCCAACGGAAGATCAGGGCAGCATTATGCTGCAGGCGACGCTGCCTGCGGGCGCCACCGCCAGCCGCACCGAAGCGGTAAACCAGCAGATTGTTGACTGGTTCCTGCGCGAGGAGAAAGCCAACGTCGACGTGGTATTTACCATCAACGGCTTTAACTTCAGCGGCGCGGCGCAAAATGCCGGTATGGCCTTTATTAAGCTGAAAAACTGGGAAGATCGTCCCGGCAGCGAAAACTCAGCCGAAGCGATCGCCACCCGCGCCACCATCGCGCTGGCGGCCATTCGTGATGCGCAGATTTTTGCCCTGACGCCACCGTCGGTGCCTGGCCTCGGTCAGAACAACGGCTTTACCTATGAGCTGCTGGCCAGCGGCGGCACCACGCGCGATGAGCTTAACGCATTGCGCGATCAGCTGTTGCAGAAGGCGACGCAGACGCCTGAGCTGAGCGCCGTGCGCGCCAACATTCTGCCGCAAACGCCGCAGCTGCAAATCGATATCGACACCAATAAAGCGGTGGCGCTGGGTTTATCGCTGGATGACGTGACCAGTACGCTAACCAGCGCCTGGGGCGGCGCCTATATCAACGACTTTATCGATCGCGGCCGCGTGAAACGGGTGTACGTGCAGGGCGACGGTCAGTACCGCTCGGCGCCGTCCGATCTCGATAAGTGGTTTATTCGCAACAGTGACGGCGGAATGACGCCGTTCTCCGCCTTCGCCACCACGCGCTGGACCATGGGGCCGGAAAGCCTCGATCGTTACAACGGCTCTGCGTCTTATGAAATTCAGGGACAAAACGCGGAAGGCTACAGCTCGGGTGAGGCGATGGACGCCATAGAGCGGCTGGCAAATGAGCTGCCTGCGGGTACCACCGGCGCCTGGAGCGGGCTGTCGTTGCAGGAGAAACAGGCGGGCGGCCAGTCAACTACGCTGTATGCCATCTCAATTCTGGTGGTGTTCCTCTGCCTGGCTGCGCTGTATGAAAGCTGGTCGGTGCCTTTTTCAGTGCTGCTGGCGGTGCCGCTGGGCGTGCTGGGTACGGTGCTGGCTATCGCGCTGCGCGGGCTCGATAACGATATCTATTTTCAGGTTGCGCTGCTTACCACGGTGGGGCTGACCTCGAAAAACGCCATCCTGATTATTGAGTTCGCCGAAGAGGCGGTGCAGCAGGGACGATCACTCAGCGCCGCGGCGTTGCAGGCTGCGCGCACCCGCCTGCGACCCATCATGATGACCTCGCTGGCCTTTATCGCTGGCGTTATGCCGCTGGCGGTGGCGACCGGCGCAGGTGCTAACAGCCGCATCGCTATCGGCACCGGTATCATCGGCGGCACGCTGGCCGGTACGATACTGGCACTGTTTTTTGTGCCGCTTTTCTTTGTGCTGGTGAAGCGCTACCTGACGCGACACGCCGCTTCTGACAAAACCGCTTAACGGATTATCGGCGCGCCATGCACATTTCCCACGGCGCGCCATAATAGTTACTCACATGCTCGTATCATAACGTTCCGCTAAGTGAGGTTTTCAATGATGTTGTCTCTTGAGAAGCAGGTTGCTCTGGTTACCGGCGCCAGTTCCGGATTAGGCTATGCCTGCGCTGAGGCGTTGGCAGAAGCCGGTGCCAGTGTGGTGATTAACTATCACAGTCAGGCTGAACCTGCCGATGAGCTGGCGTCAAGAATACGCGACCGCGGCGGTGAGGCGATTTCGGTAAAAGGCGACGTCTCGAAAGAAGCCGATGTGGATAATCTCATCGAACATGCGGTAGATCGCTTTGGTTCGCTGGATATTCTGGTGGCCAACTCCGGCCTGCAAAAAGATGCTGCGTTTGCGGATATGACGCTGGAGCAGTGGAACGGCGTGCTGGATGTTAATCTGACCGGACAGTTTCTCTGCGCCCGTGCGGCACTGCGCCAGTTCCGCCGCCAGGGTGCCCGTCCTGACGTCAGCCGCGCGATGGGGAAAATTATTCACATGAGTTCGGTGCATCAGCTGATTCCGTGGGCCGGACACGCCAACTATGCGGCCTCAAAGGGCGGCGTGGATCTGCTGATGCGCACGCTGGCGCAGGAAGTGGGCGAAGAGCGCATTCGCGTGAACAGCATCGCGCCGGGCGCCATTGCCACCGCCATCAATGAAGAGAATACGCAGGGCGACGCGGGGAAAAAGCTGCTTGAGCTGATCCCTTACGGTCGCGTTGGCGAGCCGCAGGATGTCGCCAACGCCGTGGTCTGGCTGGCGAGCGATCTCTCCGATTATGTGCACGGCACCACGCTGTTTATCGACGGTGGTATGAGTCTTTATCCTGGCTTCCGTAATAACGGTTAATCGTTTACCGCGCCCGGTTTCGGCCTGGCGCGGCTTTCATTACGCTCACGGAGGAAAATATGCATCCGATCAGGCAGATTATTGAGGCGTGCGATCGCGCTATTACCGCACAAGATTTCGATACGCTCATGACTTATTACGCCGACGACGCGGCGCTGGTGGTCAAGCCAGGCATGATCGCGCGCGGCAAAGAGGATATTCGACGCGCCTTTGTCGCGATTGCTGACTATTTTCAGGGGCAGCTGCATGTCGAGCAGGGCGAGATGCAGATTATCGAAGGCGGCGGCGATGCGCTGGTATTGATGGAAACCGTGCTGCGCTTTCCCGACGGCAACGGCAGCCTGATTGAAACCACGCGCCGCGCAACCTATGTGTTTCGTCAGTCGCCTGACGGAAACTGGCTCTGCACCGTCGACAACTCCTACGGTACCACGCTGCTGGACGGCGAAACCGCCTGAACCGAGGGAGATTCTGATGAAAACACGGATGATATTCACGGCGATAGCGCTGTCCGGCGTGGTTACCCTTGCGTCAGCCGCCAACTGGCCACCGGAAACCGGCGCTAAAGTGCCTGGCAATGCGCTTGAGTATCCAACCAAACTGGAGCCGGTGAACCGCTCGCTGCAACAGATGCTGAACGAGGGCGCCACCGTGGTCTCTTCCGGCCTCGGTGAGAACGGGCCGGTAGTGACGCTGCACAGTGGAAAAAGCTATGTCATCTGCATACTGAAAGGGGCCGGAACCGGCTCCGATCAGAATGTTGCCACCTCAAAATGCTATGCCATGAACTAACCTGGCTGCCCCACGCGGGCGGCTACCACTTCATTTCACCGGTCAATACCTTAGCGCTCAGTTCCAGCGAACTGGTCTCAGCAAGCTGCGGCCACGCGGCGGTCATCGTCTTGATAACGCCTGCGGAATCGTGGTGTGCGGCCAGCGCTTTCTCCATCTGCTGCAAATAGGTCAGCGTAAAGCTCACTGCCGCATCGCCCTGCGGACGCGGGCCGATAGAGTGCCCGGGAATCACCGTCTCAGGACGTAGCTGCTGTATCTCCGTCAGCACATGGCGCCATGATTCACGACTCTGCGCGCTTTGTGTATCGGCGGTCCAGAGATGAATGCCCGACGAAATGCCAGTGCCGCCAAGAATTGCTTTGTTAGCCGGGATCCACAGGTAGGCAGCGTAGCTATCGGCATGCCGCAGCTCCACCGTTTCGCCATCCACGCTGAAGCGTGTTTCGTGTGTCACCTGCGGCACAATCAGCTTTTCAGGCGCGCCTGCTTTCATCTGCGGTCCCCAGTAACTGAGCTTGGCCGCTTTGGTCTCCTCAATGTGTTTCACCACGGCAGGGGATGCCACCACCGATACCTGCGGGAATGCTTTTACAATCGGTTCCAGACCGAAGTAAAAATCGGGATCGCCGGAGGTGATGATGATCTGCTTGAGCTGTTTGCCGCTGGCTTTGATCAGCGCAACCAGCTTCTCGCCATCCTGCACGCTGAACTGCGCATCCACCAGAATCGCCTGGTGCGGGCCAGAAATCAGCGTGGAAGAGACCGGAAAAATACCCTGTTCCTGTGGATTGTATACTTCGAGCTGAAGCGGTGCCGCCATTGCGGGAGCGGCGGCCATCGCCAGAATCAGGGAAGCGGTGCGTAACGTCATTAGGGTCATCCTGTTAATCGGCTGTCGGCGCGGAAAAATCAGCGGCAGACCAGCGGCGGTAAGGTTGGCAATCGATTTCTGCTGCCGTCATGGGGTGCTGTCTGTTGCACTGCGCCTAGTGTAAGGCTTTTGGCTTCTGTTAGAATTCCTGCAATCAGAGATGCTGAGTTTCATAAATCGAGTAGGTGGCATGATGGACAGAGTAACAGCCGCAGCAGTGTTTAACCGGATATGTGAACTGGGCAGTCTGAGCGCGGCCGCGCGTGCGCTGGGCATGTCGCGTCCGATGGTCAGCCGCTATCTGGAGGAGATGGAGAACTGGGCCGGCGCGCGCCTGATACATCGTTCGTCGCGGCGGCTAACCATCACGCCCGCCGGTGAGAAAATCCTGCAGAAAACCGCGCAGCTGGCGCGCCTCTCCGAAGAGATTAACGATCACGCTTCGCATAAGGCGATCGCCGGAACCTTGCGCATCGCCTGTGCGCATTTCACCGCAACACAGATCGTCGGGCCGGTGATCCCGGGTTTTCTGGCGCGTTATCCCGATCTGCGCATCGAAATGGAGATCAATAATCAGCCGGTCAGCCTGATTAGCGAGCGAATTGACGTGGCGATTCGGATCACTGACGCGCCGGAACCTGCGGCTATTGCCCGCCATCTCGGCGACTGTGTATCGGTGGTGTGCGCATCGCCAGGCTGGCTGCAGCGGCACGGTGAGCCGCGCACGGTGGCAGAATTAGCGCAGCACAACTGTCTCTGTTACAGCCGTTTTGCCGGCCAGCTGTGGCATTTCGAGGATGAGCAGAGCGAGAAGCTGTCGGTGGCGGTGAGCGGTAACTACAGCGCGGGCATCTCTTCGCTGCTGTGCGAGGCGGCGATGGCCGATGCGGGTATCGCCATGGTGCCGGAAATTGAGGCGCGTGCCGGGTTGCAGAGCGGTCGGCTGGTACAGATTCTGCCGCGCTATGCGCCGCGACGGCTGGGTATCTATGGCCTGTACATGTCGCGCGAACATACGCCTGCTGCCTTGAAACTGCTGCTGGACGAGGTAAAAGCGGCGCTGGTGGCCGATGCGCAAAAGCAATCAGGCGCGACTGGCTGAATAATCCCGTGACGAGGCAAAAGCTCAGGACATGAAAAAGCCGCCCGCAGGCGGCTTCAGCTGTGTAGCACAAACACAACCATCAGATATCGCTGTCATCCGGCGTTCGACCAACCACCAGCTCCAGCGTGCTGCGCAGAATATCCTGTTGCAACACATCCTCGGAGCTTTCCAGCGCTGCCAACAGATGCAAAATAATCGCTTTGTTGGTGACGTGGCCTTTCGCTGCGGTAATTTCGCGAATCGTCGCGCCCAGCACTTCGGTTTCAGTGGTGTAAAGATCACCGCTGCTTTTGAAGTATTCGAGAATGTCTGCTTCTGATGACTGCTGCTGCATGTGCTTTTTCCTTACCGGGAAAAGCCCGGTTAAACGTTGTCGGGGTTAATGTTTTTTCGCGTCGTCGGCAGGGCCATCATTGTTAAAAACGTGGCTGACGTTATTGCCGTCGCGAACGTTTACGGACGTAGTGTTATGGCTGGCACTGATACTGTTATTCACATCGACAATGGCTCGCGAACAGGCGGACTGACGCTCTTCATCAGACTCCTGCGTCGCAATTTGCTGCAGCTGCATAAGCAATGTGGATGCCGAAACGCGCCGACCGTTATTCAACAAGGCCAGCACCGCTTCGCCTACCATAATATCCGCCAGTTTGTCGTCTTCACTTCTATTCATGTCAGCTCCCCCTGAATCGATTTACGCCTCCACTCTTCGTTGGATGCGCAGTGATTACAGGTCCCTGTAAAGGTCGGCAGGGCCTTAACCGTCAGAGCAGAATGGCTCTGGCGGTTAACGTCCCATGATGCTGAACAAGGTCAGAAAGTGTTAACGCAACGTCGGCCATCTATGCAGCCAACGCCCCTTAAATCATTCGTCCCGAGCAAACAGCATCCGGATCAGTTCCTGATAGTGCTTCTCTTCTTCTGCACTGCTGGCAACTTCAAGGCGCAGCAGCAGTTTGGTGCAGATAGATTTACGATTGAGGTTTTTACCTGCGCGCAGGATTTCAACCACAATGCGACCCAGCGTTTCTTGCTGTGAAGGCAGGGCGATGCTGTTGAAGTAACGGGCCATATCGTTAGTAGGTAAGGCTCTTTGTCCGTCCTGGCGCATGCGTCAGTCCTCTGTGGTTAAAAGTTGTTCATCAAGTTATGTGGCAAAGTTATACAGAATCAGGAAACTTGTACAGTTATTTGCGTTTCGTTCAGGGCGTTTTATGTGGCAAAAAGTGCTAGCTGTTATATATCAGTTGGTTGGCTGTTTTTGAACTACTGTGCCAGCACAAGCCGTATGCGACAGGAGAGCGGCTGAGGCCAGTGGGGGCAACGGGTGCAGGGCAGATGGAGAAAGTTGTACAACCTTGTACAACTATCAGCAGGCAGGCTGAATGTGATGGTCAATATTTCAGGAATTGTCTGAAAATAAGCGTTCTGGCTGGTCAGGTGCAGAAATATATAAAAAAGCACGTTGAATGCGATGTTTTCTTAAATAAAAAAAGGGGCGTGGAAATTAATTATTAAACCAGGGATAAATTAGCGGGAAATAAAAATAACCGGGAACCGGATTGGAATATCGCGACAGTTTATCAGAGTGAAACATCAACTGCGCCGCGAGATAGCGCAACAAGCATCAGCTTAACAGTTCTCAGTAAACAATGACTTGCAATGGGGGCAGAGCATGGTATGTCCCTGGGATTTCTGCTTTTCCGTCGGGCAGGAGTACATTTTACATACCGGACATTTAATGCCGGGCTGCTGTTTTTTCACCAGACTTAAGAACCATTGCAAATGCGTCATGACAAATCCATTGTTTGTGTTTCGCGCACCTTAACACAAATCAACACCAGGGATGAAATTTCACGCGTCTGGGCACGGAATAAACGCAGCGGCAGCGGAGATCGTTATTCCCGACTGCCGCTGGGTTATTTGGTCATGTGCGCCACGGCAGCACCCCTGCGGGCAGCCGCGATGACAGCAGGGTTGCCAGGCCCATAAACAGCAGCACGACAGCTATCATCAGGCATCCGGTAGCGGCGGCCAGCGTCGCTGACCCGCCTTCATCCAGCGCAATAATCAGCGGCCCCAGGGTTTCGGTATCGGCGGTCACCAGCAGCACCGACACCTGAATTTCATTCAGTGCGGTGAGAAACACCAGGATCGCGCCTGCCATCGCCGAAGGCGCCGCCAGCGGCAGCAGAATATCCCACATGCGCCGTAAAAAATGGGCCCCTGCCAGCTGCGCGGCTTCATCCAGCGCCCGATCGATCTGCGCAAAACCGGCCAGCGTGGGCCGTAATACCAGCGCAAGGAAGTTAGAGAGATAGGCGGCAAGAATGATCCACACCGTGCCGTAAAGGCTGATATTCAGCAGCGGCAGCGGCTTGAGAAAAAAAAGGATGGCGGCAATGCCGGTGACGATGCCCGGCAAGGACCAGGCAATTTCGCTGGAGAGTTGAAGCAGGCGCACCAGCCGCGTGCGCTGCCAGCTGATCCAAAAAGCCATAAACAGCGCGGCCAGGGTCAGTAGGATGGCTGTTAACAGCGTCAGCCATAGGCTGGTAAAAAAGGCGTTGCGGATAGCGGGAAAGCCCCACAGTGCGGTGGCGTAGTTATCCAGCGTTAACGTCGCCCAGCTTAACGGCTGACCAAATCCACGGGTAAGTGACGTGCCCAGCAAGGCAGAAAGCGGCAGCAGCAACGTGATCGCCATCCAAAGCCAGGCTGCGATGGTTACCGCTATGCGTCCGCGACCCAGCGGCTGCTGATGATGACGTGGCGTGCCAACCACGCGCACGTCGCGACTGCCGCCCAGCTTCTGACTGACCATCAGGCCAGTCAGCGTCATTACGGCGATCAGCAGTGACAACACTGCCATATCGGGCAGCGCATCGGGTCCCAGGCTGTTGAGCCGTTGATACACCAGCGTAATCAACGTGGGTACATGGCCGGGAATGCCTAACATCGCCTGAATACCAAAGTTACCGACCGAGGCGACAAACGCCAGCGCAGCACCGGCAAAGATCGCCGGACGGGCCAGCGGCAGGATCACCGAAAACAGCAGGTAAGCTGGCGACGCGCCGGTTATGCGAGCCGCTTCCACCAGCTCTGCGGGCACCCGTCGCAGCCCGGCGCGCACCGACAGAAAAACCAGCGGCGCGCCATGCAGGCCGAGCAGCAGCACAATGCCGCCCGCCGAGTAAAGCGGTTGCTCACCGGCAGCAGGCGCAAGCCCGCTTACCCGCAACAGATCGAAGAGCGGACTGCTCGGCGAGATCGCCTGAATACACGCCAGCGCGGTGACCTGTGGAGGAATCATCAGCGGCAGGATAAACGCGAACACCCAGCTCTGTTTTCCAGGCATGTCGGTCAGCGCCACCAGCCAGGCGGCCAACAGGCCAAGCAGCACGGCGATGAGCGTCGCCGCCAGGGCGATCCACAGCGTGTTAAACGCCGCTTCACTGACGCGTCTGCTGGCAATCAGCCGCAGCAAACGGGTTAAATCCAGCGAGCCTTCCGGAGCTAACGCCGCCCATAACAGCCGTAGCAGCGGGGCGATCGAAATCAGCGCAATGACCAGCACCAGAAACCAGAGGATCAGCTGCTCGCTGCCGGGCAATTTAGCGCGCCAGTCAGCGGGCTTTCGCGGCAGCAGCATTGAGAGCAGGCTCACGCTTATCCCCCAAACAGATCGGTGAATTCAGCGCGCACCGCCTTGTCTTCCACCACCGCTTTGTCGCTGTCCAGCGGCAGCAGTTTTATCTGCCCAAGCGGCGGAAAACCTTCTGGGGCGGTGACACGATCGTCAACCGGACGATCGCCTTTCTCCCTGACCAGCTGCTGACCGCGCTCGGAAAGCATGAAATCGACAAAGGCTTTGGCCGCGGGCAAATTATGGTTGCCTTTAAGGATAGCGACCGGCTCGGTGACAAATGACACGCCTTCACGCGGATAGATCACGTCAACCGGCGAGCCCTGCTTCTTCGCGCGAATCAGCTCGGCGTCGGTGATGATGCCATATTTTGCCGTGCCGCCTGCCACCGCCTTGAGCGCCGGGCCGTTGCCGCCCTGTGGGTGAATATCGTTGGCGGCCAGCTTCTGATAGAACGGCCAACCCAGCGAGGGCGTGTTGATCAGCGTGTGCAGGTGATAGAGCGCCGCGCCGGAATAGAGCGGACTCGGCACCGCCACCTGGCCTTTATTTTCCGGCAGGGTCAACGCCAGCCAGCTGTCGACAGGTTTCGCTGTGGTGGTGTTATAGCCAATGGCGGTGGCGATGATTTTGGTGCCAAAAAAAGCCTTATCCTTGTCGTAAAACGCCGGATTGATGTGGCTGACCGGCGCAGCGTCATAGGCCAGCAGTGCGCCTTCTTTCTTCAGGGCGCCGAGATTAATGGCATCCGCCACCAGCAACACATCGGCCTTTACGCCACCGCTCATCTGCTCGGTGCGCAGAATGTTCATCAGCTGCGTGGTGCCGTTGCGTGTCCAGGAGACGTCAATATTGGGCTGAGCCTGCTTAAAGGCATCAATGGTCTGTTGGGCAATTTCGGGCGTTTGCGAGGTATAAATCACCAGCTTACCTGCAGGGGCATCAGCGGCCTGAGCAGGAATAATGAAGCCGAATGCGGCCGCGCTCAGCAGAGCGAAAACGGTGTGACGAGCTTGATACATGGTCAGGGAATCCTTACGCAGAGGTAAAAGAGGGAATAATCCAGCCGTTGTTCAACGTGAGCGGCAATGTGTCGCCGGGCCGCAGCCCGCCCGCGTTCGGTAAATGCAGCGACAGCCTCGCGCCCGGCACGCGGTTCGGCTCCACGTCGATCTGGCTGTAGCTACCGCGATAGATGATGCGTTTAATCGTGGTGCCAAAAGCGATGTCATCCTGTTTTGCAGGGCGCAGATCGTCCGCATGCAGGCAGGCGATGCCCGCGGGCTGCGCGGATTGGTGTGCGTGACAGCGTAACCTGTAGCGCTGTCCGGCCAGCTGTACGCTGGCATAACCGTCGCCCAGCGGCTCAATATCACTGATCGGCATCAGTCGGCCATCGTCGATAAAGGTGGCGACCATCTCATTGGCCGGTTCGCGATAAAGCTGCTGTGGTGTCGCAAACTGCATTATTTCACCCTGATCCATCACCACGATGCGGTCGGCAATCGCCATCGCCTCCTGCTGATCGTGGGTGATATAAACCAGCGTGGCGCCGGTGTGCTGATGAAAACGGATAAATTCCTCTTCCATCGCAGCGCGCAGGTGTACATCAAGATTGGCCAGCGGTTCATCAAGTAACACCACCTGCGGCCGGGCAACCAGACAGCGGGCGAGGGCGACGCGCTGGCGCTGGCCACCGGAAAGATCGGCAGGGGAACGCCGGGCAAAGGCGGAAAGTCCGACCATCGCCAGCGCCTCATCCACGCGTTGCTGGCGTTCAACGGCGCTGACGCCGCTGACCTTGAGGCTGTATTCGACGTTGCCCGCCACCGTCATGTGCGGCCAGAGGGCGTAGCTCTGGAACACGATGCCAAGGTCACGTTTTTCTGGCGGCAGATGAAACTGCGGTGAGGAGTAGAGCCGATCGCCGAGCATTACAGTGCCGGTCTCCAGCCGTTCAAATCCGGCCAGCACGCGCAGCAGGGTGGTTTTTCCACAGCCGGAAGGGCCCAATACCGCGACGATTTCGCCCTGCGCAATCTCCAGCGAAATGGCGTTGAGAACCCTGATGCCGTTATAGGATTTGGTAAGCTGATGAATATGGATAGCGGATGCGGGCAAAGCAAACTCCGGTAACAGGGGCTGAGCGACCGTTAAGAAAATACGGCCTGAAAATGACAGAAAGGTGACAGGAACGGCGGCGCGTATCAGCCAGGATAACCTTTTTTAGTTACAGCATACTATTAGCTATTCATTTTAGTTGTTTAACTACTGCGTTAACCTCAACAAGCTAAGCAGTACAAAGCAGAATCGGAAAACGCACAAAATGGTCAACCTGCCGGAGTAAAACCGCAAGGAGGGTTCACTTCCTGGTCAGAAAAGGCATAGTAATGCGCTGAGGTCACCACGGCGGCAGCATCCTGCCTGACTATGCCGCTTTTCATTCGCCCGGAGAAAACATTGAACCAGCACGTCATGGACGCCCAGCCCAAACGGATTTTTCACTACGCCGCCTTCCGTTATCTGTTTTTTGCCCGCTTGTTTACCGTGCTGGGCAATGGCATCGCGCCGATTGCGCTGGCGTTTGCGGTGCTGGATATCGGCGGCACACCTGCGCAGCTCGGCATCGTCGTGGCGGCGCGCTCGCTGTTCAACGTGATCTTTTTGATGGTTGGCGGCGTGCTGGCCGATCGTTACCCGCGCGGCAGGGTGCTGTTCTCGTCCTCAATGCTGGCGGCTTTATCGCAGGCGCTGATCGCCTGGTTAATTCTTGATGGCAGCGCAACCATCGTTGCGCTGGCGGTTATCGGCGCATTCAACGGTGCCGCGGCGGGCATTGCGCTACCGGCATCGTCGGCGATGGTGCCGCAAACCGTGCCCGCGACGCGCCTGCGTGCCGCCAATGCGGTAATTCAGCTGAGCATCTATGCGGGAACAGTAATTGGCGCCTCGATGGGCGGCGTGCTGACCAGCACCGTCGGACCGGGCTGGGGACTGGCGATCGATGCACTGGGCTTTGCGATTTCAGCGCCGCTTTACTTACTGATTAAGACCGGCGCGGGTCAGGTGGTCAGCGCACAGAGCAGCATTTTGCACGATCTTCGCGACGGCTGGCAGGCGTTCAGCAGCCGCAGCTGGGTATGGGTAATCGTCGCGCAGTTCACCATAGTTAATGCTGCTTTCAGCGGCGTGGTGATGGTGATTGGCCCGATTGTTGCTGACGCGTCGTTTGGCCGTGCCGGCTGGGGAATGAGCGTGGCGGCGCAAAGCGTTGGCCTGATCGCCGGCTCCTTTATAGCGCTACGCTGGCGTCCGCAGCGGGAGCTGTTTATCGGCGTTATGCTGGTCGCGCTCTCAGCGCTGCCGGTGCTGCTGCTCAGTCAGGGCGCGTCTCCGGGCTGGCTGATGGCCGCGTTTTTTATGGCGGGCATGGGCTTCGGCCAGTTTGGCGTGGTGTGGGCGCATTCGCTGCAAACGCATATTCCGCCGGATAAGCTGGCGCGCGTCTACGCATGGGACGCGCTGGGTTCCTTTGTCGCTATTCCACTCGGTGAGATTGCCGCCGGTCCGCTGGCGATGCATTTCGGCACGGGGAAGGTATTGCTGGCCTCCACTGCGGCGGTGCTGATTGCCACGCTGGCGGCGACGCTGACGCCCGCAATCCGGCGGCTTGATAACCCGCATCATTGATCACCTTACGGCGAGGTTAACGGCTAATTCGCTGTTATCGCTATGTTATTTGCTAAAATTTTACGCCAGAGGCACTGATTTTTACGTCTTTTTTACAGGGTTTGATGATTAACTGATTGCTGACAATCTGCACGGATCGCGTTGGCGATCGGTGCCATCATCTCACCCTTACGGACAACGCTATGTCAGGCTTGATTCTGGTTTCACATAATCTGCATCAGCACTCTACGCTCGCCGCTATTTACACTGCCATTTTGTCGCGCCGCGGCGGATTGTGGGTGAGCTGGGACGGAGAGTTTCACATTGCCACACCGGATCAACGGCGTCCGCTGACATTTCAGCAGGGCGATAAGTTCGATACGCTGACTTTTCCGCTGACCCGCGCCGAGTATGAAGAGGGTTATCACGGCTACGTGCATCAGGGACTGTGGCCGGTGTTTCATCAGCGCCCCGATCTGGCCCGATTCACCCACGACAGCCGCAGGCAGTATCAGCAGCTCAATCACGCCTGGGCCACGGCAATAACCGAATACGCCATGCCGGACGATGTGATCTGGGTGCAGGATTATCACCTGATTCCCTGCATTAAAGCGGTGCGCGATGCCGGCTTGCTCAACCGCATTGGTTTCTTCTTTCATCAGCCTTTTCCCGTAGGTATGCATTTCGAGGCGATTCCGGAATGGCAATGGCTGGCGGAGTCGCTGCTCTGCTGCGACGTGATTGGCTTTCAGACGCAACAGGACATGAACAACTTTCTGTCGTGGATCGACAGCGAATTTCGCACCGAGCGGCTGACGGCGAACCGCTTGATGATTCATGGCCGCATCATCTCCACCGGCGTGTTTCCGCTGGGTATCGATCTCGACGAAGCGATCTGCCTGAGCGAGAGCAACAGCTGTGAATTTATGGCGCAGCAGTGTCAGGAACGTTTGCCGGTTAACACCGTGCTGAGCGGCGGCCATCTTGATGAGAGCGCCGGATTGCCGTATCGCATCAGCGCCATGGAAGTGCTGCTGCGCAGCCATCCGCACTATGCGGGCAACGTCACGCTGTTGCAGCTGGCGGCGCCCGCGGCCGGTCATCCGCATCGCGCCTCCACGCTCACTCACCAGCTGGAAAGCCTGTGCGGCGAAATGAATGGCGTCCACGGCACGCTGGAGTGGTATCCGGTGAGCTGCCTGAATCATCAGTACAGTCGGGAAGAGCAGGCGGGAATTTATCGCGCTTCGCGAGTGGGCGTCGTGACGCCGCTGGTATCGGGAATGAGCCTGATGGCTAAAATGTACGTGGCGCTGCAGGATCCTGCCGATCCCGGCGTGCTGGTACTTTCACGCTTCGCCGGCGCGGCGGAACAGATGGACGGCGCGATTCTGGTTAATCCTTATGATCCGGACGCCATTGCGGATGCCATTCATACCGCGCTGCAGTTGCCCCTGCGTGAACGGCAGAAGCGGCATGCCCGGCTGATGAAGGGGTTGCATCGCTTTGATTGTCACTGGTGGGCAGAGAGCATGATCGGCCGGTTAATCGATGCCGATGGGCATGATGCGCAGCCTGCCAGCGGGCTTCAGCGGCTCTATGTCGCCGCGCCTGGACGTGTGCGCTATTAACCACGACTCAGGCCGGAATCAGTTGTTGCTCTCCGCATCTGGCCTGAGGCGTTCCATCAAATCCACCATCGCGCCCTGATGCGCATCGATATTACGGATATAGCGCATCAGCGTTTCCGGCTTTTTCCACGTGCCTTCCTGCATGATCTGCGCCACGGCATAGCCCTGTTTGGCCATATCCTGCGCCGCGCCAACGCGCGCGCTGTGGCCGCTCCAGCCGCGATAGCGCGATTTATTGGCTCTGGCCGGTTCCGCCGGGCCGATGGTTTGCCAGGCGTGACTGAATATCGCTTCAATGGCGGGCGTGCTTAACGGCGCCTCTTCGGTGAGCAGGGCTTTATTGCAGCGATGCACCCGGCAAAACAGAAACGCATCGGGCTCGCGAGCCAGGCCAGCCGCGGCGATCCACGCCTCCAGCCGTCGGGTCGAAAGGGCGCTCAGCGCCTTGATCAAGCCGCCGGTTTGCACGATGGTTTTGGTCCAGGCAACATCAAGGATAATGCGCCCATCTTCGGCTCGCGTGACGTCGCGCACCCGCAGCCGCGCCAGTTCGCTAACGCGTAGCAGCGTGCCGTAGGCAATATGCAAAAAGGCGAGATTGCGCAAATCCTGTAAGCGCGTCGCGTTAACCCAGCAGCGATCCAGCGCCATCAAATCGTTGAGCCGGAACGGCACAGCCTGACCGGTACGCTCACCGGCGATCACCGCCACACGATTGATCTTTTTCATGGTGCGAAATACCGCAGGCGAGGTATTGGGCGGTACCAGCCCTGCGTTGCGGTGCAGCATGGAAATCAGCGACGCGTGGGTAGAAATGGTGGAGGAGGCGCGGCCGATCTCCTGCAGATGGGTGAGATAGTCACGCAGATCGTCAGGTGACATAGGCAGAAACGAACGTCCATTCTGCTGCGACCAGCTAAAGCAGATGCGCATCACGCTTAGCAGCTGGCGCCAGGTATTCGGTGAAAAGGCGTCTTTGTCGCGCACAAATTCCGCCAGACGCGCGCTGATATCGGCGTCGGCAGAGAGGGCGTGTAACGGCAGCGGTGCGGGTAACGAATCGGTCATGGGTGGCCTGAATATGCTGAAAAATATAACCTCTGGCGTTCAGCATAATGCGTCGCGTCGCTGCTGTCATGACGTTATATAAGCGGCGTCGATTTTCTGCCTGAACTGCCATCGGTCGAGGGCATTGTGCGGGCCGCTTCTACCCACGTCGCCAGCTGTTGCATGGCGTTGAGCAACGGGCGCGGCATAGCATCAAACTCCATGGCGTCCATCAGGTTCTTCACTTCCAGTCCCAGTTCGGTATCGCCTTCGATAGCCAGTCGGCGCTGGAAAAACAGCATGTCAGGATCGGCCTTGCGCGCCGCCACCAGCAGCAGGTCGTTAGCGTTGCCGCGAAACCAGACGTCAGCGTCGTCGCGAGCCATCACGCTGAGTTGACCCTGTTGCAGCGTGGTAACCCAGCGCAGGCCCATGTCGAGGATATCAATACCGAGGAAGTGATCCTGCAGAAAATCGAGATCGCCCTCCGCCAACGCCTGGCGAAATTGCGCGTTCAGCAGCTGCTCTAACATCCGCTTTCTCAGCGGAAAAGGCGTCAACGCCACGGGTAGCCCGACCAGCGCGGGGCCGTTTTGCACACACAGATTCTGTAATCGTTTCAGCACGGTTCAACTCCTGAAAAAAATTTCACTGATTCTGCCACAGGGATTTTTAGCCGCCCGTGCCGGGATCAATAAAAGCGCGTGGGTGGCAGAAAAAATCCTCTTACGCTCAACAACTGCGGTTTCTCTGCCTTACATCAACATTTTCATCGCGCAGGCTGCCTAGACTCGACGCCCATCTGCAAGCTGAGAGGATCAACTATGGAGCTGTTGTGCCCGGCGGGCAATTTGCCTGCGTTACGCACCGCGATCGAAAACGGGGCCGATGCGGTTTATGTTGGGCTGAAGGATGACACTAATGCGCGTCACTTTGCAGGGCTTAACTTTACCGATAAAAAGCTGGCTGAGGCGGCGCGTTATCTGCATCAACATCGCCGCAAACTGCATGTGGCGATCAACACCTTTGCCCATCCGGACGGCATGACGCGCTGGCAGCGGGCGATCGACGTTGCTGCGCAAAACGGTGCCGATGCGCTGATTCTGGCGGATATCGCCACGCTGGAGTATGCCGCCACGCGCTATCCGCAGGTGGAACGGCATCTGTCAGTGCAGGCGTCAGCCACCAACCTCGAGGCGATCCGCTTTTATCATCGCCATTTTAATCTGCATCGCGTGGTGCTGCCGCGCGTGCTGTCGATTCATCAGGTTAAACAGCTGGCGCGCAGTACGCCGGTGCCGCTGGAGGTGTTCGCCTTTGGCAGCCTGTGCATCATGGCGGAAGGGCGCTGTTATCTCTCGTCATGGCTCACCGGCGAGTCGCCCAACAGCGCGGGTGCCTGCTCGCCAGCGAAGTTTGTGCGCTGGCAGCAGACGCCAAAAGGCATGGAATCGCGGCTGAATGAGGTGCTGATCGACCGCTATGCGCCTGACGAAAGCGCCGGTTATCCCACCTTATGTAAAGGGCGCTATCAGGTCGACGACAGTTGTTATCACGTGCTGGAAGAGCCGACCAGCCTGAACACCCTGGCGCTGCTGCCTGAATTGCTGCGCGCGGGCGTGGCATCGGTAAAAATTGAAGGGCGCCAGCGCAGCCCGGCTTATGTGGCGCAGGTGGCGCGCGTCTGGCGCCAGGCGATCGATCGGTGCATGGCACAGCCGGAACAGTTTGCGGTTGCACCGCAGTGGATGCAGTCGCTGGGCGAGTTGGCCGAAGGCACGCAGACCACGCTGGGCGCTTACCACCGTGAATGGCAATAAGGAGGCAGAATGCAATATTCTCTTGGTCCGGTGCTCTGGTACTGGCCAGCCAGCGAGCTGGAAAGTTTTTATCAGCAGGCGGCAAACAGCAGCGCTGATATCGTTTGCCTCGGCGAGGCGGTGTGCAGCAAACGGCGCGCCACCACTTATCCGGGCTGGATGACGCTGGCACGCGAACTGGCAGCCAGCGGCAAGCAAGTGGTGCTCAGCACGCTGGCGCTGCTGCAGTCGCCATCGGAGCTGAAAGAGCTACAGCGTTACGTCGAGAACGGCGAGTTTCTGATTGAGGCCAATGATTTCGGCACCGTTAACATGGCCGCTGAGCGCAGGCTGCCGTTTGTTGCCGGACCGACGCTGAATGTCTACAACGTTGATACGTTGCAGCTGTTGGTGAAAGAGGGCATGACGCGCTGGTGCCTGCCGGTGGAGATGTCGCGCGACTGGCTGCGGCTGCTGATGCAGCAGTGTGAGGAACGTGGCCTGCGGCAGCGGTTTGAGATCGAGCTGCTGGCTTACGGCCATCTGCCGCTGGCGCTCTCGGCGCGCTGCTTTACCGCCCGCTCGGAGAATCGGGCAAAAGACGCCTGCGAAACCTGCTGCATAAACTATCCCACCGGACGCCCCGTAAAATCGCAGGAGGGACAGCAGGTGTTTGTGCTGAATGGCATTCAAACCCTGAGTGGCTACTGTTACAACCTCGGTAACGATCTGCTGAGCATGCAAAATCTGATCGATATTGTTCGTCTGTCGCCGCAGGATGCCAGCACATTGCAGATGATCGATCGCTTTCGCGCTAATGAACAGGGCCAGGCGCCGCTGATGGTTGCGCAGGGCAACGACTGCAACGGTTACTGGCGCAAAGTTGCGGGTATGACGCTGGCATCCTGACCTCGCTAACTTCTTCTTTCTACTGGCCCGCACCCTATAGCGGGCCGTCTTTTCATCTCCTCAGCCCCCTGATGGCATCGAATCCCACCGTGTGAAAAGACACGTTTGCAGAAATCCGGAAAAGTTCCTTAATATCCTTTTACACATCAAATAAAAAAATTATAGTTCTCATTCTCATTTGTGTTCCGACTTGCAGCGCCTTTTTTAGGTGTTAGCAGCAGCGGCGCATACGGTGGAAATAATAAAAAAACTCTTCTGAGGTAAAATGATGTCTTCTGTTTCACGTTGTAACCGGGAAGTTCGTTCTGACGCCGTTACCGGCATGCGTACCTCATTGTCTGTGGTCGCCCTGATGGTGGGTGCCGCGCTTGCCGCACCGCAGGTGTACGCCGCTGAAGCCGTGGCACAGGAACAGCAGACGCTGACCGTTGATGCCTCTGCCAGTGATGCGGCCGAGAGCAGCGCCGCCAGCGATTACAGCGTGCCGGTGACGCGTTCCGGTACCAAGATGGCGCTGGTCGCCCGCGACATCCCACAGTCGGTGAGCATTGTCAGTAAACAACGTATGGAAGATCAGCAGCTGCAATCGTTGGGCGACGTGCTGAATAACACCACCGCCATTCAGGAGAGCGTGGCCGATCTCGATCGTCGCACCTATTATTCGCGCGGCTTTCTGATCGATAACTACATGGTTGATGGCATCAAAACGGTGTTTGAGCCGCGCTGGAACCTCGGCGATGCGCAGTCCGATACCGCGATGTATGAACGCATTGAAGTGGTTCGCGGGGCGACCGGCCTGATGACCGGCGCGGGCAATCCGTCTGCCGCGGTCAACATGGTGCGTAAGCATGCTGACAGCCGCGAGTTTACCGGCGACGTTTCGGCGACCTATGGCAGCTGGAATAAACAGCGCTACGTTGCCGATCTCTCCGCGCCGCTGAGCGAATCGGGTAACGTGCGCGGCCGCGTGGTGGCTGGTTATCAGGATCGCAACAGTTATGTCGAGCGTTACGGTGCTGAGAAGAAGTTTATCTATGGTGTGATCGATGCCGATCTTACCGATGCCACCACCTTGTCGCTGGGTTATGAATACCAGGAAACCAACGCCGACAGCGTGACGTGGGGCGGCGTGCCGCGCTGGTACGTCGACGGCAGCGAGACCGACTATCGTCGTGGCTTTAACACCGCACCGGACTGGGCCTACAACGACAAAACCAGCAAAAAAGCCTTTGTGAACCTGAAGCAAAACTTTGATAACGGCTGGCAGACCACCCTGAACGGCACGCACAATGTCACCACGCTCGACAGCCGTCAGCTCTACATTCAGGGCTACTTTGATAAGAATACCGGCGCGGGCGTTTCACCTTACGCTGGCTATCCAGTCGTGGGCGGCACCGGCTATAACACCGGTGAACGCAAGATGGATGCGGTCGACGCCTTTGCTAACGGGCCGTATGAACTGTTTGGTCGCCAGCATGAGCTGATGGTCGGAGTGAATTACACCAAACAGCACAACACCTATTACGGCACCTTTGAAAACATCTCCAGCGAAATGCTGGGCGATTTCAACAGCTATAACGGTAACTTCCGTGAAACCGACTGGGGCGAGCGCTCGCTGTCGCAGGAAGATATCACGCGGGAAAAATCGGCTTATATGGCAACCCGTATTTCACTGGCCGATCCGCTGCACCTGATCGTCGGCGCGCGTTACACGCGCTGGACCAACGACACGCTGACCGCCAACATTGAGAAAAATAACATCACGCCGTACGCCGGGCTGATTTATGACATCGATGAAAACTGGTCAACCTACGCCAGCTACACCTCGGTCTTCCAGCCGCAGACCTATCGCGACATCAATGGCGGTTATCTGTCGCCGGTAATCGGTAAAAACTACGAAGCGGGCGTGAAATCGGACTGGTTTAACAGCCGTCTGACTACCTCACTGACCCTGTTCCGCAGCGAGCTGGACAACGTGGCGCAAAGCACCGGTCGCATCATTCCGAACAGCACTGAAACCGCGTATGAAGGGGTGGATGGTACGGTGAGTCGCGGGATTGAGTTTGAGATCAACGGCGCGATCACCGACAACTGGCAGATGACCTTCGGCGGCACGCGCTACATTGCGGCAGAACGTGACGGCACGGCGGTGAACCCGGATCTGCCGCGCACCCAGCTGAAGCTGTTTACCAGCTATCGCCTGCCGATGTTGCAGGAGCTGACCGTTGGCGGCGGCGTTAACTGGCAGACGCACGTCTGGCAGGATGTCGATGCGCCGGAAGGCAACGGCACCTGGCACGCCGAGCAGGGCAGCTATGCGCTGGTCAACCTGTTCAGCCGTTATCAGCTGACCAAACAGCTGACGTTACAGGCGAACATCAATAACCTGTTCGACAAAGAGTATGACACCAACGTCAGCGACTCAATTGTCTGGGGCGAGCCGCGTAACGTCTCCGTGACCGCCAGCTATAAGTTCTGATTCTCCGCCAACAAAAAGGGCTCCCTGAGGGAGCCCTTTTTTATCGGTCACAAAAAAGGCCGCCGCGGGCGACCTTGTCTGGCATGTCCTTATGCAACCATCTCTTACTTATACAGCTCAGCGGTCATGTGCACGCCGTTATTGGTATAAGCTTCGGTGATTTTGTATTGCGCACCCTGTTCCTGCGCCTGCATGGCGATTTTCGCTTCGGTGTTGTCCAGGGTATCGCCGGTAGCGGTTACGCTCTGGGCAAAGCTGGCGAATGAAAGAACAGACAGGGCAACGGCTGCAGCAGCGTTAATGATTTTCATGGTTATAATCCTTCATCGGTATGGTTGAAGACGTGATTGCCTTCGATGGGGGTTATAATAACCATTGTTACTATTAGCGTAGTGACAAAAAGTGCGATCCAGATCACATTTATTAGGGGCCGGTCACTGCTCTGATGAACGGGCATAAAAAAGGCGCTGTGATAAACACAACGCCATGCGCTCTACCTGCCACCTTTAGCCCAGCGCATCCAGTAGCGTGGCGGCGTTGCTTACTGCACCAAAAATCCCGCCCTGCATATGAATCATGCTGATTGCGGCGTCATGATGATGCTGTTCGGTAGCGGCACAACAATCTGCCAGCACCAGACATTCAAAGCCGCGGTCGTTCGCCTCACGCAGCGTGGTGTGCACGCAAACATCGGTGGTGATACCGGTGAGAATCAGGTTGGCGATGCCTTGACTGCGCAGGATCAATTCCAGATCGGTGGCATAAAATGACCCTTTGCCCGGTTTATCAATGATCGCTTCACCGGGCAGCGGCGCCAGCTCTGGGATAATTTCCCATCCTGCTTCACCGCGCACCAGAATACGGCCGCAGGGACCTTCACTGCCGATCTCAGCCTGCATGCGTTTGGAACGCCAGCGCTTGTTGGCGGGCAGATCGCTGAGATCGGGTCGGTGGCCTTCACGGGTATGAATAATCGGAAAGCCGAGTTCGCGCATGCGCATCAGCACCGACTGAATCGGCGCAATGGGCGCGCGGGTCAGGGCGATGTCATAGCCCATGGTATCGACATAGCCGCCTTCGCCGCAGAAATCAGCCTGCATATCGATAATCACTAACGCGGTGTTTTGCGGCGAGAAAGCGCCGTCAAACGGCCACGCGTAAGGGGTGGAATCAACGCTAAATGCCAACATTTTTCTTCTCCATAGCCGGATGGCTGACTTTACTGGCTTTGACGATCAGCAGATAGCTGAACGCGGCGGTAACGATGCCGATCACCGCTTCACCAAACTGCGGAAAGGCGAGGTGCGCTACGACCGCGCACAGGCTGCCGATGCCCCAGGCGATAAACGCCTGGCCGTGCACCGCCGCCACTTTGCGCTGTTGACTGACGCCCGCCAGGAAAATCAGGTCGACAATCATCACCGCGCCAAACGGCGGCACCACGATGCCAAGCAGGCTGAGCCATTGCAGAAAATATTGCCAGACGCCCGCCAGCGCCAGCGCGCCGCCGATCAGCCCAAGAATAATGGTCCACAGGCGCATCTTGCTGTTAAAAAGGTGGCTGTAGCCGACTGCACCGTTATAAAGGCAGTGGGTACAGACTGAACCGAGATTGATAAACACAAACAGAAAGGCGATGGCGGAGAGCACATCGCTGTGGCCCATCAGCAGCGGCAGAAAGTTACCGCCGTTGTGCAGCGGATCGACCGCCGCGCCCACCGCCACGATCACCACGCCAAACAGATACGAGACAACGTTAGCCACCGGAAACGCCGAGAACGCAGCGATCACCGCAGAACGGCCATCCTTAGACCAGCGAGTAAAGTCCGCCGTCATGGTGCCGGAATCGGCGAACCCGGCAATCACCATGGTCACCGCCGTGCCCATAGTCATCGCACCGGCGGCACTGGCACTGCCTTTCCACTGGGTCATGGTGCTGAAATCATGATTGGCAGCGATCAGCCACAGCGCGACCAGGCCAAGAATGACAAACAGCGGCGCGGCGATCATGCCGAGCAGCGACAGCGCGCGGACGCCAAGAAAGGTCACTGCGGTGTAAAGCACCATCGAGAAGGCGGTGACCGCCAGCGCGTTCCAGCCAAAGGTCTGGTTGATCACCGTGCCGGTCAGCCCGGTCTGAAAGGCGTACCAGCCAATCACCACCGTCGATAAAAATCCCGACACCAGAATATAGCCTTTGGTGCCGAAGGTGCGTTTTGCCTGGAGGGCGAAGTTCATGCCGGTATGCCCGGCGAACCAGCTCAGCGCACCCACGTAAGCAAACAGCACCAGATTGCCGAGCAGAATGGCGATCAACGCAGGCCAGAAGCCGAGATGCCAGGTAATGATGCCGCCGAACAGCGCGTTGGTCAGGATCATCGGGAAGCCGAACCAGACAGCGGAGACTGAGCGGGTGGAGTGACGATGGCTGAGCGGCACGGGCTCATGTTCAAATTCTTGTTCAAGCGCAGGCGTTGAGGCGGATGTTTTCATCACGGTTTCTCTCTGGTAGCAAACAAGGGAGGCTGCACCGCGTTCCACGGCTGCAGGCGTTCAAATGCCGCGCTGGCGGCGAGTACGGTGGCATCATCCAGGTGACGCCCAACGATTTGCATGCCCACCGGCAAGCCGCTGGCGGTGAAACCCGCAGGCACGGAGGCGGCAGGCTGCCCGGAAAAATTGAAGGGATAGCAGAAGGAGAGCCAGTGATCGCTGCGCACCATGCGGCCAGCGATGATCTCCGGGCCCTGCATATTGAGCGGAAAGGGCGGCGTGGCGAGGGTTGGAGTAATGATCAGATCGTAGCGCTGCATAAAACGCCACAGCTGATTCACCACCGCTTTGCGATCGGCGATGGCATCGGTAAAGGTTTCTGCGCGCCACGGCTGTTGCAGCATCGCCTGCAGGTGCGGCGACATCTCCTCGCGCGGCAGCGAACGCATGCCGCTGAGGTCGCTCTCCAGCGCCACCAGCGCGGCGAAGGTGGCCGAACGGTCGCCGAGATCGGGATGCGCCTCTTCCAACTCACAGCCAAGCTCGCTGGCAAAACGTTGTGCCGCTCGGGTGACAATGTCACGCACTTCGCCATCTACCGCGACGTAACCCCAGTCGGCGCTGAAGGCGATGCGCAAGCCGCGAATGTCGCGCTGCGGGGCTTCCCGCCAGTTAATATCGCCGCAGGGGATGGAATGCCGATCGCGCATGTCCGGCCCGGCAATCACCGACATCATCAGCGCTGCATCGGCTACGCTGCGCGTCATCGGGCCAATGTGCTCCAGCGACTCCCAGCTCGATACGCCGGGATAGCGCTCGTCGCGGCAGCCGGGCCACAGCGGTACGCGGCCCATCGATGCCTTAAATCCAAAGACGCCGCAGTGCGCTGCCGGAATCCTCACCGAACCACCGCCGTCGCTGCCTAATGCCAGTGGGCAGAGCCTGGCGGCCAGCGCCGCGCCTGAACCGGCGCTGGAGCCACCGGTGGTCATCTCGCGATGCCAGGGATTACGCGGTGCAGGAAACAGCGGATTATGCCCGACGCCGCTGTAGCCAAATTCTGGCGCGGTGGTTTTACCCAGCATGATCGCACCCGCCGCCAGCATTCTCTCTACCGAAATATCATCCTCCTGCGGAATAAAATCGCGGTAAGCCGCCGAGCCGGACGTGGTTTTCACCCCGGCGGTACAAATCAGATCTTTAACGCCCATCGGTACGCCAGCCAGCGGTCCGAGCGCTTCACCTCGCGCCCGGCTGCGATCAACCGTGGCCGCCTGTTGCAGCGCCAGTTCCGGCGTCGGCGTGCAGAACGCGGCAATCAACGGCTCGCGTTCAGCCATGCGATCCAGTGCCGCTTTGGCGATCTCAGTTGCAGAGACGTCGCCGCCATGAATGTGGGCGGCCAGCGCGATTGCGTCGCCATCCAGTAAGTCGTCAAACATAGGAAACCTCGCCAGTGGGAATGCGAGGAAGAATTTGCATTAAGCGTGCCACTCTGCGCGGCGCGGCGCGCTGTAGAGAGGAAATTCAGGCGGGATACGGCTTTGGATACAAGATGGAATACTTATGGCTCAGCGGCGATGGTGCGCGCCCGAACGCAGGCACCAGCATGGCGCAGGGTTGCCCGTAATCGGGCGCAGGGAGAAGAGGAGGGCAAAGCGATGTTAATGGCCAGCGCGGCTGGCCTGCTGCGATGGGTTAGTCGCGTTGATTTTTAGGGCGAGCGTTAGCCCACGGGCTGTCGGCGGGCAGTTCCGGCTCGGGTTCAGCAGGTTCATCCAGCGAGCTCAGATAAAGCGCCTCCACTTCGGCCCGTGCCCACGGCGTGCGGCGTAAAAACTTCAGGCTCGATTTCACGCTGGGATCGCTTTTAAAGCAGTTAATGTTGATGCGCTTGCCAAGCTCCGCCCAGCCAAAGCGCGCCACCAGCGCATTTATCTGCATTTCCAGCGTGACGCCGTGCAGCGGATCGTTTGAAGTGTGAGCGGTCATAATCTGTTCCGTGAGCTTCTGAAAAGTGTGCACATCTTACTGGGCTGACGCCGCAGCGCAACTCGTTGACCCGCTGACGGCCTGATTTTATCGGCAGCGCCCTTTACACTAATTAAGAATTAGCAGACATAAACTGATAAAAGTCACTGACATCAACATTTTAACACAGCTTTATTTTGCACTAATCTGCCTTTTCGCTGGTCTGAGTTCTATGCTCAACAGTATGACGGCGCGCAAGCGGCCCGATTACGTCACTGTCCGTTCAGACCCAGGGGGTTACAATGCTGATAAAAAAGAAGAAAGCGCGGTCGCACACTGAAGACCGCTATCTGGCTTTAGTGCTGGCGACCACGGCAGGCGTATTAAACGCCATGGCCTTTGGTGCCTTTGGTTTTTTTCCCTCTCACATGACCGGCAATGCCTCGCAGATCTCCACTGAAGTCTCCGGTGCCGACTGGCAGGGGCTGCTTTACCTCGCCACGTTGATTCTGGCATTTATCGTCGGCTCGATGACCGCACGCTTTGTGGTCATCGGCGGGCTAAAGAAGAAGCTGCGCACCATCTTTTGTCTGATTTTGATGGTGGAAGGGGTGATTTTAACCCTCGCATCGGTATTTGAAACTCTGCTGTTCTCCTCGAAGAACAACGGTGAAATTCTGATGCTGCTGGGATTTTTGATGGGCGTGCACAATTCTACGTCCACCCAGCTCTCTAATGGCCGCGTGCGCTCGACGCACGTTACCGGCACGCTCACCGATGCGGGCATTGCGCTGGGATCCTTTATCTCGGCGATCATCAGCCACGCGCCCTATGCGGAGCGTCGTCTGCACCAGAAGCTGCTGCACACCCATCTCACCACCATCTTTTCGTTCCTGACCGGCTGTATCGCTGGCTACCTGCTGTTTAACGCCTACGGCTTCAACGCCATGATCGTGCTGGGTATGACGCTGTTTGTCATTGCGCTCTACTTCACGGTTGTCACTATGCGTTCCGCTGCCCGCGTCACCGGTTAATCCCCGGCCCGCGCCGCAGCGGGCCCATTTTCTTGCCTTTTACTCTCGCTAGCACTTCGCTTTCTGTAACTGGTCCGATTTGTTCGGCGGGGCAGCTCAAGCACAATCGCCGCCTCTTAGCCGCAAACCTCGAATGTAACAGGGTTGATGACGAAAAATAGATTAATGATATGGACGCGCAAAGCAGGACAATTTCTGCTGCGCTTCTGGCCACAGCCGCTGGCTTCAGGCGGTAAACAAATTGTGATTGCGGCGGTGGGTGCCGGGCTGGGGCTTATGCTGACCAGCCTGCTGTGCCACTGGATTTTAGGTGAAGTGAACCTGTGGTTTATCGCGCCGGTGGGCGCCTCGGCGGTGCTGGTATTTGGCGTGCCTGCCAGTCCGCTGGCGCAGCCGTGGTCGGTAATTGGCGGAAACACCCTTGCCGCGGTGGTCGGCATTACGGTGGGCAATCTGCTGCCGCATCCTTCGGTAGCCTGCGGCGTGGCGGGCGCTATCGCCATGGCGCTGATGCACAAGCTGCGCTGCCTGCATCCGCCCGGCGGCGCGGTGGCGGTCACCGCCATTTTTGGCGGCCCAACGGTTCACGCGCTTGGCTATCAGTTTGTGCTGGCGCCGGTGCTGCTCAATTCGGTAATGCTGGTGCTGGTTGGGGTGATATTCAATCATCTCAGCGGCCGCCGCTATCCGCATTTACCCGGCCCGGTGCCGGGCCCGGCGCCTGTGGCGATGCCTTATCCCATCTCGCGTGAAGATCTGCATGAGGCGCTGCTCAGCGGTGAAATGCTCGACATTGATGAAGACGACGCCCGCGATCTGCTGACCCGCGCCGAACAGATCGCCGCCAGACGGCAGGCGGGCCGTGCGCGGTAAGAATGTATTTCACCCGAACTCGCCTGCCCGCCGCAGGCGGTGCAGGATGAGAAAGCGAAAATCAGCTACATTTTCATGACCTTTATCACTACAGCGGAGCGTCGCTGCGCCGATATAAGAACCGTATAAAAACCAGAAGGTGAAGTGTGATCAAATCTGAGAACAAGAGCAGGTACTGTGAATATGTCAGCTTCGCCCTGGCGGCGGCGCTGTTGTTGTTAACCTTTCCGCTACGGCTGATGTCCTGCCTGCTGGCGGGCATGATCGCCTATGAAATTATTACCAGCCTCAGCCGCCATATTTCACGGCTGGTGCGCACACGGATTGCCAGCTGGATTGCGGTATTTCTGATCAGCCTGTTGGTGGTCGCCTCGCTGGTGCTGTTGGTGGCCGGTGCCTGGAACGTGCTGACGCGAGATTTCGCCAACGAATACGACCTCTATGCCAAAACCAACAGCATGCTGCAGGAAGCGCAGCGTACGCTGTCGCCGGTGCTGGGCGATTATCTGCCGCAAAGCTATAACGATATTCAGAATGACTTCTTTATGTGGCTGCAGCGCAATGTAACGGTGATTCAGGCGCTGGGACAACGCGCGGTACACTTCATGGCGATGGTGTTTGTCGGCCTGGTGCTGGCGGTGGTGGTGTCGCTGAGTCAGGGCGGTGAACATGCTGCTTCTGCGCCGCTCTCTTATCATCTGCAACAGCGCGTCAGACGTTTTCGCGCTGCATTTCGCAACGTGGTACTGGCGCAGATTAAAGTGGCCGCGGTAAACACCCTGCTGACCGCCTTTTTCCTCTATGCGGTAATGCCGCTGCTGGGCCACCATTTACCCTATGCGAAATCGGTCATTATCATTACGTTTTTGTGCGGGCTGCTGCCGATCATCGGTAATCTGATCTCGAATATCATTATTGTTACCATTGCGCTGTCGGTTAGCCTCGGTGCCGGCGGCGTGGCGATGGGCTTTTTGATCTTTGTGCATAAGCTTGAATATTTTATCAACGCACGAATTTTTGGCAGCCGCATTGAATCGCAAACCTGGGAGCTGCTGCTGGTTATGCTGCTGTTTGAAGCGGCATTTGGCCTGGCGGGCGTGGTGGCCGCGCCGATCTATTACGCTTATCTGAAAGCCGAACTCAAGGCGCTGAAGGTGCTGTAGTAGCCCGCTGCTAATGCGATAACGCCTGCGACTCCAGTTCTGTCGCGGGCAGCAATGCCAGCGCATGCTTCATCCGGCGCGACTCCTCGCCGGGACTGCGGCCAAAGAAACGTTTGAATTCACGATTAAACTGCGAGGCGCTTTCATAGCCCACCTCCAGCGCCGCCGTTGAGGCGGGCATGTCACTGCGAATCATCATCAACCGCGCCTGGTGCAGCCGCACCGATTTGATGTACTGAATCGGTGAGGTGTGGGTCACCGCCTTGAAGTGATGATGAAACCGCGGCACGCTCATGCCCGCTTTCGCCGCCAGCAGCGGCACGTTGAGCGGGCTTTTCCACTGTTGATGAATATGGTTTAGCGCCTGCGAAATGCGGCCAAAATAGCCCTGATACGCCAGCGCCGCCCTGACCGCGCCGCCTTGTTCACTCATCAGTACGCGAAAGTGCAGCTCTCTGATCAGCGCGGCGCCCAGCGCGTGGGTTTCCAGCGGCGATGAGAGCGCCATCACCAGCCGATGCACGACATCAAATAGCGGCGCATTGAGCGGGGTGGAAATCATGCCTTCCGGCGCGGCAGACACCGACTCGCCGCTGTCATTCAGCAGCAGCAACAGCTCCGCAGCCAGCGTCAAGTCAAGGCGCACGGCTATCGCCAGCATCGGCGCATCCGGCGTGGCGTCGGTTTCAGACCAGAAAGGCAGCGGCACCGGTAACACCAGGAACTGTCTCGCATCATAATGATAAACCCGCCCCGCCAGATACCCGCGCTTACTGCCCTGACAGACAATCACAATGCCCGGCTCATACAGCACCGGCGTGCGTTCGATCGGCCGATCGGCGCGCATAAAGCGCACGCCATCCAGCGCAGATTTTGTATAGCCTTCGTGCGGTGCCAGCTGCATCAGCCGCTGGCAGATGTGCTGCTGCAATGCGCAATCGCTCATCAAAAAGGTCCCCTGATAAAAGATGATCGGGCAAGCATAACGCGACAGTATGACAAATTCTTTGAGCTAATGAGATAAACAGGCAACATTCGCAGAGAATTGGGACTATTGCCGCTGCTGCACTCTGCCTACTCTGAAGCCTCACAACCTATGAGGACGATGATCATGTCTGCATTACACTCGACTACCGCAAAAGTGATTCTGTTAACCGGTGCCAGCAGCGGCATCGGTGAAGCGACCGCGCGCCTGCTGAGCGCCGAAGGGCACATTCTGCTGCTCGGTGCCCGCCGTCGTGAACGCCTTGACGCGCTCTCTCAGCAGCTACGCGAGCAGGGCGCGACGGTCGATGTTCTGGAAACCGACGTGCGCCGACGCGGCGATCTGCAACAGCTGGCCGATCTGGCGATCGAGAAATATGGCCGCATCGATGTGTTGATCAACAACGCCGGTATCATGCCGCTGTCGCCGCTGGCTGCGCTTAAGGTCGAGGAGTGGGAAAGTATGCTGGAGGTCAATGTGCGCGGTGTGCTCTACGGTATCGCCGCGGTGCTGCCGGTGATGCAGGCGCAGCAGCGCGGCCACATTATTAACGTTGCGTCGATTGGTGCGCACAGCGTGTCACCCACCGCGGCGGTGTACTGCGCCACCAAATATGCGGTGCGCGCACTTTCTGAGGGATTGCGCCAGGAGCACGATAATCTGCGCGTCAGCGTGATTTCGCCCGGCGTGGTGGAATCGGAGCTGGCAGAGACCATCAGTGACGATACGGCACGTGACGCGATGCGCGCCTTTCGAAAAATAGCGCTGAAGCCGGAAAGCATTGCGCGCGCTATTTCCTGGAGCATTGCGCAGCCGGATGAGGTCGATATCAGTGAGATAATCGTGCGACCCACCGCCAGCCCTTATTAATCATTTTGCGAAAAAACCGGTCAGGGATCGCCGGCAGCTCCCTTGGATTAGACATTTCGATGTTGTCTATGGGGCAGGCATAAGAAAAAAACATTAGTTCATTGCGTTGATTCAATCCCGTCAGATAAAAATAATTGTAGAATGCCGGTCTGGAATAAAACCGCTTTTATGATGAATCACAGGATGACGGAATGCTTGAACTTTTCGACGTCAGTTATGATGAGCTGACCGGTAAACACTCTCATGAGCTTTACCGATTGAGAAAAAAAACGTTCAGCGATCGCCTCGGATGGGACGTGGTGTGCAAACAAGACATGGAATTTGATGAGTTCGATAATCCTGCTACCCGCTATATTCTTGGCTTTTGCCAGCAGCAATTGGTGTGCAGCGTGCGGTTTACCGGCCTCGAACAGCCAAATATGATCACCCACACCTTTCGGCATTGTTTTGAAGAGATGACCCTGCCGCCGGACGGCATTGAATCGAGTCGCTTTTTTGTCGATAAAACGCGGGCGCGCACGCTGTTAGGCGAACGCTATCCGGTGAGTCAGGCGCTGTTTCTGGCGATGATTAACTGGGCGCGGCACAACGGCTATGCGGGAATTCATACGATTGTCAGTCGGCCGATGCTGACCATTCTGAAGCGGTCCGGCTGGCGGTTTACCACGCTGAAAGAGGCTTTTTTGAGCGAGCAGGAGAGTATCTATCTGTTGTGGCTGCCCACCGGTGAAGCCGATCAGCACAGCATGGCGGCAAAACTGTTGGCCCATCCCAACGCGTCGGCAGCGTCGGCGCTTACCTGGCCGCTGTGTCTGACGGCGTGATTAAATCCAGCTCAACGCCCAGTCGAATTGCCTGACGGGCGTTGCTTACTCCCAGCTTGAGCACCACGTTGCCCATATGAAATTTCACCGTGCTGACGGAAATACCGGCGATGGCGGCAATTTCACCATAGGTTTTGCCCATACTTGCCCAGTACAGCACCTCGTTTTCGCGCGGGGTAAAAATAGGGCGGTTGGTATTCTCTTCGCTTTTCTTCCTGCCCGATGATACCGACTGCGCCAGCAGGTACATCTGCTCGTTGATATCAATCAACAGGGTCTGCAAAACGCCACGATGGGTGGAGAGATAATTCTCCAGCTCTTCCTGCTCGGGACTGCCAATAATCACCGACAGCAGCGCCAGATTATTGAAGTGATCGTGTAGCACAAAGGTGAAGCCGTTGACGATGTTGTACTGACGGGAGAGCGAGAAAATCTTGTTGAATTTCAGGTCAGACATCAGGGTGATGTTCTCATCCCAGGCAAACGCCGAAGAGCGTCGAAACGCATTGAGGATCACCGGATCGGTCAGCTGAAAGTTGTTGGTACGATAGAGATCGACCCATTCATCCGGATAACTGGAAATTATTAGGGTTTCTGAAGGATTTTTCTTATTTACGACCGTGTAGGCGTATTCCGGGCTGCCAGGAAGACATAGTTTTCGATCGATATAGTTTCGAAGTGTGTCTGTGAGCACCTGATTATTATTGAAAACTGAAATCATGCACGCTTCCTGAAGGTCCGTTTCTTCCTGTGAGACAAGAACCTGTACTTAAGTTCAGGATGGTCAGGTACTTAAGTACAGCTTACGAATTTGAATCCATCCACTATAATCCCTCGCAGTCGAATTGAAAAAAAACCTGACCATCACAGTCAGGTTGCCAATACGGCCAACACCAGGGAAAAACTGCCGGCCAGACGGTGCATACAATAGCTACCGATGGCCGGTTTCTTTGCTCGCTATACTACACCTCTTAATCGATCTTTCAACGCCTGAAAGCCAGTAAATCACGTCTGGATAATCTGTCAGCGAATCGATACGCCTGTCTCTGTTTCCACCCAATTCCGCACCATTTTTAACAAGACAAATCTTGATCCGCCGATCCCAACATGAATTCCTGTAGCCGGTTACCCCGCCAGGCGTTGACGCACCGGTGCGTATAATCATCATTATGTTAAATTGGATAGGCGATGGTTTTTCCTGTCTCTGCCCGTCTGCGCTACTGCGCTGTTTTCCCGGGTCTCTCAGTGATTGACATCAACGGTGATAATAAGAGAATGTCCATCTTTCCGCGCCGCTCAGCCAGAAATGGAGTTCACTATCACTCTCCTGCCCCCTTTGAATGCCGCTACCGGCGTGACCGCGCGCGCCGCGCTCACCGCGCTGGCCTGTTTACTGGTCAGTTGTTCTTCTGCGCCGCCGCCATCGCTGGTGACACCGTCGCCTGCGGTGACGCGACCAGCGCAGCCAGCGAAACCCACCACACCGACAATAACGCCGCAGCAACCGGTGCGCGGTGTTTGGCTGGCGACCGTTTCCCGGCTTGACTGGCCGCCGGTGAATTCCGTCACCGCCAGCAGCGCGGCGCAGCGCATCGCGCAACAGCAGCAGGCGTTGATCGCTAAACTGGATAAGCTAAAAACCCTCGGCATCAACACGGTGTTCTTCCAGGTCAAGCCGGATGGCACGGCGCTGTGGCGCTCGAAGATTCTGCCGTGGTCCGATATGCTCACCGGTAAGATTGGCGACGATCCCGGTTACGATCCGCTGCAGTTTATGCTTGATGAAGCGCATAAACGCGGCATGAAAGTTCACGCCTGGTTTAACCCTTATCGCGTAGCCGTCAATACCAAACCCTCCACCGTTGCCGAACTGAACCGCACCTTATCGTTGCGCCCTGCCAGCGTGTTTGTGCTGCATCCCGACTGGATTCGTACCGCCGGCGATCGTTACGTGCTCGATCCCGGCATTCCCGATGCGCGCGACTGGATCACCAGTATCGTGGCTGAAGTGGTATCGCGTTATCCGGTTGATGGCGTGCAGTTTGATGACTATTTTTACGCGGAAACGCCCGGCTCAGCGCTAAATGATGCGCAAAGCTTTAAAACCTGGGGTCAGGGATTCAGCTCAAAAGCGGACTGGCGGCGCCACAATACCCAGCTGCTGATTGAGCAGGTCTCACGCACGATTAAACAACTCAAGCCAGAAGTGGAATTTGGCGTCAGCCCAGCCGGCGTATGGCGCAATCTTTCGTGGGATCCTGCCGGTTCCGATACGCGTGGTGCGGCGGCCTACGATGAGGCCTATGCGGATACCCGCCGCTGGGTGCAACAGGGTTTGCTGGATTACATCGCCCCGCAGCTCTACTGGCCTTTTGCGCGTCAGGCGGCGCGTTATGACGTGTTAGCACGATGGTGGGCCAACGTTGTCAGGCCAACCCACACCCGGCTCTATATTGGTGTAGCCCTGTATAAAGTGGGTGCGGCATCGAAAAATGAACCTGACTGGACGGTCGGCGGTGGCGTGCCGGAGCTGAAAAAACAGCTCGATCTGAACGACGCCTTACCTGAAATCAACGGCACCATTCTGTTCCGGGAAAACTACCTTAACCAGCCGCAAACTGAGGATGCGGTGCGCTATCTGCGCTCGCGCTGGGGAGAATAATTACGCGTCGGCGCGGTCGCCAAACCATGGTCCCGGCGCGGTGGATTCACGCATGATGATGCGGGCCGCAAAGGTGTCGGGCTTACGCAGCTCGCCGCCATCGAGCATCGCCAGTAGCTGACGAATGGTCTCCTGCACCATGTCGGTTACCGGCACCTTGACGCTGCTCAACGACGGAATGATATAAGGCGCAAGCGGAATGTCATCAAAGCCGATCACCGATACCTCGCCCGGCACCGCAATATTCAGGCGCGAGAGCTGTTTGATGGCACCGATGGCCATTTCATCGTTGCTGGCCACGATAGCCGTGAACGACTCGCCGCTGTCCACCAACTGCGCCACCGCCTGCGCACCGCTTTCGCCGTGCCATTTCCCTTCGGCAATCAGCGCCGGATTGACGCTAATATGCTGTTCTGTCAGCGCCGCTTTATAGCCCGCCAGGCGTTCCATACCGGTCGGTGAATCCAGCGAGCCGGTGATAAACGCAATGTCGCGGTGTCCCAGGTCAATCAGCGTATTCACCGCCGCCATGCTGGATGCTTTTTGGTCAAACCAGATGCAGTAGCTGCCGTGTTGCCGCAGGCGACGGTTTACCACCAGAATCGGCTGCTTATGCTGCGAAATAATGTCGTCCATTTCATCAATCGATAAAAATCGCGGATAGATCATGATGCCGTCGCAGCGCAGATCGAGCAGGAAGTCGATGGCAGCGCGCTCTTCGGCGGCGCTGTGTTTGCCGTCCGCCAGAATCAGCTGCTTGCCCTGCTGTTCCAGAATGCGCGCCGACTGTGACATCAGCTCGCTGAAGTAGCTGCCGCTGTAGAGCGTGTTGGTGACCACCAGCCCAAGGGTTTGCGTCGATTTTACCGACAGGTTGCGCGCCAACAAATTGGGCCGGTAGTCAGTTTCGGCGATCGCCTGCGTGACCCGTGCCCTTTTCTCCTCGCTGACATAGCCGTTGCCTGACAACACGCGCGACACCGTGGCTTTCGACACGCCCGCTTTCTTTGCTACTTCCAGTATGGTTGCCATCGCGTTTCCCATTTTCCTACCGCAAGGCCAGCAGTTTACCTAACGCGCTCATTGATTGGGATATTTTAATCATCGCGTCGCCGCGCTGCGTTTGGCTCACAAAGTGATCGCATTCACACAAATTGAAAAAGCATTTCAAAACTATTGCTGGGTTAGTCGTAACTGTTCATGATTTTGTGAAACCGGTTTCTCATGTTCGATATTCGTACAGCGTTGCATTAACGCGTGACGCGGTGCTGGAGCCGCCTGCCGTATCGGCATGCGCATCTGCCAACATTCATTCAGAGAAGACAACCATGTCTACCAACTATTCAGAAGTCGCGCCCGCCATCGTCCGCTCGCTGGGCGGCCTGGGCAATATTGAGGCGCTGACCCATTGCATGACGCGCCTGCGCTTTGTGCTCAAGGACAGCAGCCTAATCGACAGCGCCGCGCTGAAAGCCATTCCCGGCGTGATGGGTGTGGTGCACAACGATGCGCAGTGTCAGGTGATCATCGGTAACAACGTTGGCAAGGCGTATCAGGCGGTGCTGAGTCTTGGCAATATTGATGGCACCCCTGCGCAGCCGGTGAAGCGCAAAATCACCCCGCGAAGCATTGGCGCGGGTATTCTCGATGCGCTGGTAGGCACCATGTCGCCGCTGATTCCGGCGATCATCGGCGGTTCGATGGTCAAACTGCTGGCGATGGTGCTGGAGATGAGCGGCGTGCTGGAGAAAGGCTCTTCAACGCTGATCATTCTCAACGTGATGGGCGACGGCGCCTTTTTCTTCCTGCCGGTGATGGTGGCGGCGTCAGCGGCGCTGAAATTCAAAACCAATATGTCGCTGGCGATCGCCATTGCCGGCGTGTTGCTGCATCCAAACTTCATTGATTTGATGGCGAAAGCGGCGCAGGGGCAACACGTGGAGTTCGGCTTTATCACGGTGACCGCGGTGAAATACACCTACACCGTGATTCCGGCGCTGGTGATGACCTGGATTCTGTCGCACATCGAGCATGGCGTGGATCGCATTACGCCTGCGGTCACCAAAAACTTCCTGAAACCGATGCTGATTGTGCTGATCGCCGCACCGATTGCCATTGTGCTGATTGGCCCGCTGGGCATCTGGATCGGCAGCGGCATCTCCGCGCTGGTTTACACCATTCACGGCTATCTCGGCTGGCTGTCGGTGGCGATCATGGGCGCGCTCTGGCCACTGCTGGTGATGACCGGTATGCACCGCGTCTTTACGCCAACCATTATCCAGACCATTGCGGAAACCGGTAAAGAAGGCATGGTGATGCCGTCGGAAATTGGTGCCAACCTGTCGCTGGGCGGATCGTCGCTGGCGGTAGCGTTTAAAACTAAAAACCGTGAGCTGCGTCAGACGGCGCTGGCCGCGGCGGCGTCTGCCATCGTTGCCGGTATTTCTGAACCGGCGCTGTATGGCGTGGCGGTTCGTCTGAAACGCCCGTTGATCGCCTGTTTGATCAGCGGGTTTATCTGCGGCGCGGTCGCCGGAATCGGCGGGCTGGCCAGCCATTCAATGGCGTCGCCGGGGCTGTTCACCAGCGTGCAGTTCTTCGATCCGGCAAATCCCTCCAGCATTCTGTGGGTTGGTGCGGTGATGGTACTGTCGGTGGTGCTGTCGTTCATTCTGACGCTGATCCTCGGCTTTGAGGATATCCCGGAAACCGCGCCCACCAGCGTCAGTGCCTCTGCCGGCACGCCAGAAACCGTTAAGCCCGTCAGCGCCAGCTGATCGGCGTCACGTTACGTTTATTGAGGTTATTTATGTCTGAACTGACATTTCCGCAAGGATTTTTATGGGGTGGCGCTTTAGCAGCAAACCAGTCTGAAGGCGGCTATCGCGAGGGCGGCAAAGGACTGACCACGGTGGATATGATCCCGCACGGCCCTGCCCGCATGCCGGTCAAGCTGGGCCTGGAAAAACGTTTTGCCCTGCGCGAGGATGAATATTATCCCAGCCATCAGGCGATCGATTTTTATCATCGCTATAAGGAAGATATCGCCCTGATGGCGGAGATGGGCTTTACCGTGTTTCGTACCTCTATTGCCTGGAGCCGCCTCTATCCCAATGGCGACGAGCTGACGCCCAATGAGCAAGGCATCGCGTTTTATCGCAGCGTGTTCGAGGAGTGCCGCAAATATGGCATCGAGCCGCTGGTGACGCTTTGTCACTTCGATGTGCCGATGCACCTGGTGATTGAGTACGGTTCATGGCGCAACCGTAAAATGGTCGACTTTTTTGCCCGCTACGCACGCACCTGTTTTGAAGCGTTCGACGGTCTGGTGAAATATTGGCTGACCTTTAATGAGATCAATATTCTGCTGCACAGCCCCTTTTCTGGCGCCGGTCTGGTGTTTGAAGCGGATGAAAACCACGAGCAGGTGAAATATCAGGCCGCGCACCACGAACTGGTGGCCAGCGCACTGGTAACGCGCATCGCCCATGAGGTCAACGCGGAAAACCAGGTCGGCTGCATGCTGGCGGGCGGGAACTTCTATCCGTGGTCGAGCAAGCCGGAAGATGTCTGGGCGGCGCTGGAAAAGGATCGTGAAAACCTGTTCTTTATTGATGTGCAGGCGCGCGGTGCTTATCCATCCTATGCAGCGCGCGTATTTCGTGAAAAAGGCGTCACCATTGAGATGGCGCCGGAAGATGCAGAGATTCTGCGCAACACCGTCGACTTTGTCTCCTTCAGCTATTACGCGTCACGCTGCGCGTCGGCGGAGATGAACGAGCAGAACAGCAGCGCGGCTAACGTGGTGAAATCGCTGACCAATCCGCACGTCCCGCGCAGCGACTGGGGCTGGGGCATCGATCCGCTGGGTCTGCGCATCACCATGAACATGATGTATGACCGCTATCAGAAGCCGCTATTTCTGGTGGAAAACGGTTTGGGTGCCCGCGATGAACTCACTGCCGATCAGCAGATCAACGATGATTATCGCATCAGCTATTTGCGTGAACACATTCGCGCCATGGCGCAGGCGATTGAGGATGGCGTGCCGGTGATCGGTTACACCAGCTGGGGCTGCATCGATCTGGTGGCAGCATCCACCGGTGAAATGAGCAAGCGCTACGGCTTTGTCTACGTCGACCGCGACGACCTCGGCGGCGGCACGCTGGCGCGCCTGCGTAAAAAATCGTTCTGGTGGTATAAGAAAGTGATCGCCAGCAACGGTCGCGACCTCGACTAAACGCGGTTCACAGGATGATGCCCGCGCGGATTGTCACATCGGCGGGCATGATTTTTTCCGGCGCGCAGGCTGCACGCCGGGAGAGCGGTTAAACGGATTTATTCGCTGGCAATTGGCGTTTCTGTCTCGGTGAGTTTGGTGTCACCCTGGATCGTGCTGATGCGTTTTTCAACCGCCGCAACCTGATCGGCGTTGTGCAACAAGGTGTAGGTCAAATCAAACGCGGTGCTGGCACCCGGCTCCAGCTGCTTCACGCGTTTCTGCTCACGCTCAACGGTCACCGGATAGGCGTAACTGGTGCCCGGCTCCATGCCGGTAACGTACCCCTGTTTAAGCGTGTCGGTGTTCTTCCACAGCGTCAGCACCGGCAGCTGTTGGGTATCGAACTGAATCGACACGCCTTTATCCGCCTGTTTATTCACCACCGCGGCAACCGTCTTATGCTGGTCATCCGAGAGCGGCTTGATATTAAACACCATCTCATCAAAGCCTTTGGTTGGGCCGAGATAGGTCTGCCAGTTCTTCAGGCCGGTTTTAGCGTAATCGTTGAACGGACTGATATCGGACATCGGCGCGATAAAGCGTGCGCCCTCTTCCAGAATTGGCGTACCGACATTGCTGTGATAAATAATCTGATAATCATGCGGATAGTCGGCATGATTGGTCAGCACATCATGCAGGCTGAAGCTGTTGCTGCCGGGTACATAACGCAGTTCGGTGAGCGTCTGCAGATCGGCCTTTTTAAAGGTGCTCTCTTTGATCAGCCCGCGAATGCGAATTTCATGCGGCGCGGCGTCAGCCACTTCAACTTCCACCTGTGAAACTGGCGTGTTGCCCGCTTTGCCGTGCAGCGTGTAGAGGCGGCCATCGGCGGTAACCGGATGGCCGGTCCATTCGTAGCCGCAGCGCACCATCATCTCGTTGAAACCTTCCAGCCAGCCCAGCCCGTTACGGCTTTCCAGATTAATATTGGCCGGGTTAACCACCTCTTTCACCGGCGAATCCCAGCCGATACGTGAGCCAAAACCCTCAATGTGCAGCAAATTCATACCGCGCGTCGGGCTGAGGGTGATGGTCAGCCCATCTTTACTGGTAAGGGTGATGATTTTACTGCCTTCCTGCTTACCGCCGTGCAGGACTTTTTGCTCAATGCTGAACGGCTTGCCCTGGAATTTCAGCTGTTGGCTGGAAATCTTCCAGTTTCCTTGCTCCACGCCCTGTTCAGCGCTGGTCAGCACCCAGGTTTTTGCCGCTGCCGAACCGGAAATCATCACTGCAAGTACCGTTAACGCCAGTTTGGTTTTCATTTTTTATCCCTTTTGCTGAATCGTTTTTACATCACTAAAGGCAAATCTACTGATTGCGGCGGTTCAGGAATGTGATGCTTCTCACCTGACGGGAATTAGGGCGGGATCAGATGCAAAAATGCGCGGTGAATCACAGATAAACCGCAATAGATTTACGATTTCATCACCGGAAGTGATGTTTTTCATCAAGCAGCCTTACGCGATTCAGCTTTAGTTCCGGCTCTTTTTACTGGCGGCTTAACAGGTGTGCGGTCGATGTGATTTGCGAAGCGAATGATGTGCGCAAGGCTGAAACTTCGCTGTTTCAACAGCAAGAAATGTCTCAATTAACGTTCTGCTGTTTAAGTTTTCAGGAAGCGGCGAAAAGCAAAGAGAGGAAATTTCCCTGACTGGCTATTTCTATTTAATCTACTGTATTTTGAGGTTTATTCTTTTTTTAGGCTATGAAAATAAATTCAAAATTCAAGACAGAATCCTGTTACCACCTCTCTCTAAAAACCCTAGGATTGGTCCTGTTTTTACGCACCCCATTTTTGCTAACAGACCCTTCTCAGGTAATGACACCATGGAAAAACATCCGCTGTTCCTCACAGGCAGACCAACGCAGCCTGCACTGACCACAACAAAAACTGCTTTTAGGTTAAATGCCCTGACTGCCTGCATGCTCTCGCTGTTCGTTGCGGTTTCGCCTACGGAATCACGCGCGGAAGCGCTGGAATTCCTGACCGAACGCACTGAAGAGCTGGAGCAAACCACGCGCGAAGTGCAAAGCATTGTCGTGGGGGATGGCGTGACCGGCACTGTCAGCGGCACCGGCGGCACGCTGATCTATAACGGCGGTGATTTCCTGCTTGGATCCGGTGAGGCCAATACCTCAAGGCTGGATATGAGTGGGTTATCACATTTTGTGTTCGACAGCGCGGACGCCGAGCTGATTGTGTCAGGCCGCCGCGAGGGGCTATCGGGCAACGGCAGTGATGGCGTGCTGAATCTGGCCGGTGAAAGCAATGTGATTACCGCGAAAAAATTGGGCCTGGCGACGATAAGCCGCAATGTGCAGAGTGGCGCCACTAACTATGGCCTGCTTGAAATGGGCCGCGCTAATACCTTCAATATCGATGCCATTGAGATTGGCACCAATCAGGGCAACGGTACGCTGAGGTTTGACCCTGATATCACTGATGGACATTTACGCCTGCGCGGCAGCAATGGCGTTGATGCGGTAGAACGTATTGATCTGGCACCGGGCGTAAACAGTAACTACAGCGACAGCACCGGCACCTTCAATACTACGGCGGGTACGCTGGATGCAAAAGTCGACATCCTGCATGTTGCGCTGGGCCAGTATGGTGCGCGTAACGCCAACGGCTATTTTTGGATGGGAGCCGGTCAGCTTGATGTCAACAGGGTCGTGCTGGGTGAAGATACCCGCACTTCCGGTAATGGCAGCACCAACGCGGAGTTTAAGGTCAGCCGCGGTGGTGTGGTCAATGCTGGCGACATCATCATGGGTATCGTCAGCGGTATTGGCCGGGTGACCTCCACGCTGATGGTGACCGAAGACGCTATGGTACGCGCGGCGACTATCCTTGCCGGAGAGGGCAATGGCACACGGCAGATTACCCTCAACGCAGGCACGCTGGCCAACCGTGCGGCGGATGAAAATATGCGCTCTGACGTCAATATTTTGCTGACGGGCAATGGCAGCTTTTTTAGCGAAGGCAAAGAGGCCACCATGACCATTGAGGGCGTGGTCAGCGGTATCGGATCGCTGATTAAAACCGGCCTCGGTACGCTGGAACTCACCGCCAACAACAGCTACAGCGGCGGCACGCGTATCGACGAAGGCGAGATCGCTTTTTCAGACGCCGGCAATCTGGGCAGCAGCGATATCACCTTAAACGGCGGCGGCCTGAAGTGGAACAGCGGCAACAGCAGCGATCTTTCCACCCGTTTGGTGGTGGATGCGCGCGGTGGCGTGCTCAACAGCAATGGCAATGACATTACTTTCGCTTCCGCTCTGCGCGGTGACGGCGGCCCGGTGCATAAAACCGGCGATGGCACGCTCACGCTGCTGAGCGATAACAGCTGGAGCGGCACCACCTTTATCGAGCAAGGCGCACTGCAGTTCGGCGATGGCGGCACTACCGGCAGCGTAGCGGGTGACATCGTCAACAACAGTACGCTGATTTTTAATCGCGCCGATGACGTGGTGTTGAGCGGAACCCTCTCCGGCGACGGCAATATTGTGCAAAGAGGCAGCGGCACCACTATTCTGACCGGCGATGTCACCAATGCCCGTGGCATCGCGCTGGAAAACGGTAAGCTACAGATTGGCAACGGCGGTAGCACGGGTAACCTGCATGCCGATGTGCAGCTTTCTGCCGGCAGCGCACTGTTGGTCAACCGTGCCGATACTACGCTGTTGCCTGGTGTGATTTCTGGCGAAGGTGCCTTTGCGCAAAACGGCAGCGGCACCACGGTACTTACTGCGGATAACAGCTGGACTGGCGGTACCGACATCACAAATGGCACGCTGCAACTCGGCAACGATGGCACCCACGGCAGCATCACCGGCGCGATCAACAACAACGGCATTTTGCAATTCAGTCGCAGCGATGTGTACACCGTTAACAACCCGATCAGCGGCAGCGGCGACCTGGTGCAGATTGGCTCCGGCACGCTGGTGGTAGCCGGAGACCAGACTTACAGCGGGCAAACGCGCATTGAGCGCGGCACGCTGCAGCTGGACGGTTCGCTGCGGTCGGCGACCTCGGTGGCCGCAGGCGGCACGCTCTCCGGCAACGGTCAGATTTTTGCTGACCTCAACAATGCCGGAACCGTACGCCCTGGCAGCATCGGCGCAACGGGCTATCATGCGCTGACCGTCAGCGGTAATTACGTGGGTGATGATGGATTGCTGGTGTTGAACACCGAACTGGGCGGCGATGGTTCGCCATCTGACCGGCTGATTCTGGACAGCGGGCACGCCAGCGGCACCACGCGCGTGGCGATCAACAACACCGGCAGCGGCCAGGTTTACACCGAGAAAGATGGCATCCGTATTATCGATGCGATCAACGGTGCCACCAGCGAAGAAGATGCGTTTCGCCTCGCCAGTGAGACGCGCAGCGGTGCGCTGAGCTACCGCCTTTTCCGCGGCGATCTCGCTAAACAGGACCTGGAGAGCTGGTATCTGCGCAATCAGTTTATCGTTGAGCCAGAAATCCCGGTGGATCCCGATCCGATTACGCCAGTAACGCCGGAAGATCCTGAAGTGCCTGAAGATCCAACATTGCCACTTCTGCCTGAAGATCCGATTAATCCCGTGACACCACCGGATGCGCCACGCACCGGTACGACGCTGCCGCTCACGCCGCCATCGTCGGTGCTGCCTGCAGGTGAATATCCGGTGATCGGACCGGCCATTGCCACTTACGGCGTGGTGCAGCCGATGGCACGCGAACTGGGCATGCTGACGCTCGGCACGCGCGATCAGCGTAGCGGCGACGGTGCGATGCTGATCAACGGCGACCAGCCACGCCAAACCAGCTTCTGGACGCGCCTGATCGCCACCAATATCGATCACTCCTGGCAGGCGTATGCCGCACCATCGGCCAAAGGTTCAGTGGATGGGCTGCAGCTCGGTGCCGACCTCTGGCAGCAAAGCGCTATTACCGGCCATCACGATCGGTTGGGCTTTTACGTCGGTCAGAGTCGCGCAGCGGTGTCGGTCAGTGGTTTGGTAACCAATGATGCCGGTACGCAATATGTGCGCACTGACACCGGCAAGGTAAAACTGAATGCCACGGCGTTGGGCCTGTACTGGACACACAGCACTGATGATCAAGCCTGGCTGGATGCCACCGCGCAGATCACCCGCTACCGTGGATCGGCGGAAAGCGCCTCGGGTCGTCTTGATGCGGAAGGTTACGGCTTTATCACCTCGCTGGAAGCGGGTTACCCGTTTGCCCTTTCCTCTCTCTCTCTGAGGGTTTCACTTTAGAGCCGCAGGCGCAGCTGATTTGGCAGCAGACTCGCTTTAAGCAGGCGCAGGATCATCAGAGCAGCGTGGCGTTCGGCAACGTTTCTGGCCTGACCGGCCGTGTGGGTTTGCGTGCGAAGTGGCACGTTGAGACCGGTTCTGGCAGTTTTGTCGAGCCGTTCGTCAGTCTGAACTACTGGCAGGACTGGGAAGGCAAAGCGACAACGGTGTATGACGATCTTGACCGCGCACCGCTGGCGTCCTCGGGCGGTAGAGTCAGCGCCGATGCTGGTGTGACGACCGGTCTGACGCAGGCTCTGAAGCTGTACGGTAACCTGGGTTATCAGACCAGCACGTCAACCTCTGGCCTGCAGGATCGCGACAGCTATCAGGCTGCGGTCGGCCTGCGGTATAGCTTCTGATCGATCACCCCCGGCACCTTGCGGTGTGCGGGGGATTTTTCTTCATATCTGGCATTTAGGGCAACCAGGCGATAAATGCCAGCAGCTGATTCAGCAGCTTGTTCAACAGCACGGTACAGAACATTGAGTACACACTTACCAGCACAAAGCCGATAGTTTCAAAATCCAATACCTTCAACAGCCGCCACGGGCTGGACAGCAAGCGCGCCACCGCTACGCCGGGACGACGCAGGCCGGGAACCGCCTTTGACCAGACAGACCACAGCACCAGCAATTCAATCGCAATGATAAACACCGGCAATAAGCCACCAATACTTTCGCCTTTAGGCGGCGCAACACTGCTGGCAAGCATTAGCACACCCACAAAAAGTGCCAGCAGCAGCAGCGAACAGAACAGCGAATCCAACACTAAAAGCAGCTTCATCAACCAGGATCGCCGCAGGCTTGACAGCATCAGGTCATAAAGCCAGAGGGAGTAAATCACCACGCCGCTGATGGCCAGGCCAATGGGCGACAGCAGACCGCCCTGCGGCAATGCCCACTTCAGCACCACGCCCCAGAATACCAGTAAAAACACCCCTTGCCAGTTCAGGGCGCGAGGCCGCTCCCGCAAAAAATCGAGCATGGCGGGATTCAGGCGATCTATCAGATCAGGGAACGTCGACCACAGTTGGTTAACCTGCTGCGACATCTTATCGAGCAAGCCCGGCACCAGCCTGATCCAGAACGGCGCGGCGGCGCGATCGCTGCACAGTAGTTTCAGCGCCAGGCCGCTCTGTCCACCGGCGTGACGCTGCTCGGCCATCAGCTTTTGCCAGGCTTTTTCCGCTTCGGTGGCGCGCACGCGTTCATCCAGTGCCCTCTGTAACGTCTCGGGTATCAGATGACCGCTGTTATAGCTCTCCAGCTGCCAGCCAAGTCGTTCGCTGACCTGTTCCACCAGCCAGTCCTGCAGCCCTGGCTGTTCTGCCAGCGACGCCGCCAGATCCTGATGAAACTGCTGTTGCTGCAGCAGATTGCCTTCCTCGCTCACGCGCTGATGCAACCTCTGCAGCGCAGGAAAATTCTGCGCGCTCTTTTCCACCAGGGCGGTGGCCAGTTCGGCGATCTCTTGCTCGCTGTAGAGCGGCATGACGGAAAACGCGTAACTCTGCGGCACGGTATGCGACGACTCATCGTGCGGTTCGGCGATCTCTTCCGGCCAGTCGATCGCACTATCCTGCAATTCGGCGACAGGCTGCAGCTGAGTATAGGGTTCGGCCTCAGCCGCACCGGCATGATTTTTTGCCCAGTCAAACGCCTCACGCAGCTGTTGATAACCCTGGGGATCGCTGTCCGGTCGATGTACTTTCAACAGGCGCGCATAGGCGCGGCGGATCAGCGATTCATCGGAGGTGGGTTCAATGCCCAGCACCTGCCAGCCATTCATCGTGGCGCCCTCTCTTCGAACTGTGCCAGCGCCTCTTCCACCTTCTGCCGAACGTCAGCGATCCGCCGCTCATCCTGGCTCTCCAGCGCCTGTTCAAATACGCTCATCACGTTATCTATCCACGCGCGCTCTTCGCCCAGCAGAAAGGCGAACAGCCGCGAGCCGTGCAGCAACAGTTCACGGTTCTCCTGACGATCGCGCGGATGACGCTTCAGGTCGTTGAGCTTTTGCAGGCTCTGCGCGATCTGCTCGGCACTCATCTGTCCCGGTACTTTTTCAATCACCATACTGACCGCGCTCGGGCTGTCACTATGCTGACAGGTCACTTCCAGCAGGCCATCCAGCGTATAGGTAAAACGCACGTCAAGGGCAACCTCACCGCGTGGGCGCGGCGGGATGTCGATATTCATCTCGCCGAGATAGACGTTATCGGTAATCCGGCGCCCTTCGCCCTGATAAATTTTCAGCAGCACGTGGGTTTGATTGTCGGCAACGGTATACAGTATTTTATTTTTACTCACCGGCAGCCAGGTGTTGCGCTCAATCAGCGGCAGGAAAAACCCCTCTTCCTGTTTGCCATAGCTTTCCTTGACCGTTTCCACGCCGAGCGAAAACGGCATGACGTCGGTGAGGATGATATCTTCCACCGCGGCGTCCTGCATCACCATGCCCGCCTGCACGCCCGCCCCGAGCGCCACGGCTTCATCGGGATGCAGATCGTGCCGCGGAAAGCGACCAAACAGCCGTGCTACCGCCTGACGTACCAGCGGCATGCGCGTTGCGCCGCCGACCAGCAGCACATGATCGAGATCGTGCAGGGCAAAGCGTGCGTCGTGGAGCGCCTGCATCACCGGCTGCTGCAAGCGGGCGATCAGCGGCTGGCAACAGTGGGCAAGCGCCTCTTCACTCATCGTCCAGCGCCAGGTTTTCTCCTGCCAGTACAGCTCGGCAGTGGCTTCCGGCACGCTGCTCAGCAGGCATTTCAGTCGGCCAGCCTCTTCCAGCAGCAGCGGTTTCACGGCGGGCAGCGCGGCTTTAAACTCCGGCTGTTGATTGAGCATCCACTGACAGATCGCTTCACTGAAATCGTCACCACCAAGCTGGACATCGCCGCTGCTGGCACGCACTTCGATCACGCCTTCAAACATGTCGATGATCGAAACATCAAAGGTGCCGCCGCCTAAATCAAAGGTCAGGTATTTTTGCTCGCGGTTTTCCAGCAGACCAAACGCCAGCGAGGCCGCGGTAGGTTCGTTCAGCAGGCGCAGCACGTTAAGACCGGCCAGCGTACCGGCGGTTTTCACCGCGCGCCGTTGTACGTCGTTGAAGTACGCCGGTACGGTAATCACCGCATCAACAATCGGCTGACCAAGCCAGCGCTCGGCATCTTCTTTTAGCTGACGCAATAAAATGGCGGAGAGTTCTTCGGCGCGAAAGGTTTGCGTTCCCAGCCTGAGCGTGGCTTCGGTGCCCATAAAGCGTTTAAAGCTTGCCTGCGTGAGATGCGGATGGGTACTAAGACGGGCTAGCGCCAGCTGGCCGGTGATCAGGTTACCCTGATCGTCCAGCCCGACCACCGACGGCGTTAACAGCGCACCCTGTTTGTTGGCAATCAGCTGCGATTTGCCATCCTGCCACACTGCCACCGCGCTGTTGGTGGTACCGAGATCGATTCCTGCTACCTGCCTGGCTGCCATGCGTACTCCCTGAATGCGACGGCTGTTCATCGCCGCGCCTGCGTCACTCTGGCGGACGATTGAACAACCTGTGGAAAGTTAATGAGGTGATTAATCTGTTTATCGTCTGTGAGCGGGAGATCTTTAGCGTGGATTGTCGGGCGCGGTTGCCTGATGCGATCAAGGCTGGCAACGGCTTTGTGATAAGGGTTGGGGTTTCAGCAAGCGGTATTGTGGTAACAGCAGAAATTGGATAGTTTTAAAGCAGTCGCCAGATCATCACAGCAGATTTACCCTGCCATGAGGAGAGCGTAATGAAACAAACGCACTGCATTCCTGAAATTTATAATCCTGCTCTGCCGCTTAGCGTGAAATGCGCCATCGTCAGCCAGCTATGCCAGGCGTTAGCGGTACACAGAGGCGTTTCATCCACCCAGCTGAGAAAAGATCTGCTGGAGAAACTGCACGTCGACTGTGAAAATCTGGAAGCTAATCCGGTTGGCATGCTGCTGCTGTATGAGTATCTGCACAGCCAGCGCCCGGCAGCCTGTTCGGCTTCGGTGGTGGAAAGGGTTCACTGAGGGAGGATTTAATGAGGCTTGGTTGCTCAGGCCGTTGTTGTTGGTTGTTGGGTTTTGAGGCGCGATATACTGGTAGGAATGTCACATCTTTTCAGTTATCGCACATCGAATTAGCCACGTTGGCCAATTTAATATGAGGCACATCTTGATACGAGCGTCTTCCCACGGCCTTGAGATTTTATCGGTTTACCCTCACCTCTTTAGCCACTAACAAAAACTCTTGGAGGGCTTTTCAATGTGGCTGATCACACCACATTATCCTCAACAACCATGTGACAGACTCTGTTACAGCAACCGTTTCAATTAAGGCGGGAATGCTGCTTACCTTAAGCTAAATTAAAAGAAGAAAAGCAGGATAAGTTAGAAATGATATTTCGCGAGGTTAGGATGAGTGATGTAATTGATTATTTTTTGCATCAATTGCTGACACACTTTTTGATGCCGGATGAAATAAACAGACGTCACGCTTAACTGTTCGCTATACAAAGCGGCACCTGCCGCCGCCGGAATTCGGCAGCAGGTTAGCGCGCGTCAGGCTACCTCAATCAGCCAGGCGAGCGCATTGTCAGAAACTGACTTAATCATATCTGCGCCGCGCCGCCGTCGACGAACAGCTCACTGCCGTTAACAAAGCTGCTGTCATCAGAAGCCAGAAACAGCGCGGCGGCGGCGACTTCAGACGGTTCTGCCAGTCGGGCCAACGGCGTGCTCTGTTCTACCGCGCGCACCATCTGCTGGTTCATCGCTGCATCTGAGGACAAACCGTGCCAGCCTGGCGTAGCGGTCGCGCCGGGCACCAGCACGTTAACGCGAATTTTGCGCGGAGCCAGATCCAGAATCCAGGCGCGAGCAAAGTTGCGTAATGCCGCTTTACTGGCGCTGTAAACGCTGAATGCAGGCACGCCGGTGGTGGCGCTGGTTGAGCCGGTCAGGATGATGGAACCGCCATCCTTCAACAACGGCAGCGCTTTTTGTACGGTGAACAGCGTGCCCTTGACGTTGGTATCAAATATGCGGTCGTAATGCGCTTCGGTGATATCCGCCAGCGCGGCAAAGTCACCGCCGCCGGCATTGGCAAACAGCACATCAATCTGCCCGGCCTGCTGGCGAACGGTTTCAAACAGCCGATCGAGATCCGCCAGCTTTGATACGTCACCGACGATGCCGGTTGCGCCGTGCCCGACGTCGCTTACCGCCTGCTCAAGTTCACTGGCGCGACGCCCGGTGAGAAACAGCCGTGCGCCCTCCCCCGCAAAGCGTTTAGCCGATGCGAGACCGATGCCGCTATTGGCGCCGGTAATAACCACAACTTTTCCTGTCAGCTTACCCATGATGTTCTCCGCATGAAGAGGTGAGAAACGAGTGTAATTTCTTACTTTCCTGTAAACTAGTACCTACCAAAAGGTAAGTATGGAGAAAAATCATGGAACCTGTTTGTGGCCTCGACGTGGCACTGCGTTATATCGGGGGTAAGTGGAAGCCGATCCTGCTGTTTCATCTGCAATATGGCCCGCGCCGCTTTGGCGAGCTGAAGCGTCTGGCGGAAGGGATCAGTGAAAAGGTGCTGATTCAACAGCTGCGCGATCTCACGCAGGATGGCATTTTGACCCGGCATGATTTTCAGGAGGTGCCGCCGCGAGTGGAATATACGATTACCGATTTTGGCCGCACGCTGGCGCGGGCGTTGCAGCCGCTTTGCGAATGGGGAAATGCTAATCGAGCCAGCATGCCCGCGGCGCTGGATCGGCGTGCGGGCAAGGGCTAGATTGCAACGGTCCAAAGGTGTGGTACATGCTGGCCTGTTCAGTCTGCAGCGATCGCGGTTTCCTGCAAAAAGCGCCACATCGGTTGACCGTCGATGATATCGATTACCGCCAGCGATCGGCGGCTGGAGCTCTCGCCCTCACGGTGATGCGTCTCTTTGTAGCGGCAAACCACGCTGTCGTCGCTGCTGAGCAGGGTTTCGCATTCATTAATGGCGATGCGCAGCGTGGGACGTGCGCCAGCCAGCGTGCGAAACAGCGTCTCAATATCGCACAGCCCAACGTGCTGACCGGCGGTGGTCACCATACGAAACTCCCGGCTGAAGCTGCTCATCAGGTTCTCCAGCGCCGACGGACGATCGGTGCGGCCGGTAAAAATCTCCTCAATCCATTGATGCAGTTCAACAACGCTATGATGGGCAATCAGTTCAGCTTCTGAGCGCATACGGCTCCTTTAATTGTCAGGTTGCAGCAGGCTGACCGCTGTGGGTCAGAATGTCGTAGTGCTAAGCGTAGTGCGCGGGTAAAGCAGAGCAATATTTCAGTGAAAAAAAGCGAGCTGATGCATAAAAAATCCTGGCTGGCGCACATTATCATATTGGAATTAAGGCGTTTTTTATTGCCTGTGCCACACTACCCGCTCTCACTGTCAGCGAAGGATAGAAGATGAAAACGCGTTATCGCCTGCTCTGTGTGGCCACCAGCTTGTGGAGCTGTTCGCTTATGGCGTTGCCTCTGCCGGTCAAACCGCCGGAAACGTTGGCACCTAAAAATTACATCTCGCAGGTTAACAGCGATCGCACCATTACCTGGCGGCTCTGGGCACCGTCGGCGAAGGCGGTGGAGGTGGTAACCGGCTCAACGCCCGACAGCTACGTCTCTCATCCCATGCAGAAAGATGCGCAGGGCATCTGGCATTTTACCAGCACGCCACAGACGCCCGATCTCTATGAATATTTTTTCAACGTCGATGGCTTCCGTACACTGGATACCGGCACTGCGCAGGCTAAACCACAGCGTCAGATCAATACCAGCCTGATTCTGGTGCCTGGCAGCCTGCTGGATGAGCGCAACATGCCGCACGGGGAAATTCATATGCTCACCTGGCACTCCGCGGTGCTGAATCGCGAACGTCAGCTGGCGGTTTGGGTGCCGCCGGGCGCAGAAAAAAGCCGTACGCCGCTGCCGGTGCTCTATTACTATCACGGCTTTGGCGACACCGCGCTGTCGGCAATAAATCAGGGACGCGTGCCGCAAATCATGGATAACCTGCTGGCCGAGAAGAAGATCAACCCGATGCTGGTGGTGATCCCGGATACCGAAACCGATATTGCCGATGCGATTCCGGAGAATTTTGCCCCTGGCGAACGCCGCAAGGTGTTTTATCCGCGCAACGCCGATGCGGCGGATAAAGAGTTAATTCAGGAGATCATGCCGAAGATCGCGGCGCGCTATAACGTGCGCAGCGATGCGGAAGGTCAGGCGCTGGCGGGATTGTCGCAGGGTGGCTATCAGGCGCTGGTTAGCGGCATGCGCCACCTCGATCGCTTCGCCTGGCTGGGCGTATTCAGCGGTGTTACCACAGCAACGGTGCCCGACGCGCAGGTGGCCGCCCGACTGGCTAACCCCGAGGCGATCAATCAGCAGCTGAAGCTGTTTACGCTGGTGGTCGGCGATAAAGATGTCACCACCGGTAACGACGTGAAGGTGTTAAAAGCGCAGCTCGACAAAGGTGGGGTGAAAACCGACTGGCACAGCTATCCGCAGTTGGGGCACGAAATGGGCGTCTGGCGTCCGGCTTACATCGATTTTGTGCAGAAGCTGTTCCGTTAAGCACCATGATAAACGCCTCGCGCTGCGGGGCGTTATTGCATTGAGCTTTCCAGCGGATAGGTGACTTTACCTACGCCGTTGAGCTGCGGTTTGGCAAACAGAAAGCCCTGAAAGTAGCGAATACCCACCGCATCAAGCCAGTGCCACTCTTCCGGCTGCTCCACCCCTTCCGCAATGATCTCAATTTCCAGCGACGAGCAGCATTCGATGATCGCCCGCACTATCGCCTGTCGCGCCTCACTTTTATGCACGTTGCTGATGATGGCACGATCGATTTTAATGCGATCGGGCTGAAAGCGCGCCAGCAGTGACAGCCCGGCATAACCGGCACCAAAGTCGTCAATCGCCAGCACCAGCCCGGCGGATTTTAGCCGACGGATCACAATCTCAAACTCGTCGAAACGGGAGATCATTTCGCTTTCGGTGATCTCAATGATCACCTGCTGCGGCACCAGCCCACAGCGCGCAATCTCATCCAGCAGAAATTCCACCGCATTGGGCACGGTGATCAGCGACATCGGCAGCAAATTCACTGAAATCGACGTGCGTCCCAAATCGATTTTCTTCGCCAGTTCAAAGGCGTAGCGCTTGGATTGCAGATCGGTTGTATAGAGCTGCTCACCGGAGAGCGCGGCAAAGAAGGCTTCCGGCGAACCGCCCTGCGGCGAGCGAATCAACGCTTCCAGCGCCACCACCTGTTTATCCACCGCATCGATAATCGGTTGCATGGCAAACTGGCAGGGCTGATGCGAGGCGTCGTCGGCGAGCTTAAATGTCACCTCTTCGGTAATAAAACGGGTTGCCACGATCTGTTGTTGTGGCACCAGCGTATGACGCCAGCGACCCGCAATAAACGCCTTGATGAATTTCAGCACCCGATCGTCATAACCAAACTGCGTATTGATGGTGCTTTTTTGCAGCAGCGCCAGCAGCAGGTTCTCTTGCGGATAATCGCGCAGATCGACGGTTTCCATGCCGAGCTTGCCGAAGCGGCGGCTCGGGGCATAATCACGCATGATTTCAACAATCTGGTAATGACGAGCATCACCGCTGATGCGATCAAATACCCGGTTTACCGCGTCAACCGGCCCTTCCAGCACCTGGAAAAAATGCGTGCCGTCATAGAGCAGAATACCGGTGACGCTGACGCGTTCGTTTTTATGGCGGGAGTGCGCCACAATCTTGTTCAGGCTGTCGGCATCCATGCCCTGCTCCGGGCAGCTACGGTAAATTATTGTCGAAAGCATCAAGGGTTCCTGTGAATGCACAGCCATTCGTTAAGGATAATTATTACAGAAAACTGAATGTTTAAGCCGTTGAGCGTCAGTTTTTGCCATCGCTTTTACATTAATGCGCTCACTATGCCACGCGCAGGCACCGCGCCGTTATTCCCTTATCGGCCTGACGCGTTTTTTATTTATCTCATTGGCGGTCATTGCCGCGAGAGATCGGCAATAATGTAGGCACCGCACAAAATACACATTTAAATATTTAAATGTATAAATATAATGCGCGCTCATTTTGCTAAGGATTAATGGTTATGTCTGCACCTTCTCTGTTCTCTCCTCTCGCGCTCGGCGAGCTGACGTTACGCAACCGAATCGCCCTGCCACCGCTGACCCGCTGTCGCAGTGAGCAGCCGGGTAACATACCTGGCGATCTGATGGTGGAATATTATCGCCAGCGCGCCAGCGCCGGTTTTATGGTCACCGAAGGCACGCAGATTGAGCCACGCGGTCAGGGCTACGCCTGGACACCGGGCATTCACAGCGCCGAACAGATTGCGGGCTGGAAGAACGTCACCGACGCGGTGCATCAGGCGGGCGGCACGCTGTTTTGTCAGCTGTGGCACGTAGGCCGCGTCTCGCATAGCGCGCTGCAACCCGACAACCAGCCGCCGGTAGCACCTTCTGCCGTAGCGGCAACCGGCGTGCGCGTGTTTATCGAAACCGGACCGGCAGAAGGCATTCTGACCGCGCCAGAGATGCCGCGCGCCCTGAGCACGGAGGAAGTGAAAGCGATTGTTGAGCTTTATCGCACCGCGGCAGAAAATGCCAAAGCGGCAGGCTTCGACGGCGTTGAGCTGCACGCGGCCAACGGTTATCTGATCAATCAGTTCATCTCTGAGCACACCAACCTGCGCACCGATGAATATGGCGGCTCGCTGGAAAACCGTCTGCGTTTCCTGAAAGAGATCGTTGAAGCGGTCAGCGCGGTGTTTGGCAGCCAGCGCGTCGGCGTGCGTTTTGCGCCGCTGTTTACCAGCACCGATGAAGAGCGCGTTTATCTTGGCCTGGTAGAAAGCGATCCGCATCACACCTACATCACCGCCGCTAAACTGCTGGATACGCTGCGTATCGGCTATCTTTCCATTGCTGAAGCGGACTGGGATAACAGCCCGGATATGCCGGAAGATTTCCGCGCCGATCTGCGCCGCACCTTTAGCGCCACCATCATGTATGCCGGTCGCTATACGCCACAGAAAGCGCAGACGATGCTGGAAAAAGGCTGGGGCGATCTGTTTGGTTTTGGACGCAGCTTTATTGCCAACCCCGATCTGCCAGCACGCATTGCAGCAGGACATCCGCTGAACGAGGCGGATAGCGCATCGCTGTATGGCGGCAACCATAAGGGATATACTGACTACCCTTATTATTCATCCTGATACGTCTGTGAGGCGGCATGACACCTGAAAATGCCATAAAGCTGTTGGCAAACCCAACGCGCGTGGCGGTATTGAAGTGGCTGAAAAACCCGGCGGAGTCGTTCGCTGGCTACAGCCAGCTGTACGATTTTGACGTTTACGGCGTGTGTGCCAGCCTGATTCAGGATAAGGCGGGCTTGTCACAGCCCGCCACCTCGCTTTGCCTGAAGGCGCTGCACGATGCCGGGCTGGTTGAGGCGAGCAAAGTGGGCAAGTGGACTTACTATCGCCGCTGCGAAGCGCGTATGCAGGAAACCATGGCTTCCGTGACGCGCTGTTTACAGGAGCTGTGATCCACTGCCCACCCTGTGCTTAGTTAAATACCATGCCGCCATCGATCAGCAGCGACTGGCCGGTCATGTAATCGGAATCGGGGCTGGCCAGATAGGCCACGCAGGCGGCAACGTCTTCCGGTTCGGAGAGCCGTCCCAGCGTGATGCGTTTGGCGAACTCTTGCGTACCGTAGCCTGGCGCTTTGCCCGCGGCGCTGGAAATCTGCCGATCGATCTCTTCCCACATCGGCGTTTTTACAATGCCTGGACAGTAAGCGTTAACAGTGATGCCCGCCGGTGCCAAATCCCGGGCGGCGGTCTGGGTTAAGCCGCGCACCGCGAATTTACTGGAGCTGTAGACCGCCAGTTCTGGATTGCCGACGTGGCCCGCTTGCGAACAGGCGTTAATGATTTTACCGCCCTGACCCTGCGCTTTGAATGCCTTAACCGCAGCCTGAATGCCCCAAATCACCCCTTTCACGTTGATGTTGTAGACATTATCGATAACCTCTTCGGTGATTTCGTCGATAGGTGTTGACGGCGCAATGCCCGCGTTATTCACGATCACGTCAAAGCCGCCCAGTTTCTCGCGCGTCTGTTCTACAGCGGCAAACACCTGTTCACGGCTGGCGACGTTAAGCTGTAACGCCAGCGCTTTGCCACCGGCGCCGTTGATTTCCGCCGCGACCTGCTCTGCGGTGGTGGCGTTGTAATCGGTGACCGCCACGGCAAAACCATCCTTTGCCAGACGCAGGGCAATCGCCCGTCCAATTCCCTGGCCTGCGCCAGTGACAAGTGCAACTTTGGTTTTCATGTTCTCTTCCCTCTTAATGATCACAGAATCTGATTCAGATGCAGCTGACCCATCAGCAGATGGTTGTCGGCATAGTCAACCGGCACCGCCACTACCGCCGGGCCCTGCACATCCATCGCTTTACGCAGAGTCGGTTCCAGTTCGGCAGCGCTGTTGACGGCAAAACCGGCGGCGCCAAAGGCTTCGGCATAGGCTTTGAAATCAACCGGGCCAAACTTCACGCCGGAAACGCGCTGATATTTTTTCTCTTCCTGCATCGCCACCATGTTGTAGGCCTCATCCACCCAGATGATGTGCAGGACGTTGGCTTTGAGCCGCACCGCGGTTTCCAGCTCCATGCTCGACTGCAGGAAGCCGCCGTCGCCGGAGACGGACACCACTTTGCGGCCAGGATCGACCAGCCAGGCACCGATGGCCCATGGCAGCGCGACACCCATGGTTTGCTGGCCGTTGGAGATCATGATTTGACGCGCACGGAAGCTGTAGAGATAACGGGCGATCCAGATATGGAAACTGCCCATATCCACCGTCAGCGTGACGTCGCTGTTAATGATGTCCTGCATTGCCCGCACAATACGCAGCGGATGCAGGGCAAACTGGTTGAGGTTTTTGCCCTGTAGCGCCAGCAGCTCACGCTGATGCTGACGATCGTCGAGCACGGCGGCGGCGGCCTGGCTGAGCTGCAAAGGCTGTTCAATGCGCGCAGCGAGCTTGTCCAGCGTGGCGGCGATATCACCTACCAGCTCGGCATCCGGCAGATAGCGGTTGTCGGTTTCCGCCGGGATCACATCAATGTGAATCAGCGTGGCGTTGCCGCTGTTCCACATCGCCGGTTCATATTCCACCGGGCTGTAGCCAATGGTGACGATCAGATCGGCCTGTTGCAGCAGGCGATCGCCCGCCTGATTGTTAAACAGACCAACGCGACCGGCAAAACGGGAGAAGTGCTCCTGACGTACCGCGCCTGCTGCCTGATAGGTGCTGGTGACCGGAATATGGCTGCGCGCCAGCAGGCGATGCAGCGCCTCGCTGTTTTCCGGCTGGCTGGCCATCAGGCCGAGCAGAAACACCGGGTTTTTCGCTTGCGCAATCTCGCGCGCTACCGCATCGATAGTGGCATCCGGCGCCGCGCCGAGCTGAACCCGCGCCTTGCTGCTCAACAGCTGGCCGCTGGCGGGCTGGTCGACAATATCCTGCGGCAGGCTGATAAAGCTGCTGCCGCCGCGACCCTGCTCGGCATAGCGAAAGGCGTTGGAAACCGCTTCTGCCAGTGCGGACGAATCGGTGACTTCCACCGCATATTTGGTGACCGGACGGAACATCGAGACGGTATCCATGCTCTGATGCACCAGCTTGGCGCTGTCGGCACGCTTCACCGCGCCGCCGATAGCCACCACCGGATCGCCTTCGCTGGTAGCGGTGGCCATGCCGGTAATCAGGTTGGAACAGCCAGGACCGGAGGTAACCAGCGCCACACCGGCGTTACTGGTCAGGCGACCCACCGCCGCGGCCATAAAGGCGGCGTTGGCTTCATGGCGCACCGGAATGGTTTGAATGGTGGAATCGAGCAGCGAATCAAACACCTTATCGATTTTTGCACCGGGAATGCCGAACACATGCTTAACGCCCTGCGCTTCCAGCTGTGCCACCACCAGATCGGCGCCGTGTTGCCAAATTTTGCTTTCAGGATTCTTCATGGTTTTCGCCTCAGGTTAGCTTTCAACCGCGCGGATAGCCGCGTCGAGATTGTCAGGGTTCAGGTTGGCGCGCAGAAAATCGTTATCGCGCGGCAGATCGATCACTAATTTGCTGATCTCGCCAAAGGTCAGCACGCCCGCTTCCAGGACATAATCGAGCAGATGGCCGCCGCCCTTGCGATCGCGGGTAATAAAATGTTCGTGGTAACCGGCAACGTTAATGCCCTGCATATACTGCGGCGTACGGAAGCCGATCAGTTCGCCCTGACAGTCGTTGAAGCGGAACACCGGCTGTTTATCCAGCACTTCAGGCATGGAGCGATAAGGCCGGAACTGGCAGGGCACGGTGCGGGTTTGCACCGAGGAGAAGCGGCCGCTGATGCGCAGCGCGCAGAACTGATTATCGGAGCGCACCTGCTGATCAATCACCTGATGCACCTCGTCGCGGCTGGCGGCGCGGTCAAAGCGATGTTCATACTGCGGATTGAAAAAGGTCATGACCGCAAACGGCGTTTTTTGCTCAGGATCCGCTTCCCTGGCGCTGCCGTCAGAGCGCAGTTGATAAACTTCGCTGTCAAACGCGATCAGTTCACCGTCGAGTTGATTGAAGGTGCCGAGGCCAAAATCCCCTTTTTGCAGCAACTCTGCCACGCGGGTGGTACCGTCATAAACGCCGCTGAGCAAGGCACTCATCAGAGAGGTTTGATAGATAACACTTTCTGGCTTGTTCTGCTGTAAGCCTCTGACGGTGTTTACAAGTTGTTCCTCGCATAAACAATCGGTTACAGAATTGGTCATACGTTACCTCGTCGATTAACTGTTAAGCTGGATTAACTTAATGTTGACTCGGTTCAGCGGTGAATACCAATACCGAAAGTCCACCACTTTGAGACGTTTTTGATATGGAACTTCGCCATCTGCGTTATTTCGTTGCCGTTGCGCAAACGCAAAATTTTACCCGTGCCGCCGAAATGCTCGGCATTTCACAGCCGCCGCTCAGCCAGCAGATCCTGCGGCTGGAGCGGGAGATAGGTACGCCGTTGCTTAAACGACTGACGCGCGGCGTAGCGCTGACCGAAGCGGGCAGCGCGTTTTATCAGGATGCCTGTCAGATTGTCGCACTGGCGGATCATGCGCTGGAGAAGGCGCGCGGCATTGCGCGTGGCATCAGCGGCCAGCTCTCGCTGGGTTTTGCCAGTTCAGTGGCCTTTCATCCGGCGGTGTTTCAGCTGCTGCGTGATGTGAGGGCGCGCTATCCGGCGCTGGAGTTGCTGACCCGTGAAGAGAACATGGCGTCGCTGATGGAGGATTTGCAGGATGGGCTGCTGGATGCGGCGTTTATTCGTCTGCCGTGCGAAAGCAGCAAGGCGTTTAACCTCAAGGTGATCGCCACCGAGCGTATGCTGATTGCCCTGTCGGCATCGCACCCGCTCAGCGGCAGCCCGTCGCTGTCGTTAAGCCAGCTGATCGGCGAGCAGATGATCATGTTTCCGCGTGAAGTGGCGCCCAGCCTCTATGAGCTGGTGATCAGCAGCTGTCTGCGCGCCGGTTTTCATCCCGATGCGCTGCTTCAGTCGCCGCAAATCGCCTCTTCGCTCGGCATGGTCGCCGCGGGCTGCGGTTTTTCCATCGTGCCCGAATCGATGACCTGTATCAGCCATCCCCACGTGCGCTTTCATCCCATTAGCGGTAACACGCTGTTTACCGATGTCGCGCTGGCTTGGCGGCGTAATAACCCGTCGGTAGCGGTGCGTCACCTGATCGGGCTGCTGGCAGAACAGCAAGAGACGGGCAAATCCACGTCATGACCCCGGCGCAGAATTGATAATTATTATCACCTGCACTATTGTGGCTGCGCTTTTTTGCCGGTCACACAGGATTTGATCATGACAACCGACTCTTCGCCGCTGGCCCAGCCGGACGCGATGGCCCAGTATCAGCGGGTGCTGCGCCGCCGCCTGCTGTGGATTGGCGTGCTGCTGCTGGCGATTTTCGCTTCGCTGCTGCTGGATTTCACTCTCGGTCCCGCCGGACTGTCGCTGGAGACGTTGTGGCATGCGCTGCGCGAACCGGCCAGCGTGGATGCCGGTACGCGCATCATCGTCTGGGATATTCGTCTGCCCTATGCCCTGATGGCGATGGTGGTAGGTGCCGCACTTGGCCTCGCCGGTGCTGAAATGCAGACCATCCTTAACAACCCGCTGGCCAGTCCCTTTACTCTTGGCGTCTCATCGGCGGCGGCATTTGGCGCGGCGCTGGCGATCGTGCTCGGTATCGGTATTCCTGGCATCGCCGATCAGTGGTTTATCTCAGCCAACGCCTTCGTGTTTGCCCTGTTTGCCGCGCTGATGCTCGACGGCATCAGCCGCTGGACCCAGGTTTCCTCATCCGGCGTGGTGCTGTTTGGCATTGCGCTGGTGTTTACCTTCAACGCGCTGGTGTCGATGATGCAGTTCATCGCCACTGAGGATACGTTGCAGGGCCTGGTGTTCTGGACCATGGGCAGTCTGGCGCGCGCATCCTGGGACAAGCTCGGCGTGCTCAGCGCCGCGCTGCTGGTGCTGCTACCCTTCTCGCTGCGCAGCAGCTGGAAGCTGACCGCACTAAGGCTGGGGGAAGATCGGGCGGTGAGTTTTGGCATCGACGTGCGCCGTCTGCGGCTGACCACCCTGCTGCGCATCAGCATTCTGTCGGCGCTGGCGGTGGCGTTTGTCGGACCGATCGGCTTTATCGGCCTGGTCGCGCCGCACATCGCCCGCCTGATGTTTGGTGAGGATCACCGGTTTTATCTGCCTGCCAGTGCGCTGATCGGCGCGCTGGTGCTGTCGATCGCCTCGGTGGTCTCGAAGAATATCGTGCCGGGCGTGATCGTGCCGGTGGGCATTGTGACCTCGCTGGTTGGCGTACCGTTCTTTCTCAGCATCATTTTGCGCCACCGGGGGAACGTATGAGCGAACAGGGATTACGCCTGCGCGATTTCAGCGCCGGGTATCGCAAGCAGCCGGTGCTGGAAAATTTACAGGTATCGCCGCTGCCACCGGGTAAAATCACCGTGCTGCTCGGGCCAAACGGCTGCGGTAAATCGACCCTGCTGCGTGCGCTGGCTGGCCTTGGCAAAGGGCACGGTGAGGTCTGGCTCAACGGCAATGACCTGATGAAACAGCCGTTTGCCCAACGTGCTGAACGGGTAGTTTATCTGCCGCAGTCGCTGCCTGCGGGCGTGCATCTGCACGTACTCGAATCGATTATCGTGGCGCAGCGCGCCTCGGGCGGCAGGCTGAGCACGGCGGCGCAGCAGGAGGTGCTCGCGCTGCTGGAGCAACTCGGCATTGCGCATCTGGCGATGCGTTATCTCGACGAGCTATCCGGCGGGCAAAAACAGCTGGTGGGTCTCGCGCAGTCACTGATTCGGCGGCCACAGTTGTTGCTACTGGATGAACCGCTGAGCGCGCTGGATCTCAACTATCAGTTTCACGTCATGGATCTGGTTCGTCGCGAAACTGCCGCCCGCAATATGATCACCGTGGTGGTGGTGCATGATATCAATATTGCCCTGCGCCACGGCGATCACGCGCTGATGCTGAAACAGGGCAAGCTGATTGCCGAAGGCGCGCCGGAACGGGTTATCGTGCCGGAGACGCTGGCCAGCGTGTATGGCGTTAAAGGCCGTATTGAGCGCTGCTCACAGGGCACGCCGCAGGTGATCATTGACGGACTAATGCCTGCGCGGCTGGGGTAAACGACGCTATTTGCGGCTGGCGGGCTTCAGGCCGCGATAGAGATCCTGCAAGCGCTTCATGGTTTTCACGGTGCGCGTTGACATCGCCGTCGCCACCGACAGCACGATCATCTCCAGACAGACCAGCACCGTGCCGTGCAGCGGAATGCGGCCATTCTCACCGCCGCGCGGCACGTTGATCACCACATCCGCCTCGCGGGCAAAAAATGAATCGCTGGCGCTGGTGAGCAGAATAATGGGTACGCCAAGTCGTTTCGCTTCGCGGATCACCGTGGTGCCTTCGCGGTGTGCCGATTTCTGCGCCATCATGATCAGCACGTCGCCGCGCTGCAACGCCAGCAGTTGCTCCGCCAGCGCCACGCCCGACCGATTCAGGCTCACCGCCGGCAGGCCGATGCGAATGAACAGCCGCGTGCTGTAATCCGCCAGAATACCCGAGGCGTTAATGCCAAAAATAGCCACCTGCCGCGCCTCGCTGAGCTGCGTCACCGCCGCGGTAACCGCCTGACGATTTGCCGCCGCCGCCAGCACTTCGCAGGCGCGCTGATGACCCTGCAACACAAAATCGATGCCCGCATTGACGTCGCTGGTCAGTTCACTGACCGTGGTGCTCATCTTCTCCGCTGAGTTCATCGCCGGGCCGAACCAGGCTTGCAGTGTCTGCTTCAGCTCGCGCAGGCCATCAAACCCCAACGCCTGCACCGCACGGATTACCGTGGCATCAGAGGTGTTGGTCGCCCGTGCGATCTCAATTGCCGTACTGTCGAGCACGCTCTCGCGATGCGTATTGATGTAACGCGCCACCGCCTGCAGACGCGGCGAGAGCTGCGCCTCACGCAGGCGGAAACGTTCGCCCAGCAGGTCGGTACGATTTTTGAGGCTATTATCGGCGGCCATCATCTGCTCCGGGTTAGCATTCAGTGTGTGAGGCAGGCGCCTGCGCCTGTTGCGTCCGGTAAGCTAATAATTGCAATCGTCTATTGCAAGCGGTGTTTGACGCGCCGTTTCTGTAGTGACTGAACGCACTGCGGCTTTTCCGCGAAGTGCTTATTACCCTTAATGAAATCAGGTGTTAGCAGAGACTAATTAAAAAACCGTTATTTAACAGAGATAAAGTAACAAATCTTTGGAATCCCCCGTCAGTTCAGCGCAGCGTCATTCTGTAGTAAACAGGCCGAAATAAAGATGTACTGCTACATCCTTTAATGTTTGAATGATTCTCAATTACATGACGGGTGCCGCACAGGTATCCGCGATTATTGCTTTGCTCTCCGGCGTTACGCCATTGGCGACATTCAGGGTCAGTAAACATCATGAACAAACCTTCACTCTCTGCTGCAAAACAGCGCACGCTGTTACTTTCGTTGTGTGGCGCGACGCTGGGCATCTCCGGCAACGGCGCGGCGGCGGATAGAGCCGATACTCTGGTGGTATCCGCCGCGCCGCGCGCTGAAGAAAGCTACGGCGCAACCACCGCGTCGGTGGCGGGCAAGACGCCAACTCGCCGCGTTGATGAGGCCAATTCGGTCAGCGTGGTGACGCAGCAGCAGCTGGATGATTATCAGGCTACCCGTCTCAGCGATGCGATGCGCTTCGTCAGCGGCGTTTCGGAGGCGAACACGCTGGGCGGAACCGAAGATGGTTTTGTGCGCCGCGGCTTCGGAGCCAATGCCGATGGCTCGATCTATCGCGACGGCATTCGCAGCAGCCAGGGGCTGAATCTCAACGCCGCCACCGAGCGGGTCGAGGTGCTGAAGGGATCGGCATCATTGCTCTACGGCATTCAGAATCCTGGCGGCGTCATCAACGTGGTAAGCAAAAAACCGCAGTACGAATGGCACAGTGCGGTCAGCGGCCGGTACGCCAGCGAAGGCGGAGGCGCAGGGACGCTGGATGTGACCGGGCCGCTGGGCAACGGTTTCGCCGTGCGACTGGTGGCGGAGAAGCAAAATCAGGATTACTGGCGCAACTTCGGCAGCGATGAACACACGCTGATCGCGCCATCGTTGCAGTGGTTTGGTGAGCAGGCGAGCTTTTTAGTCAGTTACGAAGATTATCGCTACGACATTCCTTACGATCGCGGTACGGCGTTTATCAACGGCAAGCCGGTTGATATTGGCTACAAGGATCGGCTCGACGACACCGCCAATCACGCCTGGGGCCATAACAAATCGCTGAATGCGCATTATGACTGGCAGTTCAACGACAGCTGGAGCACGCGCGTCAGCCTCGGCTGGAACCAGCGCCGCTACGACAACAACGAAGTGCGCGTCACTGCGGTGAACACCAGCAGCGGCAAGGTCACGCGGCGCGCCGATGCCAATCGCGGCTTTAACCACAAAACCCGTTACGTCTCCTGGGATCTGATCGGCAGCCCGGAGCTGCTGGGCATGAAACACGATCTGGTGTTCGGCACCGATTATGAGATGAATCAAACCTACCGGGCGCATCAGTATCAGGGCAAGGCGACCAGCAACTTCAACCTGTTCGATCCTGAGTACACGATCAGCTCACCGATCGTGGACGACAGCAGCGAAAACCGCGTCAACGCTAACAATCTTAATCGCATTCACAGCCGTTCACTCTACGCTAAAGACAGCATCACCCTGACGCCAGCGTGGATTGCGGTGCTGGGCGGCCGTTATCAGCACTATGAGCAGCGCGCCTCGCGTGGCTTTGATCCGGTGGTGCAGACGCTGGATGACGAAGGCAATAAGTTCCTGCCGCAGGCGGGTTTGATCTACAAGCTTACGCCGGACGTTTCACTATACGGCAGCGTCAGCCGTTCGTTTACGCCCTCCACCGACGTGGATGATGATGGCAACGTCGGAAAGCCCGAACAGGGCACCACCTGGGAAGTGGGCAGCAAGTGGCAACTCTCGCCACAGCTGTTCGCCTCGGTTGCGCTCTATCGCATCGATGAAAAGGATATGTCGCTGAGCATCAACGGCACCACCCGCGCCATCGATAAGGCGCGCTCCACCGGCGCAGAGTTTGAGCTGAACGGCGAAATCCTGCCGGACTGGGATCTCAGCGCCAGCTACAGTTATGACAAGGCGGAGATCGTTGACGACGGCGTGAATGCCGCCAACAACGGCAATCGTCTGCAAAATGCGCCGACCCATTCGGGCGCCCTTTACCTGAGCCATAACCTCACTATCCGTAGCGTGCCCGGTGACTGGCGTGTGGGCGGCGGCGCACGCTATATCGGCACGCGCGCGGGCGATCCCGATAACAGCTTTACCCTGCCCGATTATGCGGTGGCCGACGCCTTTATCGCCTGGAACAACCGCCTGTTTGGCGAAAAAACTCAGCTGCGTTTGAACGTTAACAACCTGTTCGATAAGCACTATTACACCTCCAGCGGTGGCAATCTGCGCGTGCGTGAGGGCGAAACCCGCAACCTGATGGTACAAGCCCGTGTTGAATTCTAAGCGCGCCCTGTGGCGCACCTTCACGGCGGCCCTGCTGGGCCTGCTGTTGATCAGCCTGACGGTGCTGGCGCGCACGGTCACCGATATTGATGGTCAGCGCGTTGAGGTGCCCGATCATCCGCAGCGCATCGTGCTGGGGGAGAGCCGCATGCTTTATACGCTGGCGATGCTGGAGCCTGGCAATCCGTTTCAGCGCATTGTTGGCTGGCCGCAGGATCTGAAAAAGTACGATCGGCAAACCTGGGACAGCTTTGCGCAGCGTTTTCCGGCGATGTTACAGATTCCCGCGCTGGGCCTCGACGGCATGAACGATATGAACCCGGAGCGGGTGCTGGCGCTGAAGCCCGATCTGGTGATCCTGCCGCAGCTGGCGCGCAAAGGCGATGCCGGTCAGCAGCTAATGATCATGCTCAAGGCGGCACATATTCCAGTGATCACCGTGGATCTGCGGGTGCACATGCTGAAAAATACCGAAGCGAGCGTGGCGCTGTTTGGCGAAGTGCTTGGCCAACCCGCACGCGCCGCCCGATTTAACGCCTTTTATCACCAGCACATGCAGCGTATTCAGCAGCGGCTGGCCGATTATCACGGACGCAAGCCGCGCGTGCTGTTACATCTGCATCTGGGACGGCGCAACGAATGTTGCGTGACGGCGGTTAACGGCAGCCTTGGCGAGCTGTTGCAGTTTGCGGGTGGCGACAATATTGCCGCAGGCGCGGTGTCTGGCGTGTTTGGTCGTCTTAACGAGGAAGCGGTAATTACAGCGCAGCCGGATCTCTATTTTGCCACCGGCACCGGCGGCCCCGATGCTGAAGGCGCACTCCGCCTGGGTCCGGCGGTCTCCGCTGAGCAGGCTCGCGCCAGCCTGGATACATTGATTGGGCAGCAAAATGGCCTGAAAGCGCTGCGTGCAGTGCAGAACCATCAGGCCGCGGCGCTGTGGCATAACTTTTATCTCAGCCCGTGGCACGTCGCCGCCACTGAGTTCTTCGCCAAAACGCTCTATCCCGATCTGTTTCAGGATGTCGACCCGCAACAGACCCTCCAGCAGATCTTCAGCGATTATCTGCCAATCCCCTATTCCGGCACCTGGTTTATTGCGCCGACTAAGTGACGTTGTCACCGTGGTTCGCCGCGCTGCCAGAGCAGCAGCAGGCCGACAAGCGTCAGCAACACGCCGGGCACGGCTCCGGCGTGAAAAGGCTCGTGAAAGCCCGGCAACCACAGCGCCAGTGCCCACACCAGCAGATAACTGATGCTCAACAACGGATAGGCGCGATTCAGTGCCAGATGACGCAGTGCCGCGGTCCAACAGAGCATCGACAGCCCGTAAGCGAACAGACCGCCTGCCAGTACGCTTAACGGCAACGGCGGTAAGGTTCGCCATTCGGCGCTGGTCAGCGGCAACTGCACCACTGACCAGCGCAGCATCAGTTGGGCAGCAGTAACCAACAGCATGCTGGCTAGCGCCAGTCCGCGTCCCTTCATGCGTATCGCCCCATTAATGCCACGCCCACCACAATCAGCAGCGTGCCCAGCCACTGCTGGCGCGACAGCTTTTCACGCCAGATTAGCCGCGCCGCCAGCGCCACCAGCATAAAGTTGAGGCTCAGCATTGGATAAGCCAGGCTGACCGGCAAACGTTGCAGCACACGCAGCCAGATCAGCATGCCCGCGGCCAGTAGCAGCAGCCCGCTTAGCAGCCAGCCGATGACGCCATAGCGAGTGCGCTGGCGCGCCGCCTGTTTCTGACACAGCTGGCCGCCACAGCTCAACAGGCTGGTAAGCAGTACCAGCAGAAGATTGCTGTTCATGGCGTCGGCTTGTATTGCAGCAGCAGCATGCGATCGCTGCGGCAGACCACATCCGCGCGCGGCAGATCCGCAGGTAGCGGCTCGTCGCGATCCAGCAGCAGCACCAGCGAAACGGTGCCCTGCTGACGGTGCGCCGCCAGCCAGGCGCTGAAACGATCGCCGCTGACAAAACGGTCCTGCGCATCGGCATAGCTCAGGCCATAACGCAGCTCGCCCTGCTGGTCATATAACAAAATATCGCTGCGCCGTAGCGTCCAGGCAAGCGCCGAGGCAATACCGGGATTGTCGCTGAGCAGATAGCGGCTGCCGGTGAGTTTGTCACTGACGCTGTGGATAAAGCCCTGCGGTTGACGGCTGTTTTCCACACTGCGCGGAATCGCCCCGCCGATGCACAATGCCAGCGCCAGCGGACAGAGCGCGGCCCATTGCCAGCGGCGCGCCGCCGATCCCAGGCTGAGCGCACCAGCCAGCGCCCAACCGGCGAAGGCGATCAGCGCCAGGCTCAGCGGCAGCAGTTCGTCGGCAGCATACAGCGGATGTTTACCAATGCCCCAGGGTGCCAGCACCAGAATGATCAGCAGCGCCGCGCCGCTGCCGAACAGCACATTGATCACCGCGTTAACGCGCAGCGTGCGCGACGCGCGGGCCGCCAACGCATGTCCGTGCGCGGCAATAAGCAGGGCCAGCGGCGCAAAACAGGGCAAAATATAGGTGAGTAACTTGCCTTTGGCGATGCTGAAAAACAGCAGCGGCAGTAGCGTCCAGCAGAGCAGATAGAGCATGCCCGGCGCGGCGGTACGCTGACGCCACGCCGTGAACAGCGCACCCGGCAGCAGCGCCAGCCACGGCAGCGTGCCCGCGATCAACATCGGCAGGTAGTACCAGAACGGCGCCTTGTGCTGCGCATCCTGGTCGGCGAAGCGCTGTATGTGTTCAACCCAGAAAAAGTAGTGCCAGAAATCGGGCTGCTGGTGATAAATTGCCAGCGCCCAGGGGGCAGAAATCAGTGCCGCACTGAGCAGCGCCAGCGGGCCGTAGCGTAGTAATTCGTTCAGCCGCCGCTGCCACGCTGCCCAGGGCACAATCGCCAGCACCGGCAGCACCAGCGCCAGAAAGCCTTTGGTCATAAAGCCCATGCCGCAGGCCAGGCCAAACAGCAGCCAGCCGCCAAGGCGTTGCGCGCGGCTCCCGGCGTGACTTGCCCACCAGAACAGCGTCATGGCAGCAACCAGCCAGAGCGTGAGCATCGGATCCAGCACCGCATAGGTGCTGACGCCATACACCAGCAGCGAGGTCAGAAAAATCAGGCTGCCGGTGAGCGCGATGCGACGGCTGGCAAACAGACGGCAGCCGAGCCAGTAAAGCAGCAGCGCGCTGGTCAGGGTGGAAGCGACCGCGCCAATGCGCACGGCGAAATTATTATGACCAAACAGCCACTGGCCGAGGTTATTGATCCAGTACCCCGCCGCCGGTTTTTCGAAGTAGCGCAGGCCGAGAAAATGCGGCGTGATCCAGTTGCCGTTGTGCAGCATCTCGCGGCTGATTTCGGCATAGCGCATCTCGTCGGGCTGCCACAGCGGCCTGAATTCCAGCGGCAGCAGGTAATAGAGCGCGATCAGGGCCAGCAGTAACAGGCCATTACGACGATGATTCATGGCTCAACCCCAGTCCGTGTTTCGCAGCCGAGCCACCCTTCCCGCCCGGCGATCTGCCCACGCACCACTTTCCCCAGCGGCAGCCGGTTAATGTCGGCGGGTAGCAGCGCGCCCAGCGGGCAAAATTCGATGCCCTGCGCTTTACAGCGCGTCAGCAGATAGTCAAAGGCGGCCAGTTGGCTAATGCCTTCCACCTCAGCATGAATGGTGTAAACCGGCGTGCCGGAATCGGCCTGCATGCGGCTGAGAATATAATCGTTGTAACCGGCAATGCTGGTTTGCGTGCCGACCACCTCATCCCAGGTGGGCAACGTCACCGGTATTTGCACCGTGCCCGGCTGGCCATTGGTGAGCAATGGGCGAAATGGCGCGGTGCCGCGGCAGTCGCTGTTATAGCGAAAGGCAAAATGCTCTTTGGCCTGCACCACACGGCCATCGGCGCGCCAGCCCGCCGCCGCTGAACAGCAGATGGTGCTGCCGGTAATGTTTTCCAGCAGCGTCAGGCCGCGCTGGATCTGCTGATGAAGCCGCTCTTTCGGCCAGACGCCCGCCCAGGTTTGCCAGGCAAAATGATCCCAGGCGTGCAGCCCGACCTCATGATGATCGGTGGTGGCGTTGATCACCGACGCCAGACCCTCGCCAATCACCCGGCCCGGCCACGCGGTACCCGCCAGCACGATGTCCCAGCCGTAAAGCGTGGCGGCGCGCGATCGCAGCATCTTCCATAAAAACGCCGGTTTCAGCATCCGCCACAGATGCCGCCCCATATTGTCCGGCCCCACGGTAAAAAAGAAGGTTGCCTGAATATCGTGCTTGTTGAACAGATCGAGCAGCGCTGGCACGCCCCGTTGCGTGCCACGCCAGGTATCCACATCAATGCGCAGGCCAATTTTTTTCATGAGGCGTCGCCTTGCACCTCGACGGTGCGCAGAAAGAAATCGAGCGTGTTGTCGATGGTGGTTTCCATCGCCACCTGTGGCGTCCACTCCAGCAGGCGGCGGGCGTTGCGGATCGAGGGTTTGCGGTGCTCAACGTCCTGATAACCTTTGCCGTAGTAGCTGCTGCTTTCCACCTCGCGGAAGCCGGCAAACGGCGGAAACTGCGCGCGCAGCGGATGGCGCTCAAAGCTCGCCAGCAGCTGTTCAGCCAGATCTCTGATACTCGCCTCGTTATGCGGATTGCCAATGTTGATAATCTGCCCGTCGCAGTTGCCCGCACGATTCTCAATAATGCGGAACAGCGCCTCGACGCCGTCGCTGATATCGGTGAAGCAGCGCTTCTGGCTGCCGCCGTCAATCAGTTTGATCGGCGATCCTTCAACCAGATTGAGGATCAGCTGGGTAATGGCGCGTGAGCTGCCGATGCGGGCGGCATTGAGGTTATCGAGCCGCGGCCCCATCCAGTTGAATGGGCGGAACAGCGTAAAACGCAGCCCCTGCTTATCGCCGTAGGCCCAGATCACCCTATCCAGCAGCTGCTTGGACACCGAATAGATCCAGCGCTGCTTGTTGATCGGCCCGACCACCAGCCGTGAATGATCCTCATCAAAGCTGTCGTCATCGCACATGCCGTAGACTTCCGAGGTCGACGGAAAAATGATGCGCTTGTCGTACTTCACGCAGTCGCGAATGATTTTCAGGTTCTCTTCGAAGTCGAGCTCAAATACCCGCAGCGGATTGCGCGTGTACTCAATCGGCGTAGCGATCGCCACCAGCGGCAGAATAACGTCGCATTTCTTGATGTGATATTCGATCCACTCTGAATGGATGCTGATGTCGCCTTCCACAAACTGAAAGCGTGGATGGCCGATAAAACGGCTGATGGCGTCGGCGCTGATATCCAGCCCAAACACCTCAAAATTATCATCCTGAAGCAGCCGTTCGGTCAGGTGATTGCCGATAAAGCCGTTGACGCCGAGGATCAGCACGCGCGTGCGGCGTTTCGCCGTGGCCACCGGCTGTGAGCCGAGCAGCGCGCCCGGCACCACGCCAAGGCTTTGCGCCAGCTGGCTGCCGTTCATGTAAACGCCGTTATCTGCCTGGCCGGTAACGATCTCCAGCGCGCCTTCACCGCAGGCGATCACAAAGGGTGCGGTAGAGATCACCGTGCCCGGCTTGCCCGCTGCGTCACCGGCCACGGCCACGACCCGGCTTTTCCAGACGGTGAATTTGGTGGTGCCCGCCCAGGCCAGGGCGCCGGGCCAGGGATCGGTCACCGCCCGCACCAGGTTGTGCAGCTGCGTTGCCGCCTGCGACCAGATCAAACGACCATCGTCCGGCGTGCGGGCGCGCATCACCGTTGCCTGCTCTTCCCGCTGCGGCCTGCCCGCTATTTTCCCCTGTAGCATCACGGGCAGCGCGTCATTGAGCAGATTATCCGCACAGCGCACCAGCTTATGATGCAACGTCAGCGCCGTATCCTCGGCATCAATCTCTTGCGTCGCCTGCGCAATAATGTCGCCAGCATCGGCGCGTTTCACCATACGATGCAGCGTGACGCCGGTTTGTGTTTCGCCGTTAACCAGCACCCAGTTCAGCGGCGCACGGCCACGATACTGGGGCAGCAGCGAACCGTGCAGGTTAAACGCCCCCTGCGCGGCGCAGGCGAGGATCTCCTCGCCCAGCAGGTGTCGGTAATAAAAGGAAAACAGCATGTCAGGCGCCATCGCCCGGATACGATCGATCCACAGCGGATGATTAACGTTATCCGGGGCGTAAACCGGAATGCCGTTTTCCGCTGCCAGCCGGGCGACCGAGCCAAAGAAATGATTCTCGCTGGTGGCATCGGCGTGAGTAAAAATGGCAGCGATAGAGTAACCCGCGCGCAGCAGCGCAGTGATGCCGGTACAGCCCATGTCGTGATAGGCGAAGACGATGGTTTTCATGATTCAGAGTCCTGTGCGGATGCGCCGGATTGGGGATAGATGACGCGCTGGATGAAATAACGAGGCCGGGCGCGCACGTCGTTGTAGATGCGGCCGATGTATTCGCCGAGTAAGCCCATGCCGATAAACTGCGCGCCGATAAAGATAAACAGCACGGCAAACAGCATAAAAATGCCGTCACCGGCCCAGGCGGATCCGAAGAACAGCCGCAGCAGTATCAGTGTGATTGAGAAGGCAAAGCCGGTCAGCGCGATCAGGCTGCCGAGTACGCTTAGCATGCGTAGCGGCGTGGTGGTCAGGCAAGTGATCAGGTCGTACATCAAGTTGATCAGCCGCATAAAGCTGTACTTCGACTCGCCAAACTCCCGTTCGGCGTGGGTGACCGGCAATTCAATGGTGCGGCGGGCAAAGGTGTTGGCCAGCACCGGAATAAAGGTGCTGCGTTCGTGGCAATTGAGCATTGCGTCGATAATGTGCCGACGATAGGCGCGCAGCATGCAGCCGTAATCGCCCATCGCCTTGCCGGTTACGCGCTGAATCAGCAGGTTGATGGTGCGTGAGGCGCGGCGACGAAACCAGCTGTCCTGGCGGTTTTGCCGCACCGTTCCCACCACATCGTAGCCCTGCTGTGCGGCGGCCACCAGCTGCGGAATCTCCTCCGGGGGATTTTGCAGATCGGCATCCAGCGTGACGATCAGATCGCCACTGACGTGGCTGAAGCCCGCCATAATGGCCGAGTGCTGGCCGTAGTTGCGGTTAAGCAGAATAGCGACAACGTGGCTACCCGGCTGGTTCGCCGCCGCGGCGATCATCTCACCGGAGTCATCCTGACTGCCGTCATCCACCAGCACGATTTCGTAATCCAGTTCGCAGCGCTGGCAGGCGGCATCGGTGCGCCGCAGCAACTCCGGCAGGCTCTCCTGCTCGTTAAACACCGGGATCACCACCGAGATTTTTTGTATGAGCATCTCCGTCATCCTCTGGCCCCGAGCGTGCGCAATGCGGTAATTACGCGCTCGACGTCGCTGTCGGTCATGTCGGGAAACAGCGGCAGCGAGCAGATGCGTTCGCTGTTCCACTCGGTGGCGGGCAGCGAGAGCTGTGGATAGCGCTCGCGATACCAGCGATGGGTATGCGCAGCGCGAAAGTGCAGCCCGCTGCCAATATCCTGATCTTTCAGCGCCTGCATCAGCGCATCGCGGGTGATGCCGCAGGCCGCTTCGTCAACGCGAATAATAAACAGATGCCAGGCGTGCTGATGCGGCCAGGTGGGCAGCGCCAGCGGTGCAAAAGGCAGATCGCGCAGTGCGCTGAGATAGCGCTGGGCGATGGCGTCGCGACGCGCGTTAAAGGCGGGCAGCCGCTCCAGCTGCACGAGGGCAATCGCCGCGCTGATATCGGGCAGGTTATATTTCAGTCCCGGCATAATGACCTCAGCCTGCGGTTGTCGACCGTGGGTAAAGCGATCAAAGGCGTCGACGCCCAGCCCGTGAAATTTCAGCATGCGCATGCGTTCAGCGAAGGCGGCATCATCGGTCACTACCATGCCGCCTTCGGCGCAACTGATATTTTTAATCGCGTGAAAGGAGAAAATAGCGGTGCCGGTTTGCCCCACCGGCCTGCCCTTGTAGTGCGTGCCGATGGCGTGCGCCGCATCTTCAATCAGCGGGATCGCGTGGCGTTCGGCCACCGCGCGGATAGCGTCGAGATCCAGCGGCGCACCGGCAAAGTGCACCGGTATAATCGCGCGCGTATTGGGCGTAATGGCCGCCTCAATCGCCTCAGCGCTGACCATCAGCGTGTCGTCATCGACATCAATCATTACCGGCGTAGCGCCCAATAAAGTGATGATATTCAGCGTGGAAACCCAGGTCATGGAGGGGGTGATCACCTCATCGCCCGGCTGCAATCCCAGCGCCATGAGCGCAACGTGCATGCCGCCGGTGGCGGAGCTCACCGCAATGGCGTGCTGATTACCGGTGAACTGACAAAACGCCTGTTCCAGTGCCGCGCATTGCGGGCCGGTGGTGATCCAGCCCGAACGAAACACCGCTTCAACGGCAGCCAGCTCAGCTGCACCGAGTGAAGGACGAGAAAAAGGAAGAAAAGCCATAACGTCTGTTCCTTAATGCGAAAAATGCCGTGCGGCAAGGGCGCCTGAACCGTTAAATAACCGGCAGCACAACGCCGCAGCGCAACGCTTCTGCACGGCTAAAAATAAGGATAAAAGGTGGCCGATTAAGACTTCAGCGAGAATATAAGCCGAACCTTAAAGGAACATTAAACGCGCTATTTTTTTAATTTGGGGAATACCCCCTGGAATGTAAGTAAACGCGTGCGGCGGTAATAAAAAAAGGCAGGGAATATAAGAAAAACCCTTTCTGATCAGGGGGTGCGCGGCTGGGCACGCAGCGGAAGGACATATTTATTTACAGGTGACAGAAATAGAAGAAGGGTTATTCCAGTATGCGTATTTACAGTTTATTGAGCTGCGGTTTAGATTAGAAAAATAAACCGCACTGTCATTATTATGAAATAAAGCCCATCTGCACGTGTTTATTTATCGCAACGGTGACCACCGTATTTCACGCTGGCATGACCTTATGGCACGCCACCTGATGCCCTTCAGCCACCTGTCGCAAACGCGGTGCCTCGCTGCGGCACTGCGCTGTCGCCAGCGGACAGCGCGAAGAGAAGCGACAGCCCGGCGGCGGATTCGCCGGATCGGGAATATCACCCTGCACGATCTGCGACGGTTTCTGCTGCGGCTGTAGCGTCGGCACTGCCGCCAGCAGCGCCTGGGTATAAGGATGCAGCGGTTGACTGAACAGCCGGTCGCGGCTGGCGGTTTCCACCAGCTGACCGAGATACATCACCGCGACATCATCGCAAAGGTGCTCCACCACCCCGAGATCGTGCGAGATAAACAGAAAGGTGACGCCGTGATCGTCACGCAGATCGGAAAACAGGTTGATGATCTGCGCCTGAATCGACACGTCCAGCGCGGAAATCGGCTCATCGGCGACGATAAAGTCAGGATTCAGGATCAGCGCGCGGGCAATACCGATGCGCTGTCGCTGTCCGCCGGAAAACTCATGCGGAAAGCGATCATAATGCTGCGCGGCCAGACCGCAAATGGTCATCACCTGTAGCACCTTGTCCCGCAGTTCTGCCCGGCTACACAACTTATGCTGCAACATCGCCTCGCCGATGGCGTCGCCGACGCGAATGCGTGGATTCAGCGCGCTGTAAGGGTCCTGAAAGACCAGCTGCATTTTTGGCCGCAGCGCCTGGCGTTGTCGCGCGGTTAACTGCTGCAGATCCTGCCCCTGCCAGAGAATATGGCCTGCGGTTTGTTCATACAGCCCGAGCAGCGTGCGCCCTACGGTGGTTTTACCGCTGCCCGATTCGCCGACCAGGCCAAAGATGGAACCGCGACGAATGCGAAAGCTAACGTCATCCACGGCGCGCAGCTGCCCGGTTTCCTGGCCAAACAAGCCATCGCGGATGGGAAAATATTTTTTCAGCCCGTCGACTTCAATCACATAGTCCTGGTTCATGGTTGCGTCTCCGCGCGTTCACTGTGAAAGCAGGCCGCTCGCCGCACCTCACCGATCAGCGGTGGCACGGCACTCCGGCAGTGTGCTGAAACGCGATCGCAGCGATCGGCAAAGGCACACCCGGCGGGCAGTGCCGCCAGATCCGGTACCTGACCGGGAATTGACCACAGGCGGCGACGGCGCTCGCCGGGCACCGGCCGTGAGGCGATCAGCCCGCGGGTGTAAGGATGCAATGGCTGACGCAGTACGTCGGCGGTAGGGCCCTGCTCAACCACCCTTCCGGCGTACATCACCACCACCTGCTCCGCCATCTGTGCAATCACGCCGAGATCGTGCGTAATCAGCATCAGCGCCATCTGCTGTGCCCGCGCACGTTCACGCAGCAGCTGCAGGATCTGCGCCTGTACCGTGACATCCAGCGCGGTGGTCGGCTCGTCGGCAATCAGTAGCTTCGGCTGACAGCTGATCGCCATGGCGATCATGATGCGTTGCAGCATGCCGCCGGAGAGCTGATGCGGATAACAGCGCATCAGGCTTTCGGCCCGGCCCAGCCCGACGTCACTAATCAGCTGTGTCGCCTGCTGCCAGGCCGCCTTCGGCGTGACGCCGCGATGGCGGATCAGCGGTTCACACAGCTGCTCACCCAGCGTTAACACCGGGTTCAGCGCGCTCATCGGCTCCTGAAAGATCATCGCCAGCGCGTTGCCGCGCAGATCGGCCATGCGCTTCGGTTTTAATTGCAGCAGATCTTCCCCCTCAAACCGGATGGCACCGCCATCGATGCGCGACGCCTGAGCCGGTAATAATCCCATTAGCGACAGCGCGGTAACGCTTTTGCCACAGCCCGACTCGCCGACGATGCCCAACGTCTGTCCGGGTTGCAGGGAAAAACTCACCTGCTGCACCGCGCGTACCCGGCCCTGCTCGCCGGCAAAAGAGACCGATAAGTTTTCGAACGAAATTAATGGCGTGCTCATTTCAGCCCCGGTTTCATTTTTGGATCAAGGGCATCGCGCAGGCCATCGCCCAGCACATTGATAGCGATCACGGTAAGAAAGATGGCAATACCGGGCGGCATCCATAACCACGGGCGGCGCTGAAAATCGATCAGGCTGTTGGCAGCGTCCATCATATTGCCCCATGAGGGCGTCGGCGGCACGACGCCAAGGCCGAGATAGCTCAGGGCGGATTCGGTGAGAATGGCGTTAGCGACCCCCATGGTCGCCATCACAATCAACAACGGCACGGTGTTTGGCAACAGATGGCGGAACAGCCGTCGACGCGACGACAGGCCAAGCACCTGGGTTGCCAGCATAAAGTCGCGCTCACGCAGCGAGAGAATTTGTCCGCGCACCAGCCTCGCCAGCTTTGGCCACTCCAGCAGGCTCAGCATGATCACCACCATGTAAACACGCGACTCGGCGGAAAAGTCGAGCTCGGAGAGCATGGCACCGGCGACGATCAGCAGCGGCAGGCTGGGAATGGTCATCACCAGATCGGCCAGCCGCATCAACAGTTTATCGGTGATGCCGCCGCGATAGCCGGCCAGCGCACCCAGCAGATAGCCCAGCGCTACCGAGAGCAGCATGGTCATCAGGCCGATCATCAGCGAGATACGCCCGGCCAGCAGCAGGCGCGTATAGACATCGCGGCCAAGGAAATCGGTGCCCAGCCAGTGCGCAGCACCGGGAGCCTTATTGACCATCAGCGCATCGGTGGCGTCGTTCTGCCACGGCGACCAGTAAGGCCCGACAACGCACCAGAGAGCCATGATAATTAATAACGCCAGGCTCAGCATGGCCAGCGGGTTATGGCGCAGCGTGCGCCACGCCAGATGCCAGGGTGACGGTGTCACGTTGGCCATCGTCGGAATAATCGCCTTGCGCAGGCGACGGGTGGAAAACAGCGTACTTAACATGATTATTTCACCCGAATGCGCGGATCGGCCCACGCGTAAAGCACATCGGCCAGCAGATTGCCCAGAATGGTTAATACCGCGAGAAACAGCGTAAAGCCCATTAGCACCGGATAATCACGCGCGGCGAGCGAATCGAGATGAATATGCCCGGCACCCGGCCAGTTAAAGACTTTTTCCGTGATGATGGCGCCAGAAAACAGCCCCGGCAGCTCAAAGCCGAGCAGCGTAATCACCGGCAACAGCGCATTGCGCAGCGCATGGCGAAAGATCACCGTACGCTCGCGCAGCCCTTTTGCCCGCGCGGTGCGAATAAAATCCATCTTCACCACGTCGAGCATGCTGGCGCGAAAATAACGCGTCAGGCTGCCCGCTTGCAGCATCACCAGCGCCAGCACTGGCAGCACCAGATGCGCAGCAACCTGCACAACCCAGGCCCAGCCGGTCTCGTCGCTGCCGGTGTTGGTCATGCCGCCTACCGGCAGCCAGTGCAGATCCACCGCAAACCATTTGATCAGCAGCAGACAGAGAAAGAAGGTAGGAAACGACATCGCAGCGAAGACCACCACGCTGAGCAGATAATCAAACAGCGAGCCAGGCCGCATCGCGGAGATCACGCCCGCCGTCAGGCCGATGCCCCAGTAAAACAGCAGCGCAATGCTCGCCAGCAGAAATGAATTCCAGATGTACTGGTTAAGCAGCTGGCTTACCGGTATCTGATACTGCAACGAAAAGCCGAGATCGCCGCGCAGCAGCTGACCCAGCCAGTGCAGGTAGCGCCACAGCAGTGGCCGATCGAGGCCGTAAATGGCTTTCAGCTCGGCGGCGCGCGCGGCAGTAAGCGTGACGTTGCCATCAATGAAATCGCCAGGCGTTTTGGCAAACAGCATAAAGATGATCAGCGAGGCAAACAGCAGCATTGGCACCGTTTGCAGCAGCCGTCGGAGAATAAAGTTTTTCATGCACGTCTCTGCGCAATGGCCAGCCAGCGCTGGCCACCCGATTATTTGGCGATGGTGACGTTCGGCAGGCTGCCGGTCAGGCCGTTGTAGATATCCGGTTTAAAACCGGTGACGCGGGCGCTGCTGGCGGAGAGAATCTGCCGGTAAGCAAGCAAAATCGCCGGTGGATCCTCGGCCAGTACCTGATACAGCCGGTTGTAAATCGGCTTGCGCTTTTCCGGATCAAGCTCGGTGTTGCCCTGATTAATCAGCGCGTCGACCTGCGGGTTGTTATAGCCCGACTCGGTGGCTTCCTTGCTGTAGAAATCCCACACGCCGTCATGCGGATCGTTCAGCGTGCTGGTGCTGAACGAGGCGAGATCGTAGTTCCCCGCCTTGCGTTGCGACATCAAGGCGTTGAAATCCACCACCTGTGGCTTGAGCAGCACGCCAATTTGCTGCCAGTTCTCTTTGGCGATCGGAATCAGTGCATCGTTCAACACTTTTTTGCTCACCAGCAGCGTCAGTTCCAGCCGTTTGCCCGCTTTGACGCGAATGCCGTCCGGTCCCTTCTTCCAGCCCGCTTCATCAAGCAGTTGGTTAGCGCGCGCAGGATTGTACTGATACGGATTCACGCCGTTAGCGTTCCACGCCCAGGAGATGGGCGCTATTGGCTCAATCGCCACCTTGCCGTAACCCTGATAAACCACATCAATCAACTTCTGGCGATCCAGCCCGTAGATCAGCGCCTGGCGTACTTTTGCATCCTGCAACGCCGGGCGATGCAGGTTAAATTCCACTTTGCTGTAATCACTGGAGCCATACAGGTTGATGTTGGCAAAACCGAGCATGCGCAGCTGTTCAATATCATCCGGACGGGAGGTAAAGGCGTCGTAATCGGTCTCGCCGGTCTGGAATAGCTGGAAGTTGGTCGATGGATTGGTGACGCGATAAATAAAGCGAGGTACCGGCGGCGTGCCGCGATAGAAGCGCGTGTTGGCGTGGAAGCGAATTTCCTGGCCGGGAATATATTTATCGTAAACGTAAGGGCCGTTGCCCAGCGGCTTGCCGTTGAGCGTACGCAGATAGTCGAGATTGCCACGCTGATAATTTTTTCCGTACCAGGCTTTTGACAGCACCGGTCCGCCAATTTTTGCCAGCGTGGTGGCACCTGGCTGCGTGGTGGTCACCTGCAAGGTCAGTGGATCAATCACCTTCAGCCCACTGACGCTGTCGGCTTTGCCCGCTTTGTAATCGGCTCCACCGGCAATGTTGGCCAGCGTGATATCCGTGTCGCCATCATATTTCGGATCGTGAAGCACGGTCAGGGTGAACGCGACATCCTCAGCGGTTAACGGCGAGCCGTCGCTGAAGGTTAAGTTCGGCCTGAGCTTAATGGTGTAAACCTTATGATCGTCGCTGACCGACCAACTTTCTGCCAGGCCAGGCACCAGCTTGCCCTGGCTATCCCAGTCGATCAGCCGCGAGAAGATGACGTTGGTAACGTTCTCATCCCAGCCATTGACGAAGAAATAGGGATTGAAAATGCCCTGAGGTTCAGAGATACCCGCCACCACGGTGTCTTTACGCAGCTTCGCGGACGCCGGGATTTGGCTGATGTCAGTGGCTGGCGTAATGCCCGGCTTCAGAATCTCATCGGCATAAAGCGGCGAGGAAAAGGCCATGACGCTGCTTAACACGGCGAGTGTCAGCGCCTGCGCAATGCGCGTGGGTTGTGCATATCTGGACAAACGTATTCCCTTATCAAATGGTTGCCATGAGGTTTACAAATCATGACGAAAGATAAGAGTCACGCTTAAGGCTGTCTAACAACGTAACGGCATGAGTTATAGCGATCTGTCCTTAGGAATTAAATGGCAAAGCTTTGCTGAATTACGTCTAAGTCGGCAGTGAAATCAGGTAACGCTTTGTTTAGTGCCAATATCGTTTGGCCGAATAAGATCATCTCTTGCTACTTTCGCTATGGCATTGATCTGAAAAGGCCCATAGAGAATGCACAGACATAGCCAACTCTGATAATGAAAAAATCGGCTGCCTGGTGAAGCACGTTAAATTTCTTTCCCTTTCTGTTGGGCTGCTAAACAAAATACGCCTGCCGCCTTCCCTGTTTCTGCTTTGAAAACGCCTGCTTCAAACTGCCTTTTAGCCCTCGCACCTGCCGTCCCGTTGGCAAAACATAAGCCAAATCACCACTGGCGACTATTTTGTGATCGTTTTCAATTAATGGAACGTTCCTGATATCGGTCTGCAACGTTAGCAGCTATGTTCTTGATGCGCGGAGAGTTATAAAAAAACGGCCCGTTCGCACAGCCCAGGCCATCAGTTTTTCTCATCATTCATCCTCTGGAAGGTCAATATGGCGATAAAAAGTAACCCGCAGGATATCGATAACCTCATCGATCTGGTTGGCGGGAAAAGTAATATAGCCACGGTTTCGCACTGTATCACCCGACTGCGCTTTGTGCTGAACGACCCCGCCAAAGCCCGGCCAAAAGATATTGAAAACCTGCCAATGGTTAAGGGCTGCTTTACCAATGCCGGACAGTTTCAGGTAGTGATCGGCACCGACGTCGGCGACTGGTATAACGTGCTGCTGGAACGCACCCAGCTAAGCCGAACCGACAAAGAGAGTGCAAAGCGGGTGGCGCGCCAGAACATGAAGTGGCACGAAAGCCTGATCTCTCACTTCGCGGAGATCTTCTTTCCGCTGCTGCCTGCGCTGATCAGCGGCGGCCTGATCCTCGGCTTCCGCAACCTGATTGGCGATTTGCCGCTCTACAACGACGCGCCGCTGACCGAAGCCTCAGTGGTGTGGAAAAGCGTGTATGACTTTTTATGGCTGATCGGCGAGGCGATCTTCTTCTACATCCCAGTGGGCATCTGCTGGTCGGTGGTGAAGAAAATGGGCGGCACGCCGATCCTCGGCATCGTGCTGGGTATTACGCTGGTTTCGCCGCAGCTGATGAACGCTTACCTGCTCGGCCAACAAGTCCCGGAAGTGTGGAATTTTGGCTGGTTTTCGATCGATAAGGTCGGCTATCAGTCGCAGGTTATTCCATCGATACTGGCTGGCCTGACGCTGGCGTGGATTGAGCTGAAGCTCAAACGTATCGTGCCCGACTACCTGACGCTGGTGGTGGTGCCGGTTGTTTCGCTGCTGCTGGCGGTCTTTCTCGCGCACACCATTATCGGGCCGTTTGGCCGCATCATCGGTAACGGTATTGCCTGGGGCGTCAGCCACCTGATGACCGGTCCGTTTGCGCCGATCGGCTCCGCGCTGTTTGGTTTCCTGTACGCGCCGCTGGTGATTACCGGCGTGCACCAGACCACGCTGGCCGTGGATCTGCAGCTGATCCAGAACCTCGGCGGCACGCCGGTGTGGCCAATCATCGCGCTCTCCAACATGGCGCAGGGTTCAGCGGTGCTGGGCATCATCTTTATGAGTAAGAAGGTCAACGAACGGGAAATTTCGGTGCCCGCTGCCATCTCCGCCTACCTTGGTGTTACTGAACCGGCGATGTACGGCATTAACATGAAGTACCGCTTCCCGATGCTCTGCGGCATGGTGGGATCGGCCGCAGCCGGGCTGATTTGCGGCTTGTCCGGCGTAATGGCTAACGGCATTGGCGTCGGCGGATTACCCGCGATTCTTTCGGTGAAAACCCAGTACTGGGCTATTTACGGCATCGCCATGCTGGTGGCGATCATCGTACCGCTGTTGTTGACGATGGCGATTTATAAACGCAAACATGCCGCTGGCAAACTGCTGGTGGTCTAACGCGCCGGTTTAGCTAATACAGCGCAAAACGGGACCCCGCGGTCCCGTTTTTTATGCCTGAAAACGGGTGATATTTATTGAGTGACAACGTCACTTACTCAAAGGCGCTTCCACTGTTTCAGACGATGTATCAGGCTACTTAACCTGCCGTCATTACCTGTCGCTTTCAGTGATCGGCTACAAGGTGCTGCCGTGTCACTTCAGCGAGAAAAAGCGCAACGTTAAGGGAAAAAGAGTGATAATCAGCCGCCTGGATTGACAGGGATTGTTCTCTCCCACCGCGAACTTGCTCACTAACATCAAAAGGATTGGGTATGTTAAGGATTCTCTGCTGGTTACTGCTTACGCTGCTCAGCGCTGCGGCATTAGGCGGTTGGTTTTTACAGCAGCAGTATGAAGCGAGATCCGCTGATTATCGCATTCTGTACCGTGAAATCACCGTAAAGCTGTCGCAGCACGACGCCATTATTCCGCTGCTTCCGGCCAGCCAGCACGTTGCCGATGTGCAGCATATTCTGCCGCAGATTGTTCGCTGGCGGCAGCACGAGCAGACTGAAAATCGTGCGCCTATCGTAGCTGCGGGCGGCGGACGCTACTGGTTGAACAGCGCACACCTGTCGATACTGATCGACCTGCCGATCCTGCTCGAAACCCTGGGCGAGAAGAAAACCTTCGCCCATCTCGCCATCACTGAGCAGGCAACGACGCTGTTCAGCCAGGGCAATGCTGACACCTGGTGGCGCTGGGATAAAAGCGTTGCCAGCCCGACGCAGCCGTTTGTGGTGTCGGCGGGCGATAATCCGCAGTGGGCCGCCTTGCCGTGGTGGTTGATCGTTTCTCCCGCCCTGTTCTGGGCGCTGGTGATCGGCCTGCTGATTCAGTTTCAAACCAACAAGCGTCGCCGCGACAGCGCCGCCCTGCGCGCCCGCTACAACGAACTTATTCGCCTGAACACCCTTGGCGAGCTGGCGGCGGGCATGATGCATGAACTTAACCAGCCGCTTGCCGCCATCATGAACTACAACAATGCCGCCTTACGGCTGATCAAACAGGATAATCCCGCGCAGGTGCCGATGCTGCTCGAGGCGGCCATCGCGCAGATCAAGCGCATCGATGCTCTGCTCAGCCAGTTCCGCCAAAAGCTCACCGCTGAGCACCCCGAGTATCAGCCAATCGATTTGCAGCAGCTCTGGCTGCGTGTCTGCAAGCTGCTGGATAATGAACTCGATGCCGGGAAAGTGCGGGTCAGCAGTGCGATCGCCAGCGACCTGCCGCCCTTTATGGCGCCGCCGCTGTGGATCGAACAGATCCTGCATAACATGGTCAGCAATGCGGTTCAGGCACAGACCGGCAATCCGTACAGCGCATGGATTCATCTCGAGGTTCGACAGGAAAAACAGAATCTTGTGTTAACGCTTACCGATGGCGGAACGGGTCTCTCGCCTGAGGCGCTGAAGCAGGTTTTTATGCCTTTTTTCACCACCCGCGCCGCCGGGCTTGGCCTCGGCATGGCGCTGACCGATACGCTGGTGCAGCGCCTTCACGGCACCATTGAAGCCTGCAATGTGGCGGGCGCAGGCGCCTGCTTTACGCTGCACTTTCCCCCGCAGCGCGAGGAGGCGCAATGAATCAGCATATCTGGATTATCGATGATGACGCGGCGATGCGTGATTCCCTGAGCCTGTTGCTCTCGACCGTTGGCTGGCAGACGCAGGCTTTCGACAGCGCCGAGGCGTTTCAACAGCAGGCTGGCGATCTTGCCGACCTGGCAGGCTGCCTGCTGCTGGATATCCGCATGCCGGGAAAATCCGGGCTGACGCTGCTGGAAGAGTGGACGCAACAGGGGCTAGCGATTCCGGTGATCGTGATGACCGGGCACGGCAATATCGATTTATGCCGTCGTGCCTTTAAAAACGGCGCACATGAGTTTCTGACCAAACCGGTAGATGCCGACCTGCTGTTTGAGGTGGTCGGCGACGCTATGGCCCGGCAGCAAATCGCCTTTGACGCGCAGCAACGGCTGCAACCTTTGCAGCAAAAGCTGGCCACCCTGACCGCGCGCGAAAAGGAGATGCTGGGCGAAATAGTGCAGGGTTACTCCAGTAAAGAGATCGCTCAGCGCCGCTCGCTGTCGCCGCGCACGGTAGAAGTACATCGCGCCAATATATTCAGCAAGCTGGAGGTCAATTCGCTGGCAAAATTGCTGAAGATTTATGGCGAACTCACCCAGGAAGCTAAGTAAAAACACCTGGAAAGTTAGGTGTTCGCGCTAATTTCGCCGCCGTCCGGCCTTGCATAGTATTGCTCCATCATAAACACACGGAGCAATACCATGAAATCACTTCTGTTAGGTGCACTGCTGATGAGCGGCATGGTGTCCGCCGCCAGCGCAGCAACCGGCGTTCTCAGTCAGAAAAACCTCTCCCTTGACCTCGCCGATAAACTGGCGCAGCAGGTTTTGAAGGTCTGCGCCAAAGACAATTACAGCGTAGCGGTCACCGTGGTTGACCGTGCCGGAACGCCGCTGGTGATCAAGCGCATGGACAACGCCGGGCCGCACACGCTCGAAGCGAGCCGCATGAAGGCCTTTACCGCGCTCAGCACCAAAAACGCCACCGATAACGTGATGAAAAGCGCCCAGTCAAATGCCGGTGCCGCCAACCTGCGCGATATTCCGGGCTTTCTGCTGCTGGCCGGTGGCGTACCGATTAAATCAGGTGAGCAGGTCATTGGGGCAGTCGGCGTCGGTGGCGCACCGGGCGGCCATCTCGATCAGGCCTGCGCGCTGGACGCGTTGAAAAGCATGCAAAAAGAATTTACGGCTGCATAACACACTAAGGATGGATAACCATGAAAAGTAAAATGGGTTTGATGATGTTCCCACTGATGTTAAGTGCGGGACAAGCGCTGGCGGCAAACAGCGATGAAGGCTATTACGGCTCGGCGAAGTTCCTCAACAGCGAGCAGCGCGCCAGCAATCAGGACAGCAGTAGCCGTCCGAGCGTTGGGCAGTTTGTCGAGCGCAAAGAAAAGGATCGCCAGAACGGCGCTGCGGTGGCGATGGGTTATCAGTACGGCAACGGCTGGCGCACCGAGGGTGAGTATACTTTTCGTCAGAAAGCGGAATTTACCAGCGGCTCCACCGCGTTTGCAACCAGCGATAACCACCTGAAGCTGAAAACCGAACGGCTGATGCTCAACGTTTACCGTGACTATGATATTGGCTATGGCGTTTCACTGTTTGGCACCGCCGGGCTGGGCGTGGCGAAGGTTAACGCAGGCGGCTGGCAGGGCAACACGTCACGTCAGTATGCCGCCAGCAGCCAGAACAATCTGGCGTGGTCGCTGGGCGCAGGCGTCAGCTACTCGCCGGTGCCGCGTCTGAGCCTGGATCTCGGCTACCGCTATCTCGATATGGGTAAAGTCGAAAGCGGTTTCAACACCTTCGGCAACGTGCGCGGCCTGAAGGATGAGCAGATGAAAGCTCGCCTGGCCTCCAGCGAAATCACCCTTGGAGCACGTTATCTGTTCTGAGGCAGTTAATGCGGCACAACAGGCAGCCCGCCCCGGCACCCATGCCAGGGCGGGTTATGTGTTATGCCTCGCGGGCGTGAAGCCGCTTTTTCAGATAGGGCGCGGTACGGCTATTGGCTGACGCGCTGACCTGCGCCGGTGAACCGGCTGCAACCACCTGGCCGCCGTTATCGCCCGAGCCTGGCCCAAGATCGATGACCCAGTCCGCTTCAGCCGCAATGCGCATGTCATGCTCGGCCATGATCACCGTATTGCCGCGCTGTATCAGCTGATCCAGCACCAACACCAGCTTATCCATATCCGCCGGATGCAGCCCCGAAGAGGGTTCATCCAGCAGATAAAGACCGTTGCCGCGCTGCACGCGTTGCAGCTCACGCGCCAGCTTGATGCGCTGACACTCCCCGCCCGACAGTTCGGTTGCCGGTTGGCCCAGGGTTAAATAGCCAAGGCCCAGCGCGGTCAGCGCGCTCAGTGAACGCTGAATCGGTTCGTTGTGATGAAACACCGCCACGGCATCATCGACCGTCAACGCGAGAATGTCGGCGATGCTGAGATGTTGCCATTTCACCGCCAGCGTCTCGTCGTTGTAGCGCTTGCCGCCGCAGGCGGTACAGGGCGCGCTGGCCTCTGGCATAAACAGCAATTCAATGCTGATGATGCCCTGCCCTTCGCACACCGGACAGCGGCCTTCGGGCAGATTAAACGAGAAGCGTCCGGCATCAAATCCCCGCTTTTTCGCTTCCGGCGTGTCAGCAAATAGCTTTCTGACGGTATCGAAAAACCCGGTGTAAGTAGCCAGATTGGAACGCGGCGTGCGGCCTATCGGTCGCTGGTCGATTCTCACCAGACGTTTCAGTGCCTCACCGCCAGCGGCCACCTCGCCGCGTACACTCTGCTTCAGCGCCTCATCATCCTGCTCTTCATCAACGTCGCTGTTATCGATCTGCGACAGCAGGCCAGGGATCACCCGGGTCAGCAGCGTTGACTTACCTGAGCCTGAAACGCCGGTGATCACGGTCATGCTGGCCAGCGGGAAGTCGACGTCCAGCGCGTTGAGGTTATTACAGGCGACGTTTTTCAGACTCAGCCAGGCGTTCGGTGCTCTGTGCTCGCGCAGCGGCGGGCGCTGCTCGTTAAACAGATAGCGCGCGGTGGCTGACGTGGCGATGTGTTTCAGGCCCGCAGGCTCACCGTTGTAGACCACGTTGCCGCCCTGGCGGCCCGGACCGGGGCCGACTTCCACCACCCAATCCGCTTCGGCGATGACGTCGAGATTGTGTTCGACGATCAACAGCGAGTTGCCAGCAGCGAGCAGCGATCGCAGCGGCGGCATCAGCGCGGCAACATCTCCTGGATGCAGGCCCGCAGAAGGCTCATCCAGCACGTAGAGCACGCCGAACAGTTTTGAGATCATCTGGGTTGCCAGCCTGATGCGCTGCAGCTCGCCCGACGACAGCATCGTCGTGCGGCGACCCAGCGACAGGTGGCCAAGCCCTAACGCTTCAAGCTGGTCAAGTCGGCCAACAATATCGCGGGTCAGCCGAATCACCGCCTCGCGCAGCGCGGCTTCATCAGGCAGATCGGCGGACGTTTTCTCCGCGTACGGCAGCAGCACTGATTTCAGCTGCCGAATGGTCATTTCACCCAGCGCGGCAATATCATGACCCGCGAAAGTCACCGTCAGCGCATCGGGATTGAGCCGTTTGCCGTGGCAGGCGGAGCACGGCGCAATAGTGACAAAGCGGGACAGCCGCTTTTTAACCGAGTCCTTGCCGCCCGAGACATTTTGCAGCACGTATTTCGCCGGGCTGGTGTAGGTGCCGCGGTAATCGGGCTCGACGCCTGCGGCGATCGCTTTCTGACGCTGCGCGGCATTCAGGCCGGGGTAAACGCCGGTTGAAGGCTGCTCGTCGGTAAACAGGATCCACTGCTGCTGCTTTTCGGGCAGGGTATCCCACGGCGCATCGACGTCGTAATCGAGCATTTCAAGAATGGTGCGCAGGTTTTTGCCATGCCAGCCAACGGGCCAGGCGGCGATGGCGCCTTCACGAATGCTCAGCGTGCGATCGGGCACCAGCGCGGCGCGGTTGAGTTCCGGCACTACGCCGATGCCGTGACAAACCGGGCAGGCGCCCTGCGGATTATTCGGCGAAAACGCCTCGGCGGTCATAAAAGGCACATCCGCAGGGCGTTTACCCGCGCGGGAGTAAAGCAGACGCAGGTTAACCGCAATGCGCGTCATGCTGCCAACGGTTGAACGCTCCTGTGTGCCGCCCCGGCTCTGCTTGAGCGCCACCGCCGGTGGCAGTCCCTGAATATCATCGGCATCGGGTGCCGCGATCTGTTCGATTAAACGGCGAGCGTGCGGCGCCACCGATTCGAGATAGCGCTGCTGCGCTTCGGCATAAATGGTGTCAAACGCCAGCGAGGATTTACCCGAGCCTGACACGCCGGTAAAGACCACCATGGCATCACGCGGAAATGACAGTGAAACCTCTTGCAGATTATGCGTTCTGGCGCCGGTTATCGTGACGTTGCCATCATGGCTGTGTTGATGGTCAGCATGACCTTTTTTACTGCTGCGCGTTGTCATAATTTTCCCGTGGCAAATAATCTGTCGTGGTTCTCATTTTCTGCCTGAACGGCCTGGTCAGGCAGTGACGCAGAAATGCGTGACCCCACAGTGTAGCTTGCGCTTCGGTTAACGCTGCCCGGCTGTAAAACCAGGTAACATTATGGCGTGGCCCGGCACGCTGACCGCCTTAAACGTGACCAATGTAAAGCTTTGCTGATATTTAGCTGCGCGACTCTCAAATATCTGCGAGGGCTGCCGATACCTTGTTTAGTCGTTATGGTTAATTCTTTGTTGTTTTTTGGTGTCCTGCTCAGTAGAAAGCGCCGGTTTTATCACGGGGAACGCGCGTTTTTCACCGCGTTTCCGGAGGTGCCGCACGGTGTTGATGGGTGAGCGTTCGTAACCAGAAAATATTTTCATGCGAATGACTCATTGAATCATCAGCAATTTTTCGAGGTCCTCTATGTTTGGTGTGAAAAAATCGAGCTTTTCTCTGCCCTCTTCCAAAAACAGCAGCATGGTTAACGATATCAATGCCATCAAACAGCACGTTGCCTGGATTGAGTTTTTGCCTGATGGCGAAATTATCAGTGCCAATCAACAGTTTCTGGATCTGGTCGGCTATTCACTCAGCGACATTCAGGGCAAGCATCACCGTCTTTTTTGCAGCCCTGATTACGCCCGCTCGACGGTTTACAGTAATTTCTGGCACACGCTGGCCACCGGCGAATCGATCACCGGCATTTTTGAGCGCTTCAGTAAGCAGCATCAGCGCTTTTATCTCAGCGCCACCTATTTCCCGGTCAGCGATGAAAAAGGCCAGGTCTATAAGGTGATTAAGCTGGCAACGGACATCACCGAACGCCATCACGTGCTGAAGCACAAAGAAGCGGTGATCACCGCCCTTGATCGCTCCATGGCGGTGATTGAATTTACCAACACTGGCGAGATCATTACCGCCAACGAGAACTTCCTGAAGCACATGCAATATGCGCTGCCTGACATCGTCGGCAAGCACCATCGCCTGTTTTGCTATGACAATTTCTATCGCGAGAACCCTGACTTCTGGCAAAAGATCACCCGCGGCCAGCATTTTGTCGGTCGCTTTGAACGTAAAACAGCCAGCGGCGAACGCATCTGGCTTGAAGCCAGCTACAACCCCATTTATGACGCCGACGGCAACGTCAGCAAAGTGATCAAAATCGCCTCGGATATCACCGCACGCGTGGAAGCCGCCAAGCGGGTGGCGGACATTGCCGTGACCACTTCCGAAGAGACGTCGCAAATCACCCATAACGCCAACGAAGTGCTGGATGAAACCGTGCGCAATTCGGGTCAGGTGGCGTTAAAGGTCAGTGCAGCCACGGAGATTGGCGAGCAGCTGAACGCGTCGGCCAAAAGCATCAATGAGGTGGTTGAAGCAATAAACGTCATCGCCGCACAAACCAATATTCTGGCGCTGAATGCCGCGATTGAATCGGCCCGCGCCGGTGAGGCGGGACGCGGCTTCAGCGTGGTGGCCGCCGAAGTGCGCCGTCTGGCCGCTTCCACGGCGAGCGCGACGCACAAAATCACCTCGGTCGTGGAGATCAATACCAGCCTGATCAAGCAGATGCATCAGCAAATGGATGAGATAAAGCAGTTTGTGGTTTCTGAGCAGGAAAAAATCAGCGATCTGTCGCGCAGCCTGCGGGAAATTAACAGCGGCGTGAACCAGTTTGTGAGTGTGATCCATCGGCTGGATGTCTGAGTTAAGCCGGCGGGCGTTAATCCGCAGCGATTACGCCGCTGGCCAGTGACGTTGCAGCACGGCTGTAAGAGTTGGATGGCGATCAATGCGCGTTAGTGCGGCATAAAATTCGGGCCTGGTTTGTTGCAGTTCGCGTCGTGTTGCGCTCCAGCGCGTGACCACACAGGCAAGCATTTCCAGCGCGCCGGGATCGTCCGGGCGCCAGGCAGCGGTCGCACTGAAGATATCGCTGAACGTCTCCCACTGCTGATGCAGTCGCTGCGTGGCGCCGGTTTTCAGGGCGCTCAGCGCAGTGTCGTGGGCAGCAGCCAGCCAGCGCTCGGGATAATCGATTACGCCAATAGCGGCATAGCAGTTGCTGCTGATAAAGATCAGCCCGCGGATCTGCTGCGCACGCAGATCGGCATCGTTCGACAGCAGACCGGAAAGCGGATATTCCAGCCCAAGATAAATCAGTATCGCTGCGCTTTCGGTCAGCACCGCCCCGTCCGCCAGCAGCAGCGTGGGGATCTGCATCAGCGGATTCAATGCTTTGAGCGCTTCGCTGCCGCTGCCCTCCTGCCACGAACTCGCGTTCTCCAGACGATAGTCAGCCTGACAACGCGCCAGCGCCATCTCAATGGCCGCCGATCCCGAACGTTCTGTGCCATAAAGCCGATACATTGTGCCTCCGCATGCCGGTAAAAAAGCGGTGACGGTAAACGCCACCGATGAGGCGGATTACGCTGTCACGTTACCCGCAATGGTGATGTAATCGGTGTAAAGCTGCGGCGCGCCGGAGAATGACGCCAGAGCGCGCCACTCTTCATACATGCGCTCGCTCTCCTGATGCTCTGCGACAAAAGCCAGCGCACGCGGCGTCGAGACATCCAGCTCCGGATGAAACGCATTCAGCGATGCCATACTTTCTATGATCAGCATTACAGCATACTGATCCTGCCGGTTACCGCCTTCCCCCTTGAGCATGTGAAATTTCCAGCCAGGGTAATCGTCGATACGATGGACGTTATCAACGATAAACTGATCAAAGGTGGCTGCGGCAACATCCTGATGCAGCGCCAGATTATGAATGCCGACGACGCGCTGGATCGCTGGCTGGCCGGGCAGTGCCTGATAATTAGGCCCGGCGGGCAGCGAACTGCGGCGGTTTTCCGCCAGCAGCGAATAATAAGAGAAGATAGTCGGCAATTCACCGAAGGTGGCCCAGGTTTTCCATTCTGTGATCAACGCCTGCCCATCGGGGTTATCCTGCCAGAAAGCGTGCGCGAGCGCGGTTTTTCCCCCTTTTGCATCGACGTAGCGGGCGTAGTGCTGTGCGCTTTCCGCTTCATACAACATCATGTACTGGTTTTCCCGCTCGCCGCGCAGCCCCTTTAACAGGCTCCATTTCCACCCCGGATAGGCGGGAATCTGTACGCCACGCGTTTGCACAAACTGCTCGAAATGTTCGGCGGTCACGCCTTTTTTGAGGTTCAGTCCAACGTAATGCAGGCTAAATACCGGCTGATCATACTCTTTCATGGTGGTTCCTTAGCGTATCAACGGAGAAGTAAGAAAATCGGCGCACGGCAAGGTTATTGCCGTGCCATGACCTGACGCGCACTGAGCGCCACGGCCAGCAGGATGAAAACACCGGCCACAAAGGTTGCGGAGAGGCCAACCCAGTGAGCAGAGAAGCCAATCAGCGCCGGGCCAGCCAGCAGGCCGCTGTAGCCGACCAGCGTAACGGCGGGAATGGCGACATCCGCAGAGAGTTCCGGCTGGTTGCCCGCGGTGGTGAACAGCAGCGGGATGATATTGGCGAGCCCGAGGCCGATAAAAAAGATCGCTCCCAGCGCCAGCGGCACGCTGGTGCTCACCAGCAGCACGCTTAGCGCGCCCGCGGCAAGCAGGCCGCCGCCGGTTAATACCTTTGTGCCGCCGATGCGGTTGATGATGCGATCGCCATAGAGCCGTCCGATCGCTACGGCAATCGAATAGATCGCAAAACCAAAACCCGCGTGATGCAGCGCCATGCCGCGTTCCGTGGCCATAAATATCGCCGACCAGTCGAGCATGGCGCCCTCAATCAGGAAGATAAAGAAGCAGAGAACGGCGACAATCAGCACCACGCGCTGACACAGCGCCTGCAGCACGCCTTGCTGTTGTGCGCGATGGGCGTGACGCCGACGCAGCAACTGGGGAAAGGCCATCAGCGCCAGCAGCAACACGCCCGCCGCGACAAGCGCAGCAGCCATTATGGGAGGCAGACTGGCCCCTAACAGCATGCTGACGCCGCCCGCTCCGGCAATGCTGCCGAGGCTGTAAAAGCCGTGAAAACCGGACATGTTGGCCTGCCCGCTCGCCTGCTCCACCACAATCGCCTGTGCGTTCATGGTGACATCCAGAATGCCATTCGCCGCGCCGAAACAGAGCAGCAGCACCGCCAGTGCGCCCAACGAGGTACCGATCAACAGCAGCGGCAGGATCAACGCCAGCGCGATGCAGCAGCAGAGAATGATCAACCGATAGCTAAAGCGCGCGATCAGCCTGCTGGTAAACGGCATCATCAGCATCGCCCCGGCGGCAATACAAAACAGCAACAGGCCGAGCGTGGCGTCATCCGCATTGACCCGGTTTTTCACAAACGGAATCAGCGGCGCCCAGGAGGCCATTCCCAGCCCGGCAACAAAAAAGATCATCCGTGTCGCCCGCTGCTGGCGCAGCGGTGTGACGACATCTCTGTCAGACAGATTGATAGTCATGAAGGCGTCATATTCCACAGCAAAGGGTTGAGAGTGCGTATCAGCACCGCCTGCGCTGGCCAGGCGGTGCCGGTTCTACACGTTATTTCAGACTTTCTGCCACGGAGAGGTAATCCGTGTAGAGCTGCGGCGAGCCTGAAAATGAGGCGAGTTTCTTCCACTCTTCGTACATCGCTTTGGTATCGCGATGGGCGCTGGCAAACTGCGCCGCCTGGTCGGTTGCCAGATCCGGTTCCGGATAAAACACATCCAGCGCCGCCTGGCTGCCGATCTCCATCAGCACCACATATTGATCAAGGCGATTGCCGCGCACCCCTTTCAGCAGGCGAAACTTCCAGTCGGGATAATCGTCGATGCGGTGATGATTGGCGGCAATAAAGGATTCAAAGTCATCGGCGGTGACGCCCGGCCGCAGCGCCAGATTATGAATGCCGATGACTCTGGCGATCGGTTCGCCTTCTGAGCTCGCCTGATAGCGCGGCCCGTCCGGTACCGTGCTGCGAGGGTTATCAGCCAACAGCTGATAGTCGGTATAAATGGTCGGCAGCTCGCTAAAGGTGCCGAAGGTTTTCCATTGCGCAATCAGCGGCTGGGCCTGCGGATGCTGCTGCCAGAAGGCGTGCGCTTCCGGCGTCAGGTTGCCGTCCGCCGTCACGTAACGATCGCGCTGGCTGGCGCTTTCGATTTCATACAGCATCATAAACTGCCCCGCGCGTTCGCCACGCAGGCCGTGCAGCAAGGTCCAGCGCCAGCCGGGATAACAGGGAATATGCACCCCTTTTTCACGCACAAAGCTTATAAAATCCTCAGCGGTGATCCCCGCTTCCGTATCGATGGCGATGTAATAGAAGCTGAAAACCGGCGTGGTATCGTTCTGCTTGTTCATATCTGCGCCTCATGATTCTGCAAAGGTGAATTGCGTGTTGATGATCGCTTCAACCAGCGTGACGCCGGGTGGCGTAAGCGTGACCTGCTGGGTATCAACCTTAAGCAGCCCCTTGTGTTGCAGCTTGTTCAGCGTGTGGGCGATCAGCGGATTATCGAGATAGCTCCGGCCGTTGAAGCGATCGCGGAATACCGCTTCGCTAACCGGGATCAGCGTGGAGAGCGCCATTTTGAAGGCGTTGACTTCGCGTGCTTCGTCTGAAATGCCGCGGCTTTCCTCAATCGGCAGGCGATTTTCATCCAGTGCCTCTTTGTATTTTTTATAGCCGGTGATGTTGATCGCCTCCGAGCGGGTGCACTTTGAACTGCCGCCGAGGCCGATGGCCACTTCCGGATATTGCTTATCGAGATCGGTGATCATCCCCTTCCACTTTTCAGGCGCCTGATGCTTCTGATGGAAATACATCGTGGGATGTTCCTGATAGCCGTTATGCAGATAGCGCTCCACCAGCTCGCGCATCTGATACTGCTTGCCCAACCCCGGGAAGGTCATGCTGTTCATGTTGATCAGCCCTTTTTTCTGCCACAGGCTTTCGCGTTCACCTGACACGCCGGTGCGCGTCTTCATGAACTCCTCCATGTGCAGTTTGGTGCAGACCACGTGGGACAGCTCCAGCTCAAGGGTTTTTTCCATGTCGTATTTAACGTCATCGACGGTTTGTCCAAGCATGCCGTAGATCAGATCGACGCTGACCCAGTCGATGCCCTGCTCTCTGGCGCTGCGGATGGTTTCCTCACACTCATCGGCGGTGTGCATACGGCCACAGGCGGCGATGATTTGATCGTTGAACGACTGCGTACCAAAACTGATTTTGCTGAAGCCCAGCTCCTTGAGTACGCCGATATATTCACGGTTCAGCGTGCCCGGCTCGCCTTCGAAACGCAGGGTGGCGGCTGAAAAGTTAAAATGCGCATAGTAAAAGGCCATCAGCCGCCGCAGCTCCGGCTCGGGCAACAGCGACGGCGTGCCGCCGAAGATGTTGAATTCGCCGATTTCCGCTTGCGCCAGGCTCGGCACTTTTTCGAGCCACATCGTCGCTTCTTTGATGTTGTAATCCACCAGATCGCGGAACACCTCTTGCGAGGAGGCCGCTTTCGGGTTGAGTATCACCGTAGGATACTGGCAAAAATGGCAGCGATAGCGGCAGGTTGGAATGTAGGCCCAGAGGTGGATTTGCCGTGCTTCGCTGATTTCACGCTCCATGTCGGCAAAAAAGGAAGCCAGCGGGTACGCTTCGATGTCGCCGGGAAAAACGTGACAGCCGAAGGGATCGCGATAGACATAATCCAGAAACAGGTGGTTTTCGGGACGGGACAGGAAATCCCACACCTGCGGCACAGGATAATTGGGATCGATATCGTTCAGTGATGCCAGCGCTTCAGTGTTCATCAAAATACACCTCCATTAGCGAAATAGTTGTGGGCTTCCCCGGACTCGCGGTCTTCGCAGAAGTAGCCGACAAAACGGGTGAAATCCGCTTCTGCAACCGAATCAAAACAGGTGGGCAGCGGCGGCGGATAGCCAATGTCCTCGCCAACGGCACGCCGCAACGCAGCAAACAGTTCATGACGAAATTCAAAATAGAGCCGGTAGGCGGGCGTTTTGTAGGCGTGTATCGGTTTGAAATCGATGATCCGCATCTCATATTTGATTTCATGAATGCGCGCGTAGAGCCGGTCGGCCACCGGGCCGCTGTAGAACTGGCGCACGTCTTCACGCTCCAGCAACAGCTGCGGGTTTAACAGCACCGGTAAGATGATATTTTTGGGCAGGTAATCTTTGATTGAATAAAACCAGGCCTGCTGCGACTCCGCTTCGTTGGTATCAACCAGCGCACAATTCTTGCTGCTGGTTTCGGGCCTGACATCTTTCATGATGATGATGCCGTCGCGCCCATAGGCCACGCCGTTGATCACCTCATTAAGAATGGTATCGACGCGGCGGCTGTTGATCTCCACGCAGGATTCGCGGGCATAGACTGGTTTGCCGCCCCAGGCGATCACGCGGATGCCGAAATCCCAGTCATCTGAAAGGTGTTCGACGAAGCGGCCGCGCTCAAGCTGGTAAAAAATCTCGATGCCGCCGACGCGATCATACAGCTGGCGTTCAACGGCAAAGCCCTTGCCATCCGGGAAGCCGCCAAAAAGGCTGAAAGAGAAGTCGCGGCAGCGCAGCGTTTTTTGAATCTCCCGGAACAGATTGGGCCGCTGGCGAAAGTGCTCAAAATCGTAGTAGTAGTTACAGGTGCCCAAATCGCCGTTTTCAGCGATCATCGTGGCGGTGAGTTCATGCAGCCAAAAAGCATCCACCGTGCAATCCGCGTCCGCCGAAACGATGTAGTGCTTTCTTTCCCGGCCCAGACGGCTATCGCGCACGCTGGCCCGCTGAGAGGCGTAATCCATGCCGCGCTTACGCGCCGAGGAGACGCCCTGCACTTTTTCAACAATGACATGAATATCCAGCGCCGGATGCTGCTGGCTGAACGCATTGATTTTGGCTACCGAATCATCGGTGCAGTTATTATCAACAATAATCAGCTCATAGCTGTCATGCGTAATTAATTCATTGCGGGTTTGTTGATGATAAAGTGAATTGAGCACCGCATCGATTCTGGCACTTTCATTAAATACGGGCAGCACAACAGATACGGCAATATTATCGCGCATATTTCCTCCAGGATTAGATTAATATATCAATAACATTATTAGACAAAACGCGTTTACCCAGCACAAAATTGGCCTGCGCAATACGCTGCATGGCAGCAGGATCGTTAATCAACGCAAACACATCATTGATAAAATCATCATCAGGCAATCCATCATCGCCTTCCGATATATTCATCAGCGGCGCATGAAAGCCATGCTGGCCGTAAACCTCATGGTAATATTCATAGCGACTCGCGATATAACAGCGCTGGCAACTTATCGCCTCGCCAATGGGATTGCCGTAGCTGTCGTAATCCCACGAAGTGAGAAAAGAGACAAGATTGCTCGAATAATATAAATCTTCGATGGTAAAGCGTTCGGTCCTCAGTGAGATACAGCTATGGTGCAGTGGGCCAATAAATTTAATCTGTGGCAGGATAGCGAGCTTTTTCACTAATTTTTGCAGATGCTGATAATGATGATCGTCCTCTTCAGTATCACCGGCGATAATCAGGAAAATCTTTTTATCGATATCATTCTGTTCAAATAAGCGGTTGAGTCGCTGCGTCAGAATGATGTCCCGATCGATGCGTTTCTGCGCAATGATTCGCGTAGTGCGGGCGATGATGATGTCCTGCTCGCGGATATCAAAATAACGCCGCAGGTCAGTGCCTGAGAAGTCTTCGGTAAAATCGTAGGTGTTCTTTTTAACGCTGACCTCAACCTGATGATCGCACCAGCTCTCCAGCTTCTCTTTCAAATCCTGATTCAGCGTCACGTAGGTGATAAATTCTGATGCTACCGGCTTGACCGCATAAGGATACGGCGGTTCGCCATACTTCATCACCTTCTTTTCGCTGTTCCACATCAAATCATGATCGCGCCAGATAACATATTTATGCAAACCGCGTTCATGACCATAGTGTTCAATCGCCCGATAAAGCGCTTTGGTATAAATAATATTCTCAGGCAGAGTGCCATTTTCCACCAGCACCGCGCTGATATCGAGAGTGCGCCATAGGTTAAGAATCTTTTCACTCAGCGCCTGTGCCGATTGATTAATACAGGCAATTAACGCCTCCTTTTCCTTTTCCGAAGAAACAGTTTTTTGGCTAATTAAAACATTCTGCGTTTTTTCGATAAATGCCCGATTATAAAATGGCACATCGAAAATATCGTCAACGCGAACCAGCGTAAAGACATCGCGGTAAATATCACGTTCATAGCCATATTCCTTAGCGAAATTACCTTTGTCGAATTTGATATCATAACCAAGATCGAGAAAGCAGCGATAACCTTGCCGGGATAATTCCTTCGCAGTCTTCGAGGCTTCAACGGTAATACCTGACAGAGAAACAGCATCAAATGAAATAAATATCGCGCATTTACTACCACAGCTTTGCATTATATTACCCCTTATTAACAGGATAACTCGCCATACATCAAGGATGATAAAATCACTCAGCCCGATTTTATCGCTGATAAAGCTACTGCATAAAAGTGAGGTATTATTTTCATATTATCAGGGCAGATTGCCTGCCCTGATTACGTGCTTACTTACTTAACCAAACACATTCATAAGGCCGCAACAGGCCGCTGGTCAGCTGCTGCGCGGAATCACTATAGTTGGCACACACCAGCTGCCACCCTTCTTCTGTCGAAAAGTGGTTCTCAGCCAGCGGTATGGGCTGATTATCGAGGTTGGCAATCACCCGCAGCGTGTGGCCATTGTCCTCGCGCTGATAGCACCAACAGGTTTCTGATTCAGGATCCAGATCAACATAATTCCCCCACGTCAGGATCGGCATGCTTTTACGCAGCGCGATCAGCTGACGATAGGTGTGCAGCACTGAATCAACATTCTCCCGTTCTCGCGCCACGTTGATCTCACGATAATTAGGCGCAAGGTCAATCCAGCTTGTGCCGCGGGTAAAACCGGCATTTTCTCCGGCATCCCACTGCACCGGCGTCCTGCCGTTATCGCGTGATTTCGCCGCGAGCACGGCCAATACGTCCTCCTCTTCCTGATGAAGGCGCAGGATTTTGTACATATTCAGGCTCTCGACATCGCGGTACTGCGCAATGTCGGTGAAGTGCGGATTGGTCATGCCAATCTCTTCACCCTGATAGATGTACGGCGTGCCCTGCATGCCATGCAGCACCATCGCCAGCATTTTCGCTGACGCCGTACGCAATGGCCCATCGTCGCCAAGACGCGACACGATGCGCGGCTGATCGTGATTGCACCAGAACAACGCGTTCCACGCCAGGCCGTGCATACCGCACTGCCACTCAGAGAATATTCGCTTCAGCGCCACCCGATCGGGCGGTGCCAGCCGCCATTTTTCCCCAGCAGGATAATCTATTTTGAGATGGTGAAAATTAAAGGTCATCGACAGCTCTTTGCCGTCCAGACGCGCATAGCGCTGGCAGTGTTCCAGCTGCGTGGATGACATCTCACCTACCGTCATCAGGCCACGCGGCTGGAACACATCCCGGCTCATCTCTTCGAGAAAATCGTGAATCGATGGGCCATCGGTGTAAAAACGGCGGCCATCGCCTTCATGATCGTCCGGCAGATCGGGATGCTTCGACACCAGGTTGATCACATCCAGACGAAGTCCGTCGACGCCTTTGTCCGCCCAGAAATGACAGATCGCCTTCAGGGCGTTGCGCACGTCCGGGTTTTCCCAGTTGAGATCGGCCTGCCGCGCCGAGAACGAATGCAGATAATACTGCTGACTCTCTTCGTGCCAGTGCCAGGCGCTGCCACCAAACTTCGAGTGCCAGTTATTCGGCAACCGTCCCTCTTTACCATCACGCCAGATGTAGTAATTGCGCCACGGACTGTTGCGGTCGTTAGCAGCAGACTGAAACCAGGGATGTTCCGTAGAGGTATGGTTAAACACCATATCCATGACTATTCTGATGTCACGCGCATGGGCGGCAGCCACCAGCGCCTCGAAATCTTCCATGGTGCCAAACAGCGGATCGATGGCGTAATAGTCGGAGACGTCATAGCCATTATCAACCTGCGGTGAGGAGTAAACCGGCGTCAGCCAGATGGCACTGACGCCCAGCCATTGCAGATAATCCAGCCGCTGGGTAATGCCAGGAATATCGCCGATGCCATTGCCGCTGCTGTCCTGAAAACTGCGTGGGTAGATCTGGTAAATTACCCCGTTCTGCCACCAGTGCGCGTCGTTTCTCATGTTGTGATGTCCTTTCACTCAGACAACCAGAAGTTTGCCGGCTGCATGTTTGCGTTTATAGATCGCCATGGTGAGCATCAGCGGAACCGCAATCGCCACAATCATTGCCGTGCCAAACACCGACCAGTACTGGGTTTTCACCGAAAGAATCGCGGGTAATCCGCCGACGCCAATGCCGTTAGCCATTACGCCGGACAAGCCGCAAATCAGCCCGGCTGCGGCCGATCCCACCATGCCGCAGAGCATCGGGAAGCGGTACTTCATGTTGATGCCGTACATCGCCGGTTCGGTAACGCCAAGGTACGCGGAGATAGCGGCCGGCACCGAAATTTCCCGTTCGTTGACCTTCTTACTCATAAAGATGATGCCCAGCACCGCCGAACCCTGCGCCATGTTGGAGAGCGCAATAATCGGCCACACCGGCGTGCCGCCGAGGTTCTGGATCAGCTGCAGATCCACGGCCAGCGTGGTCTGGTGCACGCCGGTAATCACCAGCGGCGCGTACAGGAAACCAAACAGCGCGGAGCCGATCGGCGCAAACGGACCGGTCATCAGGTGGCTGACGCCCCAGGCAATACCATTACCGATAACGCGACCAAACGGCCCAATGATGGTATGCGCGAGGAAAACCGCCAGCAGCAGCGAAACAACCGGCACCACCACCAGCGTCAGGTAGTCGGGCACGATGCGTTTGAGCTTCAGCTCAATCCACGCCAGCGTCAGGCCAGCCAGTATCGACGGAATGACCTGCGACTGATAACCCACTTTGTCGATGGTGAACCAGCCAAAGTTCCACACTTCGGGGATTTGTTGCCCCAGCAGGTAGGCGTTCATCAGCTGCGGTGAGACCAGCGTGATGCCCAGCACGATGCCGAGGATCGGTGTGCCGCCCATTTTTTTCACCACCGACCAGCAGATGCCCACCGGAATGTAGAAGAAGATCGCCTCACCGATCAGCCACAGGAAATCGTAGATACTTTTCCACACCACCGAAGCTTCGGTCAGCGGCGCGTCGTTGTAGAGCGGCAAATCGCCAATCAGGTTGCGGAAGCCGAGGATCAGGCCACCGCTGATCAGCGCAGGCAGCAGCGGAAAGAAGATCTCCGCGAAGTGGGAGATCAGGCTTTCGTGCCACTTCATGTTCTGGCGCGCCACCCGCTTGGCGCTCTCTTTGTCGGTGCCGGAGAGCTGGGTTTGCGCCAGCAGTACCTGATACCAGTCATCGACGTCGGTGCCGATTACCACCTGAAACTGTCCGGCGTTGGTAAAGCAGCCTTTGACCATTGGCAGCGTTTCGATCTCTTTTGGCCGGGCTTTTGCCGGATCGTTCAGTACAAAGCGTAGCCTTGTAATACAGTGAGTTACGGTGGCGATATTGCTCTTGCCGCCGACCATCTCAATCAATTTATCGATATCCTGGGTGTTACTCTTAATCGCCATGTTTGCCTTCCGCAACGGGTAGAGGGGTCGTTGTTCATTGTTCTCCGGAAACGGGGGATTCCTGTCTCAGGGCGAGTGAGAACATAGCTGCTTAAAAAAACAACCGATAGCTGGAACGTTCCAAAAGTTGAAAACGATCACAAATATGTTCAGAAAACCTTAAGAAAGATGCCCGAAACGGCCCTGCGCGATGATGGTAGAATGACTGTTACAGCACTTTGAAGGCGTGACGCGATGAATGAGAAAAAGTTGACCCTGAATGATATTGCCAGACTGAGTGGCGTCGGAAAGTCCACTGTCTCGCTGGTCATTAACAACAGCGATAAGGTCAAAGCCTCAACGCGCCAGCATGTTGAAGCCATTATCGACCAGTATGGCTACACGCCGTCAAAATCGGCACAGGCATTGCGCTCACAGCGCGAAAAAATCATTGGCGTGATCGTTACGCGTCTGGATTCGGTATCGGAAAATCAGGTCGTCCGCGCGATTCTTCCCGATATTTACGCACAAAAATATGACGCTATTTTGATGGAGAGCCTGCTGGATCCGCAGTTGCTTGAAGACCACCTGCATGTGCTGGAGCAGCGGAATGTTGAAGGGGTGATCCTGTTTGGCTTTTCAGAAATGAACAAGAAAAGCCTGAAGGTGTGGAAGGATAAAATGGTGATTATCGCCTCGGCGATTCCAGGTTTTGCCTCGGTAACCTACGATAATGCGGGCGCCGTCAACATCCTGATGGAAAAGATGAAAAATCAGGGCCACCAAAATGTGAGCTATATCGGCGTCACCAATAACGATCAGACCACCGGCAGCGCACGCTATCAGGCTTACCTGACGTGCTGTGAAAAATACGGCTATGCGCCCTCGGCAGCGCTGGGCGACCTCAGTTATCAAAGTGGTTATGACCTGGCAAAGCGCAGCCTGACAGCAGAGACCCGCGCCCTGATCTGCGCAACGGATACCATCGCGTTGGGGGCGATAAAATATATCAGAGAGCAGTCGTGGGATATCAAAGTCGGCAGTATTGGCTGCACGCCGCTGATGACCTTTCTTGAGCCTGGCATTACGTCGGTTGAGTTGGGTTATCAAAGTGCCGGGCTGAAATCGTCGCAGCTGCTATTCGCCATGCTGCGCGGTGAAAGCGGTCCGCAGGGCGAGGTGATTCCGTTTCGACTGTCATAAAAAAACCGGCATTCTTCAGACATTATCCGCTGGCTGTTGGCGAGAACTCCACTTATGGCTGGATCTTAAAGTTAAGAATAACTGATGTTTTGATGGTTTTATACTCAGGCGTTCAGGCGGCGGCTTGAGAACGAAAATGCCTGATATGAAGCCGGGCACAACGGGCTTTTTCACGCCTGAGCAACCAGTGAGCCAAAGCATTAGCCCATGACGCTGTTCTCTGAACCGGGTTTCACTCTGTATTGGCCGCAGAGTTGGTATCGATTTACGTCCATATCGCGTTACCATCGGGCAATAACCACACCACGCCGCAAGGTGCCTTAGCCAAAAACCACATGCCATAGTCGTCCAGATCATCATTTTCGTCATGAGACGGATTGCCCGGCCAGGCTAACTGGATCGCCTCTATTTGCTGCTCGATGCTACCCGACCACAACACACCTCTGTTTGCCAGTTTAATTCTCTTCTCATCCAGCAACTTAAAGAGTATGCAAAAGAAGATTTTCTTTCTTAATAAGTCATTATCAGGAACATCAGCACATTCAACGCTAATATGCTGCCATATCGATCCCATCGACAGGCCATAAGCGCTTTTAATAACGGACGAGCCTATTTCGTCGATATCAATCATGGTTTAAATTTAGCCGCTGTAAAAAGTAATATTGTCATTAATCGTGGCGGTTTCATTGGGGAATATTGTCCTCACCATCACGATTATTCAGCCGTGCTCTTCCAGCTGCCGGGTATCATACGAAAGCTGAGCCCGGCGCATCTCTTCGCCATGTTTTAGCGCCCATTCATACAACGCATCAAACGGATCGCGCAGCGTTTGTGCCAAAGCGGTCAGGCTGTATTCCACACTGACCGGCGACGTGGCCAATACCTTGCGATGCACCAGCCCATTGCGCTCAAGCCGCTTAAGCGCATCAGACAAGGCTTTATGCGTAATGCCATCCAGTCGGCGGCGAAGTTCATTGAAACGCACCGGCTCCGTACACAGCACGGTGAGGATCAAAATCGACCATTTATTGGTGATGTTCTCCAAAACGGGACGGGTTTTTCCTACTTCTCTCAGGTCATTACTGTCAATCTGACTCATGGCACTATACTCCTCGATACCTGGTATAAATAAAGTGCGTAATTGTTATTAAGTATAAAAATTATATCATCTGTTTTCCATCCCAACAGGAGTGAACAGATGAACAGATTAGAGAATAAAGTTGCCCTGATTCTGGGCGGCGCAAAAGGTATTGGTCTCGCTATCAGCCAGCGATTCGCCCGCGAAGGGGCAACCACCTGGTTTACCTCACGCCGGGACGAGGAGTTAGCCGCCGCGCGCCACACCATGGAGAATAGCGCCCGACCGCTACGGGCTGATGTCAGCCAGTTAAGTGAACTGACACGCATAGCTGAAGTGATAAAGGCAGAGTCCGGCCAGATCGATGTGCTGGTGATCAACGCTGGCATGGCAGAATACGCAACGATTGATGAGATAACCCCGGCACATTTTGATACGACATTCGGCCTGAATGTGCGCTCACCGCTTTTTGCTCTGCAGGCCGCACTTCCCCTATTGAAAGCGGGATCGAGCGTCGTTTTGATTGGGTCAATTGCCGATGTGATTGGTACGCCAGGCTATGGCGTGTACGGCGCCAGTAAAGCGGCCCTGCGTTCTTTTGCCCGCACCTGGACACGTGAACTCTCCGCGCGCGGCATTCGCATCAATGTTGTCGCGCCCGGCCCTGTCGATACTGAGATGATGCAGGCCGCTTCCGATGAGATACGTAACGGCATTATCAGCACCATTCCCTTAGCCAGAATGGGCAGACCTGAAGAGGTTGCCAATGCGGCGCTGTTTTTAGCGAGTGATGAAAGCAGTTATATTGCCGGAGCAGAAATCTGCGTGGATGGTGGGCTGACGCAAGTATGATCAAAGACGAACCGGGCAACAACCCGGTTCTTCCCGACGCGCATTTGACCGTTCTGAATTACATGAACAGCACACGGTGCAGACCAACGAGATAGTCTGCATCGGGATTGGATTTGTTGTCCCCCATCCGCTCCTGAATAGCCGCCACCGCAATATCCCGTCTGGCGGGCAAACGCGATAACTCAGCGGAAGCCAGCGCTGCTCCCATTTCATCGCGGGTGAGATCGGTACAGTAACAGGGCGCGCCCGGTTGCTGGCGCCAGGATTCCGCCAGCGATCCGGCATCGTAAGGGTCAAAACCGCTATCATTCACCAGTTGCATGATTGCTTGTCGGTGGTCGGCAAGATCGCCTGCAACCGGGATGGCGAGACGATCCGGCGAACCTGGTGGCAATGCTTTTTTCACCAGCGAGTCCGAGCCGATCGCATTCCACGCTTTGACGATGGGACGTCCAAGGGTCTCTGCAACCCACAGGCTTTCCACTTGCCCATCGACGATCGCATCAAGGGTGCCATCCCGATGCGGATAGTAGTTCGACGTGTCGGCAATGATGACCTCTTCAGGCAACTCATGGATAAGCGAAGCGAGAGAGGCGATCCTGGATAAGGGAACAGAAAGTATCACCCACTGCACGTCCCGCAGCGCAGTAGCGGCATCGGTTGCGACTGCACCGGTTTCAAGCACATCGGCCGCAATGGTTTCGGGCCCGCGGGAGTTGGCCACCTTTACGCTGTGGCCCGCGGATGCCAGCTGTCGTGCCAGCGTTTTGCCAATATGACCCGTACCTAAAATCCCAATGCGCCTGCTTTCAGTGTGTTTCATCTGCGGCTCCTTGTGAATTCAGGCCGTGACCGCCCGGTTGCGCTCAACGATGGCGTCATGCGTAAGCGAGTCGCCTGCGGACATAAACTCGTTGATCAATGCATCCCGGTTTACTGGCGCGCACGCTTTATCCGCGGCGTTAAGCGCTGCCCTGAGGGCGTCGCTGGTGAGTTCAGTGCAGTAGGCTGGCGTGCCGGGCTGCTGACGCCATGATTCCGCAAGCGTTCCGCCATCAACGGCGTCAAAACCGGTTTGGCTCACCAGCTCCATCACCACGGATTTGGCGGCGGCGTCATTGCCAGCAACAGGAATCGCGATGCGCGTTGCAGAACCCGCCGCCGCACCTTTTTCCTGTAGGGTTTTTGCCAGAACCGCATTCCACGCCTTCACCACCGGACGTTGAAGCATTTCGCTGGCATAAACGCTTTCTGCTTTGCCCTGACTGATGGCCTCAATATTGCCGTCGCGAAATGGATAGTAATTCGAGGTATCAATCACAATCACGTTTTCGCCAACGCCGCCCAACAAAGGTGCCAGTTCGGCATGCTTATCAAACGGCGTAGAGAGAATGATCACATCCACATCACGCACCGCCTCCTGACGTTCAACCGCCTTTGCGCCGATACGGGTTGCCAGTTCAGCAATGGTCTCCGGCCCTCTGGAGTTCGCCAGCTTGATGGTATGCCCATGGGCAGCAAGTTTTTGTGCCAGCGTCGAGCCAATATTTCCGGCGCCAATGATGCCTATTTTCATAAAACCTCTTTTTTTTCAGGAGATAACGATGCGTTATCTGCAGGATGAGCAAAATCGTTCAGGGTATCGCGCAGCGCTTCCAGCTTTGCATCCGACAGCTGACAGGCTGATTTAATGTTGTCGGTGATGCTCCATAGCGTGCTTTGCAAGGCACGGCCCTCTTCAGTCAGAGTGATGAGAACGCGCCGTTCATCGCTACGATCGCGGGTGCGGCGCACGCGCCCTGCTGCCTCCAGACGTTTAAGTACCGGCGTAATCGTCCCGGTATCCATGCCGAGCTTATTGCCAATATCTCCCACCGTGCGTGGCGTGTCGTTAAACAGCTCCAGCATCACCAGGTATTGTGGAAAGGTCAGCCCGAGCGGAGCCAGTAACGGCTTGTGCAGCCGGTTCATGCGGCTTGCCGCGCCATAAAGCGCAAATGAGAGTTGGGTGCCGATTTCCTGACGTGTCTGCATTTTTGTACTCAATGATTTATCTCGTTGTTGATTATCTGGCGCAACAGGTAAAAGAGTAGATGAGCCTGCGGTTCAGATAAAGGGATCAAATGGGGTATTTTGTGCGATTGGCGTTAAAAGCCGTTTCAGCCACCGCACAGCGCGGCATTGCTGAGCGACCGCAGGCCAGCATTCAGGCTGGTAAGCGGCATGGGATCTGGAACAGAACTGTTCAGTGGGATACGGGCGTCATATTCAGAGCGCCTGGCGTGAGGAGGTTAAAAAGCCTCATTCATTCGCTGAAAAGAGGCCTTGTGCTGTTCGCCCGATAAAGTCTGATTCACTCACATCTCAAGATAAGCATAACCGCTGTTTTGTAAGGTGGTTATGGTGGTCAGCGCGGAAGGCGTATGGATAACCGACTCTGCCACCCAATCCTTTTTATAATGATGCCAGGCGATAGCCTGATCGCAAATACTCACTTTTATGCCCTGACTTTGCAGCGCCGAAATAAGCCTGAGGTTAGGATTGTCAGTGCCATATATCTTTTGATAATGCGCATTATCAAGCATTGCAGGCGTGGCCCCACCATTAACTGCCACAACAAAACTGAGTTTGTTAGCGGGAACGCCAGCGGCGGTGTAAAGATTCACCACCTGCGCAACTTTTTCCAGCGCCGGATTCGGCATGGCAGGGTTATTTCCGCCCTGACCTACCCTGAAAACCACTTTATTGCTCAGATCCAACGTGGGCTGAAAAGCCGCATTGCGATCGTAATGGATGTCGCCATAGCCCTTTACCGCCGGTGTTGTCCAGAAGCCCGCAGGCTGCTGTTTTGCGATGTCAGCAGAGCGATCGGGTGCAGTTTTGGAAAAAGTATCATGACTAGCCAGCGCAGCACCCACCACGCCACCGCTTATAGCAATCAGTAATCCAGTTGTAACAGAACGCATGTTTCCCCTTGAGCTGGGCGGCTTAACCCGCAGCGCCCTGCTTATAGTGGTTAAAGAAGAGATCGACGAAAGCATTATGGCATCTGCTCACCCGCCGTAAATTCACTTTATTCCTGGTCACCGCGCTATGTCATGTTTAGAGATTATTCCTAAGCAGCGGAATCACAATCCGCTTGAGCAAAGTCAGCGTGAACTGCTTGCTGCTTTACTCATTCACAAGGATATTTGTTCTCTGCGCTGAGGCGGCATTCTCAGATAAAGAGGCACTGCCCGCTATAACTGCGCCGCGGACAGGTGTTCAGCCTCAGCGCTATTTTTGACTCGCCTGGTTTTTGCCTTTTCTTTTGGCGTCCAGCAGCGCGCTCTCCGCCTGATGAATAAGCATGGCGGCGTCCATATCACTGTTTGCAGCGTTGCGCGTGCTACAGCCTGCGCTGATGGTCACAGTGTGGCCGGGTGCATCAACAACATCAGGCAGATGGCAGTGGCGCACCGCCGAAACGGCACGCATCGCTATTTCAAAAGCATAAATGGAAGAGGTATTCGGCAGCACAAAAGCAAACCGGTCACCGCCATAATGCGCCACCAGATCGGTGGTGGATAACGGCATATCGCGCAGCGCTTTCCCCACCTGCCGCAGGCATTTATTTCCCGCCTCATGCCCGAGGGTGTCATTGTAATATCTGAAACCGTCAATACCGGCAATCACCACTGAAACCGGCCTGCCGCTGCTACGCGATCGCCGTAGCGCCTCTTCAAGAAAGATATCAAACTGTTTGCGGCTTGCCAGCCCGGTCATTTCATCCAGCAGCGCCAGCGCATGCAGCGTTTGGTTAACGTGGGTTAGCTCGCCCTGCATGCGTGAAATCTCATGCTGATTGTGTTTTTGTACCCGCGCCTGGCGCAGAATGGCTACGCCCATGCCCAGCACGGTAGCCAAAAGCGCGGTATTGAGCGCAAGGCTCAACAGATGATCGGTCAACCATTTTTGCCACAGCGTGGCCTTATCGTAGCCCGCGGTAACAACCAGCGGAAAACGGTGCAGACGCGCATAGCCGTAGATTCTTTCGATGCCATCCAGAGGCGAATGCCAGCTCCGACCGCCGCTGTCTGCATGCTTTAAAACGGTCCTGAACAGCGGACTTTGCGCCAGACTTTGATTGATAACGGAATCAGGAAACGGACGGGCGTACAGCACGGTGGTGTCAGCCAGAATTAATGCCAGAGCATCCCGATCTTCCAGCTCAAAAAAGTTATAAAACTTGCGGAAATAATCCACGCGCACCGTGGCCAGCACCACTCCCGCAAAATTACCCGAGCGGTCATAACGACGAAGAGAGACCGGTATAACCAAATCCTCCGAAGAGCGGCTACGAATAACGTGACCAATGCGAATATCCTGATTCTCGTTATCCCGGTGATAAATGAAATACTCCCGATCGGCATTATTGGCATTGGCCGGTAACTTTTCACTGGAAGCCGCAAGCCACCGCCCTTTTTCGTCATAAATAAAAATGCCGTTTAGCTGCAACAGTCTTTTTTGCCTTTCGCGAAGAAAATCCCGCATCTCTGGCGTACTGATATTCCCATCGTGGGATTGCTCAATTTCATGCATGACATCTTTGAGCGTAAATTCAACCTGCATAAAGGTATCTTCCGCCTGTCTTGACAGCGAAACAGAAAGGTTCATCGCCTCGTCGCCCGCTTCCGCCAGGCGTTTATCCCAGGAAACTTTCAATGTCCATATATTCACCGCCAGTACCCCGACTAATAGCGCAAACAGCATGCCATTACCGCTGCGCCCAAGCGCCGTATGCAAATAGAGAAAATGTGTCAGAAATTTTTTTTTCATATGTCATCCCCGAACTCTTTATTTTAAATGATGCTGTTTGAGAGCGCCCCTCTCGGGACTGTCATGCACGGTTAAGCGGATCTGAAACAGATCAAGGTAATATCTAAAATGCAGGTTTAGCTCTGCATAACAGATATAACGCGCCGTGTTCGGAGGTGGATAAAATAGATTTCCTGGAGGCTCAGGAAGGCATCGCTATTATAATCAGTGCAGCAGCCGATATTACGGCTATGCCTGTTATTATTGTCAGAAAAAACGCCTCGGTGATCAGGTGCAAAGCTAACCGGTAAATGTTGATACCCGAGTTTCCCGGTGCAACGGCATACCGATTCGCCTGATCATGCCGCACTCCGCTATCAAGCCGGGCAGCGAAACTTGCCCGTTGCACACACCGTTCACAGGTAAGCTTTATTTAAGTTTACTTAAATTCCACAAGTTGTGCAATCAGCCTGTAAGCGCAAAGTAGATGATTAAATGTGACGTGAATCAAAGAGATGGGATGTTATGCGCATTTATGGGTTAATTCAGGTGTAATACTGAGCCAACGCAGAGGTTAAGATTCTCTTGTGGCTTAAGCGGATGGGTTGTGAGAGGTACAGTTGAGATGCCCGCTACGGCATCATTCACCTGACTGCTTATCAGCAACGCTGAGGGTTTGCGCTTCCGCCGGGCGTTGACTGGAAGCATGCCATTAATCGTTGCGGCTTAGGCTGTGAAATAACGTTTGGCATTATGGGCAGCGGACAGCCGTTAACCGCGATCCCGTAGCTTCCAGCTCAGCCAGCTATTGAGCGCTTCCCCGGCGAGCGGTTTCGAATAAAAGTAGCCTTGCGCGAGGTCGCAGCCATAATCGAGCAGCGCCGTTGCGTCTTCCTCACTTTCCACCCCTTCCGCCAGCACCACATAATCCAGCTCCTTCAGCATGGTGATAATGCTGCGGACAATAACTCGGGACGCGGTATCAACGGAAAGATCGCTGATCAGAGAACGATCAAGCTTAATGACATCCAACGGCATGCGGCGCAGATAGCTGACATTGCTGTAACCGGTGCCGAAATCATCAAGCGAAATGCCAAAGCCTTTGAGTTTGAGCATTTCCAGCCCCTGGAGCGCCGCGGAGCTTTCGATAATGCGTTCCGTTTCAAGGCATTCAATACCGAGTAGCGCGGTCGAGAGTCCGGCTTTTATCATCCGGCTCTCAAGCTGATCGGCAAACACTTTTTGCGAGAAATCACGTACGCTGACATTGATGGTGATCGGCAGTTGGATAGGGCTGTTTCGTAGCGCAGTCAGGCGAAGAATAACGCTGTTGATCACCCAGGCGGTGACCTCACCCAGCAGCTCGGTCTGTTCCGCCAGCGGAATAAAGGCCGCCGGGGAAAGCTCGCCGCGGGTCGGATGCCGCCAGCGGATCAGCGCTTCCAGGCCAACAGGCATACCATCCTGCAAACGCACCTTAGGTTGATAAACCAGATACAGACCAATATTTTCGCGCAGCGCGACGGTCAAATCGTTCATCAGGCGGAAATCACGGGTGCGCTGCGTATCGGAAACTTCGCTAAATGGCAAAGAAGGCACGCCTAGCCCAATAGCTTCATGCAGCGCACTCACCGCGCGACGCAACACTTCCTGAGCGGCCACTTCACCGGCAATAAATTCCGCCTCGCCGCTGTGGGTGGTCAGCGCTACTGACAACCCCTCTTCCAGGTCGGCGCTGATACCGGCAAGCCGACTGACAACCCAACTGGCATTCAGCGGCCCGTCAGCGCGGGTCAGCAGCGCAAAGCGCCCGGTAGCCACGGTGTACAGCATGTCACCCGGCGTCAACCGCAGACGCAGCGGAATAAGCGTCGCCATATCACCGAGCAGGCTTTCTACCGGGCCCATTCCCATCGAGCGAGCGAGTTCGTAAGCCCGCGGCATATCAATGCAGTCGATCAGCACCAGCCTGCGTCGCGTGGTATCACCCGCCTCGGCCAGATATTGCAGATCGCGAATAAGACGCTGGCGATTCGGCAAGTCCGTAACCGGATCGATAAAGCCAGCGGAGTGCCAGGCTTCGAGAAAGGACATCACCAGCGTGGCGAGCAGCTGAAGCGTATTCAACTGAGCGGCGCTGAAAGCCTGCGGGCTGGTATCGGTCACGCACAGCGTGCCCAACCGGACGCCTTCACGATTTTTCAGCGCTACTCCAGCATAAAAACGAATGTAAGGTGCGCCGATAATCAGTGGATGCTCGGCAAAGCGGGGATCAAGATGCGTATCGGCAACGATGACCACGCCGTTGCCATCCACTACGTGCCGACACAGTGAATCCTGGCGTGACGATTGCTTAAGATTAAAGTTATGTGCGGCCCTGATATATTGCATCTCATCATCCACAATGGAGACAAAACTACCAGGAATAGCCAGCGTCTGGCTCGCCAGCCGGACAAATTTTCGCAGCACTTCATCCCTGATTTCATCGGATGAGCGCAGCGCCTGCAGGGCATGTTCACGGCGTTCCTCATCCGTATTAATATTATTGAGCATGTGTGTCTCCCGCCCCGTGCTTTGGCCGGAACGAAATAAATAAGAAATAGCCGGTGAAAACCGTTAAGAAAGGAATGTATCAGCTGTTATATTTTTAATGATTGTATGCCTGGTTGAGGCGGGTGTCTTTGCTTTTTTTTGCTGGCATGAATTTATTTTATGTGCGGATGATTACTGACGAGCCGGCAGTATTAACTGAGGCTTTATTTTTGTTTGATAGCGTATTCCTGAAGCAGAAAAAAGAAGTGAAATAACAGGTAATTTCTTTGTTTTCATGCAGTTAAATAAATAATCTAATTCTGAAATTAATACAGCTATCGATAGGGTGACCCGCGTGCGTCATGCGGCCGCGATTGATCGTTGTTGCCTCGCTGCCGCGGCTCTCTTGCTAAATTATCAATGTCTTACCTCAGCATGAAAAGAGGTCGTCAGCGCAGGCCACCGACAACCGTTTTCAGACAATGTCGATAATATCCAGTTGCAGCCCCTGAGCTGCCAGAATCTCTCTGTCGGCGTCAGGAATATCGCTGTCGGTGATCACATGGCTAAAGGGGCATTCTGGTGCCAGCGGATACGGATGGATTTGACCAAATTTCGATGAATCGGTCAGCGCGACAGTGTGAGTCTGTTTCGCCATCAGCGCGTTAACGACATCGCAGCGCAGCATATTTCGACCATTGAAGCCGGTAAGTGCATCCCAGCCATCAATACCAATAAATACTTTATGAAAGTTCAGGTTTTGAATGCAAATCCGGGTCAGCGGCCCTACCACCGACTCGCTGCTTTTCTGATAGAGACCGCCAAGGATAATGACATCGCCGCCGGTGTCTCTGAGCAGCGTGGCGATATAGTGGCTAACGGTGACGATGGTAATATCCTGCCTTTCGCTTAGCTCCCTCGCCAGTAGCGCATTGGTGCTGCCGCCCTCAATGAACACCACCTCGCCAGCATTCACCAGTGATGCCGCGTGTTCGGCGAGCCGTTTTTTGGTGGCATAGCGGGTGCGCATGCGCGCGCCGACATCATCACTTTCAGGCGCAACCGCCGCACCGTGCACACGGCGCAGAAAGCCGCCTTTTTCCAGCACGTTTAAATCCTGCCGTATCGTTACTTCTGATACGCTCGCAATCTGAGAAAGTTCACTGACGCTGATGCTGCCGCGTTCACTGACCAGCTGAATAATATGTTGATGCCGTATGTTCATGGTCTCTGCCGGTGATCCTTTTTGCCCAGCTTAACAGAAAGATAAGCGACGCCCCATCCATGCTCAAGGCCCGCCGGAGGCGGGCCATCAGCGCTTATTCCATGCCAAGACTGCGGCGCCCGTTGGCGTTGAGCATGTCAGGTGTGAAGCGATTTTTCCAGGTCAGTTCATAATCTTCCCGCGGAAAATCATTGGGCGATGCGCCTGCTGCCAGCGCGCGCGCGACGTTTGCCGCACAGACCGCGTTTTTGTCGCACCAGGGCGCGGCCGGGATATACATAACATTTCCCCAGCCCTGCTGATTTTCGACCGGTGCCACGGCATGGATAACGTCGCAGTGCCACCAAACCGAGTCTCCCGCCTGCAGTTCAGGAATAGAACATAACCCCTGAATCAATTCAGGGTGCCATTTTTCTGATACCGGCAGCACTTTGCCGGGCGATACGCCGCACAGTTCATCTTCCGGCACGTCCTTTAATAGCGGACGCAGCAGCATGTAGGCCATCGCTTCCGGCACCGGCACCACATGCAGCAGCCCTTGCCCCGGCTGCATGTCGGACAGCGCCGTCCAACCCTGAAAGGTACGGAACGCCGAGCATTTTGTGGTGGTGCCCGCCTCATACTCATTCACCCTGGTACGCCACGCGGCATCCCAGGGATCGTATTGATCAAAACGATTAGCGAAGATATGACGGAAAACGTTCTGATAAGCCGGAAGCAACCAGCGCTCCAGCGCGCCGGAATCGGTGTGCGCGCCCAATCCTGAGGATGTGGTGCCCGGTAGCCGACGACGGATGCGATCGGGATAGATGATACTGACGTCTGGCTCGAACCAGCGTTCGCCCTCGGATTCAAATTTCCACAGGCGGTTGAGGAAGGTTTGAGTCTGCGCCATCGCGTCACTCTGCCGGGCCGCCATCTGCGCGGGCGACCAGTAGACTGGATAGATCTCCGGGCGCGACGCCTCAAGGTTGCCAAAGAAATTATCGCCCGGCCCCTTATAAACGCGATCAAAATCGTTTTCATCCAGATAGTCGAGCAGCGATCTATCCCATTGCAGCGCCTGCTGGCGGTTGAACGTCTGCCTGACTACTACGCAGCCGCGGCGGCGAATATGGTCTCTGACTTCCTCTGAAATTTTCCCACTGGCGATGTCACTCTGGCTGACCTCTGGCCAGGCCGAACCGCGCTGCTGCTCTTCAGCTCGAGCCGCACTGATTTCACTGACTATCTTTGCTTTTACCTGATCAAACAGCCTTTCGACGTCGCCAATCTGTTCTCTTAACGCTTTTTTTACCAGGCGCACGGCCTGTTTAACGTCTTCCGGATGATGAATTGAGGTGTATCCCGTGTTCATGACGCTCTCCGCTAATAGGTGTGAAACTTTCATTTGAAGTATTTATACCTTCATTCATAACTCATGGCGGATTTTTCACAATGCGGTAATTGCGTAAATTCGAACAGGATCACAATAAAACAGCCCGTAAAATGGGTTGACCTTCAGCATCGCGTGGCGACATGCAAAGAATGTACTGCGCAATACTTTCACAAAGCCCGCTTTGATCAAGACGGCGCAAAAACGCCCGAGGTTATCAACACGGTGCTAACTGCTTGATTAAATGGTGAGATAGCGCACAAGATGCCGGATTCATACCCAACTGCACACAGGCTATCCCCATTTTCTGTGGATAAGTTTTGTCTGGATTACAGGGGGAAGGGAAACGGATTCGGGGTCATTATGGAAGTGCAGGAACAAGCCAGCGTCAGATGAGTGACAACGTCACTTAAATTATTGACTGAACGCGGAGGTACGCGTCAAAAAGGGATTCAGGCATTATCACGCGTGCCGTTGCGGCAGTAAGAGATGTGCTGGGCTTATTTTAAACTTTAGCTGATGCCAAAATGTGCTGTTAACTCCTCCCAACCAAGTGACCTAACTGCTGGTTCAATAATTCAATTTTTTTCCGCAAGCCTTCGTTTTCTGGACAACATTCATACAATAACACCCAGATTGCGCTACGTGAAATCTGTAGCGTTAGCAGGGGTGATGGGCGGTCAGAATTTACGTAGCGCTATCATCGCCACGCCTCTTTTTTCGCGGTTCAGGCTCTCTGAATGCTTAAAATTACTGCAGATCCTGCGGACTTCGTATCCAGAGTAATATAATAAGCATTATATAAAGTTACACGGTAAGGTTTTCAGGTGAGTCTCTGCATTTCTCCTTACAAATCGCATCATTAATTGAGTAGTCCGCGCTCGGATCCTTCATGGCCTCTGCCTGTAACTTTTCAAAAGAAAACGATCATTTTTCAAATGGCCTTAAATGTTCATCTTCGACACATTTCTAAAAATAACCGCTGGGTAAATCCCCTACCCTCTGGCGCGCAGGGAGCAAATAAAAAACCGCGCAGGGAGCGCGGTTTGTACCGGATGAACTCGAAAGCGGGTTTTTCAGAATTGCGCGAGAGGCAGCATGCTCTGAAGCATTCTGAACCGATCATCATTCAAATTTTCAGCCCGATATCGCTGAAAGCTGGAAAGCTCAATAAATGTAGCGTGCATGTTTTTCCCTATCCCCAACTATGGGATATAGCACCCCCAACCTGGGGACAGTTCAACTCTTCACACTCTCCAACGTTCGATCAAAATGAATCTTAGTTTTAACCCAAGGAAAAAGTAAAAACGTTGTACGCGGCACACGTTTTTAAGCTTAGAAGCAAAAATGCCAGGGTCTCCTGCGTTGCTTCTGGCTTTCCCTGAATGCAATATGTCACTCATTAATCACGCTGCAGCCAGCTACCCCGCCCGCTATCAATGCTTATTTTCCAGCACATCTTTAATCTTTTGTTCGCTGATCGGCTCGACATGATTGCCCCACGCGCCACGAACGTAATTCACCACGTCCCGCAATTGCTCATCGCTTATTTCGCCCTGATAAGCGGGCATTTTATAAGGAATGTTGCCTTTGGTAACCGGCGTCTCAGCGCCCCAGGCGATAACTTTGATCAAATTAGCAGGATCCTCCGCGTTTACCGCCGCGTTATTCACCAGAGAAGGCACGTTGTAATCGGTTCCCTTGCCGTCGATAGCGTGACAGGTTGAACAATAACGGAAATAAAGCGCGTTGCCCGATGCGTTTTTCGTCTTAGCGCGTTCCGATGAGACGACGCGATCGCCATGGGCTTTATCACTGTTGAGACTCAATAAATAGGCGCTGACCGATCGACGATCGGCTTCGGTCAGATATTGCGTGCTCTGGGTGATCACTTCACTCATAGGCCCGGCGACCGCAGAATGGCGGCTTCTTCCGCGATGCAACAACGCTTGCAGCTCGTCATCAGCAAGCGTTAAGTCTCTTAGTGATGGCGCAAACCAGCCATCAATCATTGCGCCGCTGAGATAAACCGGATCCGCGCTGTCATAGGCTTTTTCCTGCTGGGCAATGCCTCTCGGCGTATGGCAGGCACCGCAATGTCCCGGCCCTTCCACAATATATTTGCCGCGCATGATCCGGTTTTGCTGGGGATCCTGCGCGACAGCGGTGCCTGCGGCTGTTTCGGTAAAGAGACCATTCCAGATACGCAGCGGCCAGCGCGGCGAAAAATACCAGGGAATCTCGCTGGCTTGATTCTTTTGCGCCGACGGTTTTACGCCGTGCATAAAATAGTCATACAACGACCTGATATCTTCCTCTTTCATTTTTTCATAGGAAGGATAGGGCATCGCCGGATAGAGATAATGCCCGTCCCGCGCAATACCCTGGCGCACGGCGCGGTCAAATTCTTCATAAGAGTACGCGCCAATTCCCTGTTGCCGATCGGGCGTAATATTGGTTGAGAAAATATCGCCGAGCGGCGTTTGAAATCTTTTGCCACCGGCCATTTCGTCGCCATTCTTCTGGGTATGGCAGGCCACGCAGTCTGCAATGCGCGCGATGTATTCTCCCTCGGCAGTATTGGCAAAGGCGCTGGCAGAGAACATTACTGCAAGGATCGGAATCAACTTAGACATGTTATTTTCCTCAGCCCATTGCCTGGAGTTCATTAACGGCGCGCCAGGCCTGATCGATTGCCGCATGAGCGTAGGCACTCCAGTCGGAATCAGAATTGGCGATGGCAATACGGCCAACCGGTTGGCGCGCTTCTTTGATAATCTCAGGCATTTTATCGAGGTCATCAAACAGCGGGCTGGCGTAGTAGGCGTAACCGTGCGCCCAGCGGTTAACGGTGATGCCAACAATGTCGCGCTGGTGGTCAAATCCAGCGCCGCCCAGCATCTCCTGTAGCTGATCGCGGATCATCGCCTCGTGAGTATCAAACGAGGTGCCAAGCAAATAGGCGCGGCCGCGCCTGAACTGTTCACGCGCGGTGAGGTTGCTGCCCGGCCAGGTCGGCACATAAACCATATGCAGTACCATCGGCTCATCATCATTTTTCGGGTGTTGATAGTCACCCATGCTGACCGGATAATCGAGCTTCACCCGGCTGTATGGCGCTGCCGGGCAGTAAAACTCGTGAATGCCCAACGCCTTAAAGGATGACCAGTTTTTGATCGCCACATTGGTATAAACCAGCGGGGCTTTGACGTTCATGCGCAGATACTCTTGCTGCGGTTTCGGCGTCTCTGGCACCAGGAACGGAATCATCATGTTGTAGCAGGCCATGATCGCACTGCGGCCGCGTACCCGATGAGGCTTGCCAGCGTTAAGGTAAGTCACCACCACGCCATCGTCGCTGTTTACGGCGTTAACCACGATGCTGTTCAGGCGCAGGCGCGTGTTGTTCTCCTGACGATCAAGTCGGCTGTAATCGAGCCGTGAAGTGAGCGAATCTTCCATGGTGCTGCCAGCCAGCGCTTCCGGGATCAGATGGCGCACCAGCAGCCGGGTTAAACCCGCGTTGCCGTCGGGAAAATGATAGGTGTAAGGCTCGTCAAGATCGGCCTGTGCCTCTTCCTCCAGTGGCGGCAACTGCATCGCCTCCATGCCAGGCAACGCGCAAGCTCGCGCATCGTTGCAGGAAATGCCTTCGATGCCGATGGCGAAAAAGTCATTGGTGCGCTGCTGGAAATAGAGCACAGCCATTTCGCTCAGTCCGACTTTCTTGAGCAGGAATTCCCGATAGCTGTGGGTGTCCAGCCACTCGGTTTTCTCATCGACACTCATCGGCTGCAGATAATCTTTTGGCCTGACGTGCAGATCGATCAGCGCCTGTTTATCCCCCTCGGCAAGCGGGAAATCGTTGATAAAATCTTCTATATTGCGGCCGTTCAGCCTGTCTGGCGGAATATCATCGGAGACGGCCCGGCCCGGATCGCCACTTACAATTCGGGTTTCGCCAAAATTCTTTTTATCGAAGAAAACACCGCGGCTCAGATTTTGATCGGGATAAAAATTCTGATCAAAACACTGCTTCATTTTTACCACGCTGATGCCAACGTCCTGCAGCAGCTTATTGGCTACCGGACTGAAGTTATTGGCAGGCGACTGGAATGATTCACTGCCGCCATAGCCGATCAGGGTTTTCTTACCGACGGAAAATTCATTGCGTTTGGCATGTCCGCCAAAATCATCGTGATTATCCAGAATGAGAATTTTTTTATCTTTACCGGCTACCTGCTGCCAGAAGCAGGCGGCCGCCAGACCACTGATGCCGCCGCCGACAATCACCAGGTCATAGTGCTCTTCGACGGGAAGCGCATCGAAATTAAAATTCTCATGTTCGCGACCCAGCGCGTGGGCATTTTCAAACGAGCCTGGATGATTACCGCGTAAACCCATCAATGCAGGCGGATATTGCGCATCGCCATCAAGCATTGTTGCATGGCCCGCGGCCTGAAGCAGCTCCAGCGGCGTCAGGCCGGCAGCAACCGTTAAGGCAACGCCATTAAGAAAATCACGACGGGTAATTGGCATACAAAACCTTAGATATTGATTAATTGATACATTCTAAAAACAGGCGGAAGGCGCGTAATAACGGCCGAGAAACGGTTATAAAGGCGTCAGATTGGCTGTCGTATAATGCAGCTGTAAACGCGCAGAACGTTATGCTGACCACATCGACGTTTGCCGATGCGCTGGGAGGCTATTCTAATTCAACAGGCAAAGTAAACCGATAACTTTATGTCAGATTAATCAACTACAAGCAGGACCAATGCATTAGGTCAGGCTACGGTTTTATTCATGGTAAGCATGATTCAACAGGATGATGGCAAGCTCCGGCCAGCCACTCGCATCAGAGTCATTACCTCTATAAAGATTTATTTCCACTGTCAGGTTGAGTTGCCCTCAACGATATACCCGGTCCGCCCATTTCCAGCACGAATGTGACAAGCATCACAACATTGATACGGATCAAAATTGCATTCCAGTAAATACAGTTTAATGCCCTCATGATTTAATTCGTGCTGAAAAATAAGTATGACAACTTTTGAGCAAGAAGCGCTAATTAACCGTGCCATCACCGCGCACTTCCGCCATGCAAAACGCAGTGGCACCCTTGTTGAGATTCCCGATCGCAAACGATGTGAAGTGCTGGAAGTCGATGATAAATGGTACTGCACCTTGCGCAATAACAGCGGCGTGATCGCCTGCTACCGTGTTTGCCGCGTCTGTGACATATGGGTGCTCAAATTGCTGCCCCACCGCTGGCCAGCTGAGATCGGCGCGTAAAGGATAAGTCAGCGTAAGCCCGGTTTTACTCTGCTGGCAAAGGGTAAGAGGTGTTATATGCAACATCATTCAGATCTCTGGCTGAACCTTTTTGGCGTCGTGCTGTTGATCTATATCGTTTTGGATATCTGTATCAACCGGTCGAAGGGCGATAAGTGATCTCCGGCAAAAACAGGCGATTAATTTACATTACGTAAAAAGATTTACCGCTATTAATCAAGAATATAAATATTACTTAATCCGCAATATCTGATTATTTCGTCACGGGCTACCGGCTCCAACATAAACACATTGAGATCGGGCAAATGCGTGAGCAAATTTGTGTTGAACCACAAGAGAAGCAGCTGAGTAAAGAGGCCGAAAAGGCATTTAACGCCATGTTCGCGCGCTATCAGCAATGGATTGATCACCTGGTGCTTTGCACGCCAGGCCTTATTAACAATTTTGTGATAAGCGCAGCGAAAACCTGTGTCGCAGAGCAGACCGCTCCAGAAGATGTGGCGGCGGCAACGAAGCGGCTGGCAGACTATCTGCGTTTGCATCATCTCTGAACAGATACGTTGCGATACCGGCTTAGCCCGATGCCGCCAACAACGCAATCAGGAGTTTTTTATGCCCTTGTTATATGGCTGGATCGGGTTTAACGCCCTCTTTCTCGGTTTTCTCTGGCGGTTTGGCAACCCGGTTAAAGCCGGTATCGGTTCTGCCGCTGTTCTGGCAGCGCTCATTTTCGCAATCCACGGGTGACTTATGACATTACTGACTCAACCTGCTGAAGAGGCTATTCGCTGGCTGCGCCAACAGTTGCCTGGCGTAAAGCATGATTATTTTATGTGGGATCTGGAAAACGCACTGCGCGATGTCCTGCGCCATTATGGCGTCGACGAGGAAGTCATCGAAACCTTTAACGTCGAGCGCTTTATTGCGCTTCAGGATGCAGCGGAAAGCGTGCCAACCACAAAGCTGCTGGCGTTTATCTTTGTTAGCGAAGATAACGATTTTGCGATTAGCGCATCGGGCACCGTTTACCGCAAACGTTCTGCCTACCTGTGGCAGCAAACCGAGCTGGAGGAAAGCAGGATTCGTTTGCATGCCCGATATCAAGGTCAGCAGCTTATCGATGTGCTGTCGGATGAGCAGCATGCATCGGCATCGTCTTCAATCCGCGCCAGTAACGTCGTGAACATTCAACGTGGTGGTAAACAGCTGTCGGCAAAGTCGTAAAGGTCTTACTGCGATATCTGAGCAGTCTACAAGCCGACTGTTTTACGTCGGACACTATCGCTTATCATCTTTAGCTGACGATGAAGGTGCCCGGTTTTAAAAGGCTATCGAAATTGCCTTCACTGCTGTCAAAACGGAGTAAAAAATGCAGAAAGCCCTCTTAATAACGCTGATGGCGTTGGCCCTTGCTGGCTGTAAAACGCAGAAGACAGAGCAAGATCCGACTCCCGCACAGAATGTCGCAGCGACGCAAGCCGGTAGCCATCTCTATAGCGATGCACTGCTGGACGTGATCGCCGATGACCAGTGCTGGGTAAGCAAAGTGAATGGCTTCGCACCTCGCGCCGTGAAGCAGGTCAAAGCGGATATGTGGCAAGTGAGCACGCAAATGGACATCACCCTTTCGGTATTAAAGCTGGGGCTTGGTAAGTGCGACATTACGTGGATTGATGAACAGGGACACTCCGGGATTCTCACCGCCAAATAATGTCCGGTGCTCGCATCAGCGCCCTGCTGGTGCGATTTTATTTAACGCTTATAACCCGGTAAGCCGCCTTTTTACAGTGACAACGTCACAAAAAATCCACCCCGTTATCTCTGTTTGCCGTCCGGCGAATTCATGATGCGCTTCAAACAATCACAATCCCGTATGACCGGCGATGAAATTTTCATTGCGCGTTTTAAACGCCTGTTTCACATTGGTAGAACGTTCTACCTACAATAAAAACGCGATTTTTGCGCCGATTACTGCCTTTAACCGGGGATTTACTATGAGTGTGATTTCAGGATTAACACGTTCGCTGTCCAAATTGTCGATGATAGGCCGCGCCCTGATGCTGCCCATTTCATTGTTGCCCGCAGCGGGATTGCTGTTGGCGTTTGGCGATAAGTTTCACTTACCGCTGATGATGAATGCGGGTGGTGTAATCTTTGATAACTTGCCGCTGCTGTTTGCCATTGGTTCGGCGGTTGGGCTGGCGTCGGAATCGGGTATCGCTGCGCTGTCGGCGGCGGTTTCGGTATTTATTACTAACGTTACCATCGGCACCGTGCTCTCCATTACGCCTGAAATGGCGGCGCAGGGCGGCAAGTACGCCATGGTGGTAGGCATTCCAACGTTGCAGATGGGCGTCTTCGGTGGGCTGCTGTGCGGCATCCTTGCGGCCTGGTGTTATAACCGTTTCCACACCATACAGCTGCCGGAGTTTCTTGGCTTTTTCTCCGGCAAACGCTTTGTGGCGATTGCCACCGCCTTTCTCTCATTTCTGCTTGGCCTGCTGCTGCCCTATATCTGGCAATATATTCAGTCCGGCATTGATGCGTTGTCGGTGGTGGTAAACGGCGATAATCAGGCCGCCTCAACCTTTATCTTTGGGCTGGTTGAACGCGCGCTGATTCCGCTGGGTCTGCATCACATCTGGTATCCCTCGTTCTGGTACTCCTTCGGCGATTACACCACCCAGGCTGGTCAGGTGATCCATGGCGATCAAACTATCTGGTTCAAAATGCTGGAAGAAGGCGTGAAGTCGTTCAGCAGCGACAGCTATCAAAATGCCGGTAAGTTTATGCAGGGTGAGTTTCCGCTGATGCTGTTTGCCCTGCCAGCCGCCTGTCTGGCGATGTATCATGAAGCGCAAACCCGCAACAAAAAGATTGCAGCGGGGATTCTATTTTCCGCCGGGCTGACCTGTTTCCTCACCGGTATTACCGAGCCGGTAGAGTTTACCTTTATCTTCGTGGCGCCAATTCTTTACGTCTTCAATGCGATCATGGCCGGGCTTTCCTATATGTGTATGTATCTGCTGCATGCGCACATCGCCAAATCATTTTCTGCTGGCCTGATTGACTACATTTCATTTGGCATCCTGCCATCGTTTAACGGCTTTCAAACCAACTACCTCAACGCCATCATTATCGGCGTGCCGATGGGTCTGATTTATTACGTCACCTTCCGCTTTGTGATTCGGCGGTATGACATCAAAACGCCGGGGCGCGCCGATGTCACTGCTGACGCCAGTAATAAAACCGATGACGAACTGGCCACCGAAATTATTGGCCTGCTTGGCGGCGCGCATAACATCGCCTCAGTCGGTGCCTGCATTACCCGCCTGCGTGTAGAAGTGGCTCAGGGGCCACAGGTTGATAAAGATGGTCTGAACGGGTTGGGCGCGCGCGGTGTGGTCTTCGTCGGCGACAAGGGGGTGCAGGTGATTTTCGGGGCCCGTGCGCAGTTTATTGCGCAACGTATGTCCGCCATACTGGGAAAATAATGGGTTTACTGAGTGAAATAAGGCTGCCTGCCACCTGCGGGCAGCCTTATGCTATAGGGATGATTAGCGTGCATTTTTCAGGGAGCCGCGGTGAAAAGAGTCAGTATTGTTGATGTCGCCAAAGAGGCCGAGGTGTCGGTTTCCACCGTGTCGCTGGTGCTGCGGCAGAAAGGAAAGATCTCTCCCGCCACCATTGCACGCGTACAGCAGGCGATGACCACGCTGGGCTATGTTCACAACGTAGCCGCCGCCAATTTACGCGCCAGCACCTCCAATCTGATTGGCCTGATCATCCGCGACTTCAGCGACAGCTTCGCCATCAAGGTGATGGCCAGCATCGTGCAGGAGCTGGAACGTCGGCAATATATGGTGTTTCTCGGTCAGCCGCAAAACGATGAAGAGGCGCTCGAACGCTGCCTGCTGTCGTTTAAGCAGCAGGGCGTCGCAGGGGTCATCTATTTGAATTCTGATGTCACTGCTTCTGCGTTGCCGGAAGCGATTCGTCGCTGTCCGCTACCGCTGGTGGTGGTGTCGCAGTCTCTTTCTGAAGAGAAGTGTGATTTGGTGATGCGTGATAACCGGCAGGCGGCCAATCTGGCAACCCGTTATCTGATAGAGCGTGGACACCGCAATATCGCCTATATTGGCGGCGGAGAAAGCGATCGCATTCGCCAGCAGCGTCTGCAGGGTTTTCGCAGCGCGCTAACGCAATACGGCATGATTTTCCGTGAGGAGTTGGCGCCCGCCTGCGATGAAAGCACTCGCGCCGCTGGCCTCGTGACCCGTAAGCTGCTGGAAAAAAATAATGCCGTTACCGCGCTGCTCTGCCATTCTCCCAATGCGATGCTCGGCGGTATCAGCGCCGTACACCAGGTTGGCCGCACGTTAGGCAAGGATCTGTTTTTAACCTCTCAGGTCGCGCTGTTGGGATTTGAGGATATGCTGCACGTGAACCTGACTTCGCCTTCCCTGACCTACGTTTCCTCTGCCAGTGAGGAGACCGGCTGTCAGGCGGCCGGATTGATTCTGCGCAAGATTAATGAGGCCGATTTGACACCGCAGCGGATTATTCTCTCCGGCCAGCTGGTGATTCGTGAATCGGCATGACGATGGTTATCGATATGTTGTACGAACTCGTAAGCGCGGCCTGCGGCTAACGCAGAATAAGCGCAGCGAGTAACCCGATAACCGAGACAGCTGACATCAACAACACATTGCCACTGTAGGTTTGTAGCGCCGTGGAATCCTCGTGACGCAGGGCTTTAAAACGCACAAGCGCACGGTTTGGGTTGGATGCCTCGATCTCTTCAAACTGCTTTTCAAAGCCTTTGACCGCCAGCAAGGCGGCGTTTTCAACGTCTGACCTTTCCAGCACCACGACGTCTTTGCCCTTCTGAAAAAAACAGTAATCTGGCATCTGCTGCTCCTTGAGTTATATTTTTGCATCTGGGAAATAACCAGATTCGCTGTATTGACGTAATTTAGCAATCGACATATTCGATTTTAGCGTGCCTCAGAAAGAACACTTTTTTGTTAATTTTGTCCGCTGATTTCGATGCGCGGATATGCGACGACTCATCGCTGTTTCTTCTGGTGCGCTACATCCACGGCTGAATCGGGCTTCAGGATTCAGGGCAAACATTCAAGCCGAAAAGGAGATAGAAATGCACGGACCCGATCCATCAGATAAACACCCCATGGCGGGTTTTCCTCAGGTCTGCTTTATTAAGAACACGGTGAACAATCCCAATATTATCGTTGGTGATTACACCTATTACGATGACCCGGAAGATTCAGAAAATTTCGAACGCAACGTGCTTTATCATTTTCCCTTTATTGGCGATAAGCTGATCATCGGTAAATTTTGCGCGATTGCCCGGGGCGCGCAGTTCATTATGAATGGTGCCAACCATAAACTTTCCGGCTTCTCGACCTTTCCCTTTTATATCTTCGGCCAGGGTTGGGAAAAAGCGCTGCCACAGGCCGGCGAGCTGCCTTACAAGGGCGACACGGTGATTGGCAATGACGTCTGGATAGGTTATCAGGCACTGATTATGCCCGGCGTAACCATTGGCAATGGCGCGATAATCTCCTCTCGATCGGTGGTTACCGCTGATGTTCCTGCCTATACCATTGTGGGTGGCAACCCGGCTAAGGTGATTAAGCAGCGCTTTCCTGCTGAGATCATCGCCGCGCTTGAGCAACTGGCCTGGTGGGACTGGCCGATCGAGAAAATCACCCAAAATCTGCCCGCGATCATGTCGGCCGATATTGCGGCTTTCGTCGATTAGCAGGCACGGCTTTAACACTATCTGGAGAATGCGTAATGAATACGTTGCGTTGTCCGGTCATCCAACAGAATAAGGAGGTTGCTCATGCCCGTGCGTTTTCCGGCAAAACTGGTTCCGGGAGATCTGATTGCGATCACTGCGCCTTCTTCTGGCGTGCCAGCCCATTTACATCCACGTCTGGATCTGGCGATAGCGAATCTCAAAGCGCGAGGTTATCGGGTTTATGAAGGGCGTTGCCTGCGCGAACAATATAAAAATCAAAGTGCGAGCCCTTTGTTGCGCGCCGAAGAGCTGACATTCTGCTTAACCGAGCCTGAAATCAAAGCCGTTATGCCGCCGTGGGGCGGTGATTTAGCCATTGAGTTGCTGGAGCTGCTCGATTTTCAGATGTTCGCACAGGCTGCACCCAAATGGTTCACCGGCTTCTCCGATCTCAGCACGCTGCATTTCCCCTTATCCACGCTGTCAGGCTGGGCGACCGTTCACGGCCCTAACCTGATGGATTTAGCTGCCAGAGCGCCTGATGCCACCACCGAGGCGATATGGCGTGTGCTTGAAGGCGAGCGCGGTGAACGGCTCGAACAGCAGTCCTCGGCGGCGTTTCAACCTGGAGAAAACCAGTGGGGGCCAGCATCAGATGCGGCTTTCAACCTGACCGAAAAAACCCGCTGGACACATCTTGATGGCGTCACTGCCTCCGCCTGTTTCCAGGGGCGCTTGATCGGCGGCTGCCTGGATATTATCGCCAGGCTGGCGGGCACGCCTTTTGGTAATTTGCCGCACTTTGCACAGAGAAATAACGAAGAGGGCATTATTCTCTATTTTGAAAATGTTGAGATGGGTCCCTGCGAATTAACGCGCGCCCTGTTCAGCCTGCGATTACAAGGCTGGTTTACGCACCTCAATGGCATTCTGATTGGCCGCAGCGCCGGACCGAATAACGATGATGCCTCGAAGCATCAATACATTGATGCGCTGCGCGCTGCCCTTGGCGATCTGACTATTCCGGTAATTTACGATGTTGATATCGGCCATATTCCGCCGCAGATGACGCTGGTTAACGGCGCCAGTGCCGTGGTGACATTTACCGCAGAAGGCGGTTGTCTGACCCAACAGTTATAACGTCAAACCTGCATCCCATTCCTGACCGGCAACGTCGCATCGAGTCATCCGGCTGATAGTATTGATCTCAGACGATCTGACAGGAGCGTGAAATGGCAAAAGATCACAGCTTTTACCGCAAAAAGGCCCGGGCACTCACCATTATGCGAGCAAAAGGCATAAAGGGCGACTGGCTTTCTTCCCTGCCGCATCGCTTGCTGTGGAAAGCGGGCTTAACATTCATTCCGCCCTGCTTTGCCCGCTTTTCCAGCAATATGCTGATATTTGGCCTCTTCTACTCGCTGCTGTGGGGCGTAGTGATGTGGTTTATGTTTTGGCAGCGTCAGGAAATGGGCATCGTCGTGGCAGTGCTGACAGCGTTGCTGGCAGGCGCGCTGTTCGGCCTGTTGATGGCGCTACTCTACCGTTGGTACAGAAAACGCCATGCGCTGCCGCAGTGGCATCAGCTCTGAACCACAACAATCACCCTTTAGCGTGGCGGATAACCGATTACGGCGCGAGCTGTGTGGTGTAATTCGCCGCCACCCAGCGATATCCCTGACCATCGCGCATCACATGACCCAGCCCGGGAAAAGCGATATGCGCCGCAGCTACCCAGGCACCCTGATCAGCGGCCTTTGCCAGCACGCGCTTGCGGGTGTCGATCGCCTGCTGCTGATTGACATCAAAATGAATCGCCACCTGCGGATCCGGCAGCTGCACCGCCTTAGCGTGAATAATGTCGCCCCACAACATTAGCGTTTGCCCTTCACTTTCAACGCGGTAGATCACGCTGCCCGGCGTATGGCCTGCACCCGCCATCGCGTGAATGCTGTTCAGCAGCGTTGCGGGTGCGGTAAAGGTTTTCAGGCGGTTAGCGGCTGCGACCGGGCCAATTGTCTGCGCGCTTTCCACAAACGTGTGGCGCTGGCTGGCTTCAACCTTGTTGGCATTATTGGGGTTCAACCAAAAATCAGCGTCACGTTTGTCGACGTACACCATGGCATTAGGGAACGCGAGTTTGCCTGCGCGTGAGACGCCACCGGAGTGGTCGGCATGGATATGCGTCAGCAACACCGCGTCAATCGTGTTAGCGGGATAACCTGCCGCCGCGAGATTATCCAGCAAATGCCCGCCCTTGTGACCAAACAGATCGCCCGCGCCGGCATCAACCAGAATGCGCTGCTGGCCGTTATCGATTACAAAAGCATTGATAGAGGTCTCTGCCTGAGACGTCATCGCCTCCGCGGCCATGCGCCGCTGTAATTCCTGTGGCGAGATGGGGGTTAACAGCTTATCCAGCGGCACGGTGACCGTGCCGTCTGATACGGCTGTGATGCGGAGTTTGCCCAACATCATGCGGTAGTAACCCGGTGCCTGCTGATTCAGTTCGCTCATCGGCGGTTCTGCGGCCATGACAGGGGCAGCGAAGCCTAAGGCGGCGCACATCGCGAAAACTATTTTCATCTTTTTTCTCTCCGGCTCATCGAATTGTTTCGGTCCGTTGAGTATCCTGAGCGCCAACACTTCATTCAAATCGATTAATTTAATGAGCAGTATCAGGGAAAATGATTTTCGTCACATCGATCTCAATTTGCTGATTGTCCTGCTGGTGCTGCACCGCGAAGGCAGCGTTTCCCGCGCCGCGCAGAAGCTGCATCTCGGTCAACCGGCGGTCAGTGGCGCGCTTGCCCGGCTGCGTGCGCTGTTTGATGATGCGCTTTTTGTCCGCACGGCAAACAGTATGGTGCCGACGCCTCGCGCCGAAGCGCTGATCGCGGCGTTGGCGCCTATGATGGAACAGATGCAGCAACTGTTGTTCCAGCCGCCTGCGTTTGACGCCCTTAATGATGCACATACCTTTCGCATTGGCATGAGCGACTGGGTGGAAAGCTGGATCATGCCTGCGCTGATGGCAGCATTAGCGCAGCAGGCGCCTGGCATTGATGTCGTCATTGTCGCTACCGATCCCTTTCGCGACGGTGAAAAGCTGCAGCAGGACAAGGTTGATGTCGCTCTCTCCGTGGGACAACAGACGCCAGCTGGCCTGCTCCGTGACAATGTCACTAACATGGCCTTCGCCACGCTGTGGGACCCCAACCAGCTGGATTTACCTTCGCCGCTGTCGTTAGCGGATTATGTGGCGCATCAGCACCTGCTGGTCTCTTATCGTGGTGCCAGCCATAGCGCAATTGACGACCGGCTGGCGGAACAAGGATGTTCCCGGCGCGTGCGTTACGTGACGCCGCATTTTTCGTCGTTACCGCTGATTATTAAACAAATACCCGCGCTGGTGACTGTTCCGGCAGGCCTCTCGCGGGCATGGCAGCAACAATATCGGTTGGCAGCGAGCGCAGTGCCAGTTGATACCGCTGCTATCCCGTTATCGCTGTTATGGCACAAGCGACGCGATGGCGATCCGGCGCTGCAATGGCTGTTGGCCTTGTTGCGACAGGTGATGAAGCAAGCGTCTGACTAACCGACATTCAGAACGGCTACTGGCCAGAACCGGCGCTTGCCGTCACTGGACAAGCGGCGCCCGAAGCGGGTTTCAGCCTGCCAGTTAAACCGTTACCCACGCGGCAGCTATTTTTTAAGTAGCCGATCAGTCACGGCCAGTAAGAGAAAAAGTGCGCATACCGTAATGCCCGTTATGGTTTCCGCAGACAAATGACCGGCTCCACTCATCAGGCCAACCGCCACGCCGACCATCACGCAAATAAGCAGGGAAAAAAGCTCCAGCCTGAGCCGCCGAGAAAAAACGTTTTTTCGTCTCGCAATGAAACGGTCGATTGTGCATGGAGCCTCCCGTTTATACACAAGCTTGAGAACTCAACATTTCTTTATAAGGACAATCATCATAGCCTGAGACGGCGTATTGTCTGAAGGGAAACCCATAAGCTACTGTTAGTAAAATATAAATAAAGATCATGAGCATATCAGCCTAAACGTGACACCGTAACGAAAAAGCTGTTTGCTTTCTGCGACAGACGTTCATGTTGCCGATTTCAGCCCAGCCGGATCCGGTGCGGGATAGTCATAATCAATCTGTAACGGTGCGGCATATTCACTCTGCCACAGCTGCTGCCAGAGCGCGTCGAGCCGCTGTGCCAGTGTTGCATTGTTCATCACCAACTCCAGATTGCGCGAATTATCCAGGTAGCCACCGCTCCAGTTGCTGGTGCCGACCCAGGCGAGACGGTGATCGATAGTCATGATTTTGCTGTGAATCACCCGCGCAAAGGGAATAAATCCACTGCTGGCATCGGGCAGCGTGACGATCCTGATATGCACATTAGGCACCAGCGCCAGGCTTTTCAGCCAGCTGATGTCGGGCTGTTTGGTATTCCAGTTCGCCACCATCAGCGCGACCTCAACGCCACGCGCGGCAGCAGCGCGTAAAGCGTTATCGATGAGCGGATAGAAGCCTCTGCGACGTCCAGCGCCAAACAGCAACGGCGAATACTCCATCACCTGCACGTGTATGTGTGATTTGGCCGCGGCAAGTAACTGCGGCAGCACGACTTGCGCGTCGGCGATGCCCGCCGGATTCAATGCTGTCGGGCTGGCGACAAGAAAATGATCGCGATCGCACGCTGCTGGCTGACAAGCCGTAAGCTCGCCGACCGGCAACGGCAGTCCGGCTTGCAACAACGGCTGCATTTCCCAGTCGTGATTGAAGATCGCCGCAATCTGCTGCACCACCAGCGCATCATCAATCAGCACCCCGGTTTCGTGAATATGCTCCAGCGCGCGCCAGTCAAAATTCTGGCTACCGACAAAGGCCCGCTTGCCATCAATCAGCAGGTATTTGGCATGCATAATCCCGCCGGTCAGACGCGCAAAAGCAATCGTGCGCAAGCTGAGGCCGGTTATCGATTGTAGCTCGGCCAGCGTGTCAGCCGTGCTGCGTTTCAGGCCCTGCTCTTCAATCAGGAATCGAATTCTCACGCCGCGCGCTGCCGCGGCTTTCAGCGCGCGTAAAACCTCATCAAGCCGTGACCCGGACTGACTGGCGACGTAGAACTGCGCGATATCAATCTGCTGCTGCGCCTGGTCAAACATCTCTGTCCATACCACCGCGCTGCTGCGCAGATCATCAGCCTGCAGGCTGGTTTCTATTGGCGCATCATAAATTAGCTCAAAGCCGGGAATGGAAAAGCCCGCCTGGCTGCTGCTGCTGGTTAAGTCATTCATTACCGTGCTCCGTTCGGGGCCGCACTACCCATCTTGTGCTTCATTTAACATCGCGCTGAACAGCGGCGGCTACGCATCGATATTCCCCGCTCTACCTGCCAGCGTAATGCCCTGGCTGGCCAGCCTGAAAGCCATCATTTCATATGTTTACCGGTTAACAGATCCAGGTGAATCACCCCTGTTCGTCAGGGATTATAAGGCAGTATGTCATGCCGCAACGCGCTGAGGCGAACCTGGCTGGTTGGAATGATTGGACGGTTTCTTTTGTTAACAATAATCTGGTGGCCTGCGCTGGCGCGCTGTTGCCATTATCGATGTGTCTGCCCAACCTTAACCTAAAAAGGAACCTCGCATGTTTACCGGCCTGTGTGCATTTCCCCTGACGCCGATGGATGAGTTCGGCACCGATGACCGTGCATATTCTGGGCTGATCGAACGCCTGATTAACGCGAAGGTTGATTCGATCTGTGTGCTGGGTTCAACCGGCAATTACGCCTATCTGCCGCGCGAAGAGCGCGCCCGCCTGGTGAAGCTGGCGGTTGAGGTCGCCGGTACGCTGCCGGTGATGACCAGCGTTGGCGCGTTGCGCACCAGAGAGATTTTGCTCGCCGCCGACGATGCGCAGCAGGCAGGTGCACAGGCGCTGCTGCTGGCGCCGGTCTCCTATCAAAAGCTCACCGAAGAGGAAGTATTCACACTGTATGAAACGGTATCGCGGGCGGTTTCCGTGCCGATCTGCGTTTATGAAAATCCGGGCGTGACCCATTTTGATTTCAGCGATGCGCTGTATGCTCGCCTGGCGGAGCTGCCGGCCATCCAGTCGATCAAACTTGCCGGTGGCTATCCCGATCGTGAACGCTGCATTGACCGCATTGCCGCCCTGCGGGCAAGCCTGCCGGAGCGCATCTCGTTAGGCATCAGCGGCGATGCTTTTGCCGTCCCTGCGCTGCTGGCTGGCTGTGACAGTTGGTATTCGGTAGTCGGCGGCCTTTTCCCGCAGCTGGCAATGACGCTGGCCACGCAGGCGTTAAACGGCCAGCGGGAGCGTGCTCTGACGAGTAACCAGGCGCTGGACCCACTGTGGCGGCTGTTTGGTAAATATGGCAGCCTGCGCGTGGTAGCCAGCGCGGCGGTCGCGCTGAATCTGGTGCAGGAGGATTGCCTGCCGCTGCCGCTGGCGTTGCCAGACAGGCAGGCTCGCAACGAAATTGAACAGGTTATCACCCAACTGGCGCTGGCATAATGTGACAGCGTCACATCAGGATTCAGTCGGGTTGTTGAGCGCAGGTAACGACTGCAACCCGTTGTGCTGGCGCACGATGTTAATGAACTCGCGCAACGCAGGATGCACATAGCGACGGCTGCTGTAGTAGATATGAAAAGGTTCGCCCGGTGAAGCCCAGCTGTTGAGCACACTGACCAGGCTGCCTTCCGCCAGTTCGCTGGCAACGCGCGACTCCAGCACATAGGCCAGCCCGATGCCTGCTTTAGCCGCAGTAATGGTGGTGGCGGTATCTTTGATGGTGATCAGGCCCGGCACGCTCATGCTGAATGCCTGCTCACCCGCGCCGAATTCCCAGCGAAAACCGGCATTATTGCCCAACAGCAGCTGAATACAGGTGTGCTGCTTCAGCTCCGCGGGTGTTTCAGGCGTGCCGTGCTGATGAAGATAAGCCGGTGATGCCACCACAATCCAGCGCTGCGGGCCGGTGAGCGGCACGGCAATCATATCTTCCGGGACCAAATGACCGTAGCGCATGCCAGCATCAAAACCTTCAGCGGTAATATCAACCGGCCTTTCGTCCACGACGATGGTTAATCTGACCTCGGCGCAGCGCATAACAAACAGCGGCAGAATCGGGGCAATCAGCTGATGGGCGGCATCCGAAAAAACATTGATGCGCAATTCACCAAAACGGCCGCTGCCGGGTGCATTCAGCGTTTCCAGCGCGGCGCCGATGGTGTCAAAACCGCCTGCCAGCCTTTCTGCCAGATCGATGCCCAACGCCGTCGCGGACACCGCCCGGCTGGTCCGGTTAAGTAAACGAGCACCGAGCCGGGTTTCAAGCCGACGAATAGCGTGGCTGACCGCGGACGGCGTTAATCCCAGCTCGATGGCGGCAAGCTTAAAGCTACGGCAGCGCGCGACGTTGAGGAACACCTGTAAATCGGCAAAGTCGATACGGTTCATAGTGAAATAACAGTCACTGCTGGAATGAATGGCATTCATCTTTAACACGCTACGCGGTTGCAGGTAAAACGCTATGCTTACTCATCGGCCCGAATATGCCATAAGGGCAGCATAACGATTAAGGATAACTCCATGAAACAACGTATTTTTGGCCGCACGGGACGCAGCGTTTCCGAAGTGGGCTTCGGCGCCTGGGCAATTGGTGGTACCTGGGGTGAAGTTTCCCATGAGGATGCCAAAAGCGCCCTGCATGCCGCGCTGGACGCAGGTATCTCCTTTATCGATACCGCTGATGTCTACGGTGATGGCCGCTCGGAAAAAATCATTGCTGAAGTGCTCAACGAACGTGGTGGCGAGCGTCCTTTTGTGGCGACCAAGGCGGGACGCCGTCTCTCGCCGCACGTGGCCGAAGGTTACAACGCCGAAAACTTAACAGCCTTTGTCGATCGCTCTCTGGAGAATCTGCAAACCGATACGCTGGATCTGCTGCAATTGCACTGCCCGCCAACGGAGGTTTACTACCAGCCGGAGGTTTTTGCCGCGCTGGATGAGATGCAGGCGGCCGGTAAAATTCGGGCTTATGGCGTGTCGGTAGAGAAGATTGAAGAAGCGCTGAAGGCGATGGAGTTTCCCAACGTCACCTCGGTGCAGATCATCTATAACCTGTTTCGTCAGCGTCCGGCGGAGCTGTTTTTCCAGGAAGCGCGTCGCCGTAACGTGGCGGTTATCGCACGCGTGCCGCTGGCATCGGGCTTGCTGACCGGAAAAATGAGCGCCACTACGGCGTTTTCGGCTGACGATCACCGTGCGTTTAACCGCAATGGCGAAGCCTTTGATAAAGGCGAAACCTTCTCTGGCGTACCTTATGACGTGGCGCTTGATGCGGTTGAAGACGTTCGCCAGTATGTGAGCGGCGATGCCACCATGGCGGCCTTTGCGCTGCGCTGGATCCTGATGGCCGATGCCATCAGCGTGGTGATTCCCGGCGCAAAAAACCGCGAGCAGGCGCAGGCCAATGCGCGCGCCAGCGATCTTCCCGCGCTCAGCGACGAGACAATGGCAGCGATCAAGGCAATTTATCAGCAAAAAATCGCGCCATGGGTACACCAGCGCTGGTAACAGCAGTGTTTAACGCGAAACGCGTTCCATAAAAAAGCCCGCCATTCGGCGGGCTTTTTGTCAATCGGCTGTCAGGCGCGGTTATGGCGCAGGATAGAGAAATTCAGCGCGGCGGCGACGGTGAGCCAGACAATATAGGGCACCAGCATCAGGCCGATAGCGCTGTCGAGCTGGAAGGCCAGCACCACCATCGTGGCGACGATCAGCCAAAGCAGCGACAGAATAATCATGCCCGCGACGATGCGATGCGCACCAAAAAAGATCGGCGTCCACAGCGTGTTCAGGGCGATTTGCGCCGCCCACAGCGCCAGCAACGTCTCGCTGCCGGGCAGCAAGGTAAGGCGATATCCTGCCCAGGCAAGCAGCAGATAGATAATTGACCAGGCGACCGGAAAGAGCCACTTTGGCGGCGTGAACCAGGGCTTTTTAAGGCCGTCATACCATTCGCCAGGTTTAAACAGCATGCCGGTGCTGGCCGCCGCGCCGCAGGCCACAAGAAAAATCAGGAAAGTCATCGTCCGTCCTTAGCTGACATCAGCTGGAGATAAGTAAAAAGCCAGGTTGGTTGCTAAAGAGGATAACGCGGCTTCCGCTTATGGCAACCCAATCAACGCTGTGGTTTTCGGCTGCCCGCGTGTGATGACGCGGCAGGCGGGTCTCAGGCGGCTTAGTCGCGCAGAATTTTTTTCCGCCGCGCCTCGTCAAGCCATTCACGAAATTCGGTCAACAGCAGGTCGTAAAGGCGCTCGTCGCTGATGCGTTTGTAGTCATCCACCGGAAAAAAGTGGGTATTGTCCACCAGCCGATCGGTGAAGTTATCCAGCTTTTCCAGAATGCCGTAATTGCTGCCGCCCAGCCCCATATACTTCCAGAAAATCGGCAGCTGGGCCGATTCGCGAATGGCATTTTTTATCTCGCGGGTTTTGTTGATGCCGCCGTCGGTGATAAACACCACAAAGGCGGGCTGCGTGCTGTCGCTGAAGGTGGCAATAATATCCTGCATGACCGGCGGCTCGTTGTTGGTGCCGCCGAGGCCGGGAATAATTTCCCACATGCTGCGTTTACCGGTGCTGCGCAGCCGTTCGACATAGCCATCGAGGTTATCCAGCGTGACGTCTTCATACTTTTTGAATTCCGTGCCAAACGCCCAGAGTTCCAGCGCGCCATCATCATCAAACTGCACCGCCAGCGCCGCTACGCGCTCCAGCACTTTCTGCACGTTGCCGCTTTTAAACTGGTTGGTCATTGAGCCGGAGGCATCAAGCACAAACGCGACACGCGCTTTCACATCGTGCAGCCGGTGCTTTTCCAGACTGACACGGATGGGCTTTGCCAGACTGACCAGTGCAGGTACCTTCGCCAGTTTTTTCTCAAGGCTTACCGTGGTGGTAACGGGTGCCGCGGGTGGCACAGGCACGTTTTCCGGCGCGGCGATATCCACACCATAATGCTGCGCCAGCGGCTGCAGGCCGCCGTTAAAACCCTGGCCGAGTGCGCGTATTTTCCAGCCGCCCTGATGGCGATAAATCTGCGCCACAATCAGCGCTTTTTCACTGCGATCCGCCAGCGGCACCTGATAACGATGACCATCAGCCTGTAACGCCAGGGCGCTGAGTCCGCTGATGTTGTCTTTGCCGTCAATCACCAGCGTCAGCGCCACCTTGCTGACGTTTTCCGCCAGGCGATCGAGATCGAGCCGCAGTCGCACCTGGCCTGGCTCAGTTTCCAGCACCACGGATCCGTTAGCGTTGCGTGGCTGGTTATAGAAAATCATCGACTCATCGGACAGAACCTTTTCATCGCCGTTGAGCAGAAAAGCGGAGGCGTCGAGGTCGCTGGTGAAATGGGGATGAAAGGCGTAAGTCAGCTGCACTTCAAGCTGGCGGGTGGCCAGTACGGTGTTCTGACCGGAGGTCAATTCCATAGGGCATCCTCTGCAATATGGCCTGTTCAGGCAGATTGAGGGTAAAAAAAAGCCCTGTCCGGGGACAGGGCTCAGCAGCGTTATGCGTTATACGGACACGCCGTGCTGTTTAGCCAGCGCGCTCAGGCCGCCGGCGAAGCCCTGGCCCACGGCCTTGAACTTCCACTCGTTGTTGTGACGATAAAGCTCACCGAACACCATCGCGGTTTCGGTGCTGGCATCTTCGGAGAGATCGTAGCGCGCGATTTCGGTGCTGTTATCTTCGTTGACGATGCGGATATAGGCGTTGGAGACCATGCCAAAGTTCTGCTTACGGGTTTCAGCATCGTAAATGGTCACGGCGAACACCGCTTTTTTGATCTCAGCCGGAACGGCGTTCAGGTCGAATTTCACCTGCTCATCGTCGCCATCGCCTTCACCGGTGCGGTTATCGCCCTGATGCACCACGGAACCGTCCGGGCTTTTGGCGTTGTTGAAAAAGACAAAATGTTGGTCAGACAGCACTTTGCCATCATCACCGACCAGAAATACCGAGGCGTCGAGGTCAAATGCAGAACCGTCGGTCACGCGTGAGTCCCAGCCCAGTCCGGCAACGATTTTGCTCAGGCCCGGTGCTTCTTTGGTCAGACTTACGTTACCGCCTTTGGTTAAAGATACAGCCATGGTGTCATTCCTCTTTGCTTGTGTGATGCCCGGAAAGCGTGCTTTCGCGGGCAATGTTTTACTGCAAATTCAATTATTACGATGCGTTGATACCGTACTGCGCACAGACCGACGCGAGTCCACCGGCATAACCCTGACCCACGGCGCGGAATTTCCATTCGCCGTTGTGGCGATAGAGTTCGGCAAACAGCATCGCCGTCTCGGTGCTGGCATCTTCTGACAGATCGTAACGCGCCACTTCGTTGTTGGTGTCATCGTTGACCAGGCGAATAAACGCGTTGGCAACCTGACCAAAACTTTGACGGCGCGTCTGCGCATCATGAATGGTGACGACAAAAACGATTTTCGCGACTTCCGCCGGTACCTTATTCAGTTCCACCACCAGTGATTCATCATCACCGTCGCCTTCGCCGGTACGGTTGTCACCGGTATGGGTGACCGAGCCGTCAGAAGAGCGCAGGTTGTTGTAGAAAATGAAATCGGCATCGCCGCGAACTTTGCCCGCGTCGGTCAGCAGAAAAGCTGACGCATCAAGGTCAAAGTCCTGGCCGTCGGTTGAACGCGTATCCCAGCCAAGGCCAAGGCGAACTTTTACCAGCGTCGGGTCCGCTTTAGCGAGTGAAACGTTACCGCCTTTGGAGAGAGTTACTGCCATGTTATTTTCCTCAATTAGTGGTTACGCCACAGTGCGTAATCGTTAATGTTAATCGTATTTAATCGTGCAAATCTTCTTTCGGTTCAGCTTTGCCCGGGAACAGCAGGCTGGCAATGATACCCAGCGCCAGCACACCAATCACCACTAACAGACTTTGGGTGGCGGTAATGCCATAACCGTGATGGAAGAAGTGGTCAGTCGCATTCAGGCCCAGCTTAACGGCGATAAAGAACAGCAGCACGATAACGGCTTTTTCCAGGTGAACCAGATACTGCTTCAGCGCTTCCAGTACAAAGTACAGGGTACGCAGGCCAAGGATGGCGAACATCATGGCGCTATAAACGATCAGCGGCTCACGGCTCACGGCGATCACCGCCGGAACGGAGTCGAAGGCAAACATAACATCTGAAAGTTCAACCACAGCCAGACAGAGCAGCATTGGCGTGGCATAACGTGCGGCTTTGCCTACGCGACCGATTTTCACGTCGGCGTTCTCTGGTTTTGCCAGTTCTTCATCCACTTCTTTCTGACTGATGACAAAGGCGCTGCCTTTGAGTTTTGGCCAGATTGGATAAAAGCGTTTGACCATACGATAGGCAAGATGTTGTGAATAATCCTCAATTTCATCATCATCGCCGCCGCCTTTCAGCATCATTATCGCAGTCCAGCCAACGATAATCGCGAAGACCACTTCCACCCACGGGCCCAGTGACAGCAGGCTGGTACCGATTGCCACGAAGATACCGCGGAAAACGATAGCGCCGATGATGCCCCAGTACAGCACGCGGTGACGGAAGCGGTCCGGGATAGCAAACCACGAGAAGATCGCCATCATGACGAACAGGTTGTCGACCGACAGCACTTTTTCCAGCGCATAACCGGTAACGAACAGGCTGGCGACTTCAGCGCCATGATGTACATACAGGAAGCCGGCGAAAACGAACGCCATCAGGATCCAGAAAACGGACCATAAGGCGGCGCTTTTCAGGGTAATTGGCTTGTCATGACGGTGCATGAACAGGTCAATAAAAATGGCGCCGACCGACAGCAGTATGAAAACTGCGACAGTCTCAATCGGGAAGCCGATGTGAGTGGATTGCATGTGTTAAGCTCCAGGGTATTAAAAAAGTAATGCGGTCAGAGACCAAATTCCTGATCCTGAAAGCCCAGCGCGGCGATAATTTCACGCGCGTTGGCCTTTTCCTGATCGTCAAAATTGCCATCACTTTTGGCGACGGCGATACCAACACGAACGGCCAACTGCGCCTGCTCCGGCTTGCTTTTCAACGCCAAAATGTACTTCATCGTTTCGCCTTT